>CAJOMV010000113.1 GCA_905235805.1 uncultured Ruminiclostridium sp.
CGATGCTGCGAACGTTGTCGCCAAAAAACGCGCACGACGCGCGTATAAAAAGCGACAACAAAACGATTGCGCGCATTCAAAGGCGGGTTCCAGAGAACAGTGGATTCTCTTCCTTCCCTTGGCGGCGCCAGCCGCTGGCTCGAGCGCCAGCGACATTTTTTGAATATTTCATTAACTTTCGGAGATAATAATTTCGCGGTGCGAAAAAAGCCGCATTCATCTGAAAGGAAATGATATATCATGAAGCTTAAAACAGCACTTCTGATCTGCGCCCTGCTTGCGGCTGTATGCGCGTTTGCGGGCTGTGCAGGCAATAAAGACAACCCCGGTACCACTACCACCACCTCTGCGCCGCGTGTGACGGACGGAACTCCCGACGGCATATATGACGCGGACGAGGACGGGATAGTGAACGATGACGACAACGCGGATATCACGGAAAATATGCCGGAAGCTACCGGCACACGTCCCACCTCCGACGCACTCGGAGATGTGAGACCCGGAGAGGTCACGGACGGCGGCATGGTGACGGGTACCTCCGACACCACCGGGGCAATAACTTCCGACGAGGCGGCTTTTGCCTCGTCTTACATCTCGCAGACCGCACTGAAAAATGACAAGATCGGCTGGGGGCTCGGCAAGGAGCGCGACGCGGATAACCGCCCCGTTGACGCGGTGAGGGCGGAGGAAAAATACGCGAAGCTCGGGGCGCGGTTCCTGACAGCGGGAGATAAGCAGATATGCCTTACCTTCGACGAGGGCTATGAGAACGGCTACACCGACGACATTCTCGATACTCTGAAGGAGAAGGGAGTGAAGGCGGTTTTCTTTGTGACCTACGACTACTGCCGCACCGCTCCCGAGCTTGTGCAGAGAATGATCGACGAGGGTCACACAGTAGGCAATCACACATGGTCGCACCCTTCCCTCCCCGACTGCACACAGAAGGAGGTCTGGGCGGAGATAACCAAGCTGCACGAATATGTGAAGGACAATTTCGGATATGAGATGACGCTGTTCAGATTTCCGAAGGGGGAATTCTCCGAGCGTACCCTTGACGACGTGCATAACCTCGGCTACACGAGCCTGTTCTGGTCGTTCGCCTACGCGGACTGGGACCCCGATGCCGACACCGATACCGCCGAGGCTCTCGCTAAAATCGAGGGCTCCACGCACAGCGGGATATACCTGCTGCACGCGGTCTCCCATACCAACGCGGAGCTGCTCGGCAGCCTGCTCGATTTCTGGAAGGATAAGGGTTATACGGTGAGTGCCGAATATTGAAAAAACGGTACGGAACTGCTGTTCCGTACCGTTGTCCTTTTATTCGTAAAGCGCGAGCATTGCGTTGAAATAATCGTATGTCTCGGGAGCGCGGAGACTGAGCTCGAAGGGTGAGATGATATACATGGCACCCGCTTCCGCGAAAAACTCCGAGGCAAGCATGGAGCTGTGCCCCGCGGCTATGCGGATATTCCCCTGCTCCTTGTCAAACGCCTGCAGGAAAGCGGAGGAATTCGCCGAGAGCATACCGTTCGCGCTGTCATAGGTGTGAAACAGCTCGTGCATCACTACGTCCGCGCCGAAGGTCTCGGTGGATATAAACACGACCCTGTTCTGTGTGAGTCCTAAAGCCTGACTGTAGCCCGAATCGTTCAGCGGTATCGAGATGCCCTCACCCGTGAAGTATATCCTGTCGCAGCCCGCCAGAAGCTCTTCGGGCGCATAGTCAAGCATCTGTACATGAGCGCTGTAAAACTCCTGCCGCACGTCCCCGCAGGTGTACAGCTCCACGCCCTTGTATGAGCCCTGATATTCCCGCCCGAGCATGAAGCGGGTCTCGTAACTGCTCACCATGTATCCGAGACACACGCCTATCGCCGCGGCAATAAGTACTATCACGGTGCGGCGGATAAATCCGATGACTTTTTCGTTCATAGCGCTCCTATCGCCGAGAAGTAGAGGCAGGCAAATATCCCGGTCGATACCGCGAGTATGCCTATCACAACCAGACAGAGCGCAAGCGCCCCGCCGCCGAAATACTCCTTCTCCTTCGCGGGCTTCGCGATGTCAGCCGCCGGGGCAGCCTTGTATTCCGCCTCAGTCGAGCCGGTCTGTACGGGAGCCTTGTACTGTACGGCACCCGCCCTGTCGTTCTGTGTGCATTCCATTCCGTACATAGCTTCTTCGGGCGCACTTGCCGCCTGTACCTTCGTGCCGCACAGCGGGCAGAATACAGCGTCGTCTTCTTCAAGTGTGTGTCCGCATTTTAAGCAGATCATAGCTTACTTCCTTTCTTTGTGCCGTTTACTTTACGGCAGGCGTTCTTTTTCTGAAATATTCGAACAGGTATTGCTGCGCAATGCCCTTATACTCTCCCATACACTCCGGGAGCCCGTCGGCGTAGTATTCGGCAGTCACCCGCTTTATCCAGACATCGGACGGGAATGCCTCGGTCTTGTGATACGCGAAAAGCAGCACACAGTCCGCGACCTTGTCGCCGACGCCGGTTATCGTTTTGAGATACTGCTTCCCCTCATCATAAGTCATCTCATATATGCTGTCGAGCGCTACCGCGCCGCTGTACACCTTGCTTGCCGCGTCGAGTATGTACCGCACCCTGAACCCCGCCCGCAGCGGCGCAAGGTCGTCGGGCGTGAGCGCCGCGAGAGTCTGCGCGTCCGGGAAGGTGTACATTCCGCCGTACTCGTCGGATATCCGTTCCCCGAAGCTCTCACAGAGCCTCCCGATTATCCCGGTGATGCGGGGGATATTGTTGTTCTGCGATATGATGAAGCTTATCAGCGTCTCGAAGGGCTCCTGCCGCAGTATCCTGATGCCGCGGTTCTCCTCCGAGGCGGCTTTCAGCGTCGGGTCGGCGGCGAACCGTTTTATTATCGCGGGGTAGTCGGTCTCGTTATCGAAGTAACGGAGCCAGAACTCCGCCTCGGCTTCGTTCCCGACCGTGAACCACACCCCGTTTTCGGACTGCCGCACCCGCAGGACGTGCCGCCCTGCTATACCGGAGTACGCGCCGTCGTCAAGCCGCCGCCAGCGGAAGCACTGCCCGCTTTCGAGCGTCTGCGCGAGGTCGAGACAGTCTGTTTTCCAGAAATATTCCATTTTCCTTATCTGCCGGAACTCCCCCTGCCCGGACGGCAGAGGGAGTTGTCATTATTCTCCTATTGTGATAGTGTCGGGGAAGATGTTGCTGCTCTCCTCCTTGTTGAGGAAGGTGGTGCTCACATAGCCCTGAATGATAGCGCCGTCGTTTACCGTTATCGTCGAGGCGCTTATGTCACCGAATACCACAGCGTCGCTCTTGAGCTCCGATTTGCCGGTGGTGGAGAGGTTGCCCTTTATCTTGCCGTTCACGTTCGCGTATGTGGCGGTGATGTCGCCGATCAGCAGAGTGTCGCGCTCCATATACGCGTTGCCCTTCATCCTGATGTTGCCCTGTATCTGTGAGGTGCGCATCTGTGCGTTGTTGCAGGAGATGTCGCCCACCACCTTACCGTTGAGGTCGATATCCTTTGTGGTCTCGATATTGCCCTTGACGTTGCCGTCCACGCTCATATTGGCGAAGGAACGGATATTGCCGTCTATAACGGTGTTGCGGGATATCATCGTCACCTCGTCGTCGTCACTGGAGGGACGCGCGTAGCGCTGCGCGCTGAATATCGCTGACTGCTCGGAGGCGGGGTCGCTGTGAGGCGGAGGCGCCTGACGGCGGGACTGCTGCTGATTGCCGAAGCCCATATTGAGCTCCTGCTGCTGGTATCCGCTCTGCTGACGGTACGGGTTCTGCTGTTGGTACGCGTTCTGCTGCTGATATGTATTCTGCTGCTGGTACGCGTTCTGCTGTTGGTATGTGTTCTGCTGCTGATACGCGTTCTGCTGTTGGTATGTGTTCTGCTGCTGATACACAGGCTCGGGCTGCGGCTGCTGAGGCTGCACGGGAGGAGGCGGGGGAGTCTGCTGTTGAGACTGCGGCGGAGGGGGAACTGCAGCGATGCCCGGCTGCGGAGTCTGAACGAAGGGGATAGTGCCGGAGGAATTCCTGTTCATGGTCATGTTCTCATCATCATCGGGTCCGTAAGCCTGCTGCTGCCCCGGCACAACATTCGGATCCTCATATTCTCCCGAATTGAACGCGTTCTGCTGACGGTCGTATTCGTCCGCGGCTGCGGCGGCTCTGCGCTGTATCTCTGCGTACTGGACGCTGTCATCGACCGTGTCGAACTCGGTCGTATCGGTCGATACGGCGTTCTTCATCGCCTCTATCGGCTGTTTGTCGTGCTTCTGCTCATCGGTCTCCTTGTCGGTACCGGTGAGTTCTCTCAGCGCCTGCTGAAAATTGTCCTTTATTCCCATTTTTCTGTCCGGAGAGCGCTTGCGTTCTCCGTCTCCTTTCAATTATATACGGTGTTTTCAGCCGATCAGAACTGTATCGGCTTTACATTTTCGGTGAGCCTGTCCAGCTTATAGCCGCGTGGGTCGCTGACCAGAGCCTTGATTATATCCTCGAGCACCAGCACGGTGTTCCAGCCGCCGTTGTAGTCGTGCATGAGTATCACTGCGCGGTTCGCGTCCGCGGTCTGCTTCAGGACGCTGTTGTACATCTCTGTCCATGTCGCGCCCAGAGCGTCGCTGCTGTCAACGTTCCAGTCGAAGTAGATGAAACCGCGCCTTGTCATTTCCGCTATAAGGTCGTCGCGGATATCGGCGTTGTAGTCGTTTATGCTTCCGCCGGGGAACCTGAACAGCGTACATTTCACGCCCGTAGCCTCGTACACTCTGTCGTAGGCTGTCTTGAAATCCTCAAGGAACGCCTCCACGCTCGCGTATATCTTCTTGTATTCGTGGGTGGCGGTATGGATACCTATCGTATGCCCCGCGTCAGCTATCTTTTTCAGCTTGGCGTTGCTTTCGTCGGAGCCGTCGGGGACCACGAAGAAGGTAGCCTTTATGTCATAGCTGCGGAGATAGTCGAGAATGCTGTCGGTATATTTGGAGGGACCGTCGTCGAAGGTGAGATAGACATAGTCCATATCCATATTGTAGACGAGATCCTCCGGGATATCGGCATACAGGTCGGGATAGAGAGCCTCATAAGAGGGGCGTATCTCGGTCACGACATTCGCGTCGGGAACAGCGGTGTCGTCCTCGGGAGTGTCGGGCCCCGCTGTCTGCGCGGGGAGCGTTCCCACGGTGCCTGCCGAGGCGGGTATAGCCTCCAGTCCGGCTGCCGCGCGGTACGCAGCCTCGTCGTACTGGTTAGCGAGCTTCAGGAACTCTTCCTTGTCCTCCAAATTCTCCTTATAGATCCCGAACAGCTCCTCCGCGGTATAGACGGTCTGATGCCCGGAGAGCCTGTACTCTCCTATCTCCGCCTTGAGTCTCTGATTCTCGGCATCGACCTCGCCGAGCTTGCCGAGCATTATTCCGCAGAAAACGCATGGGATCACAATAAGCAGTATCGTAACAACGACGATGACATGCTTGAAAAATCTTACGCTTCCGAAGTACAATGTATTACCTCCTATGGCATCGCGCCATAATCATACATCATATATTATACCTTATTATTAGCAAATTGTCAATTGATTTTTATTACCATAGCCCGAATTTCGGCATATTTTTGTTTTCCGCCCGTTCGGGAGAATATTTTTCGCTTTGACATCATATTCATATTTTTGGAATTGCCCCGTCGGTGTATGCTCCTGTCCACAGGACTGTTAAAAAAATGTTCGTCGCATAATACTTATCTCCTATCGCATTACTCGGGCTTGACGCCAGATTTATTTGCGCGTTAACACGACATATTGATAAAGTACAATCTCCTACCACACAGCTCGGATTTAAAATTCGACATTATCCGATTTTTAAATCCGATGACATTTTCAAAAATCCTTGAAAAGCTATTTTTATGTGAAAAATCAGATGACCCGATTTTATTCCGTCACTTTCGGCTCCGGCTCAAAATTACACATTCTCCGAATTTTCAACATTTTCCGCGGGAAAATCCACTCAAAAACGGTTGAAAACCGTCGATTTTCTTTACATTTTGACAAAAATCCGGCAAATTATACAAAATTAAGATGACTTGATTTATTAAATAGCAGCCCGCATTTTCAACTTTTACGCAATTACCTGCTGAGCGATGACGCATTCAGCGCCGTAAAGCCGTTTATTCACGCGATTTTCGACAAAAAATCCGTTTCATCGACAGGATCTCCACGTCATCATTCGCCTCCGGGACACCTTTTATTAAATTTGGTGAGTGCAATTTTCCACGCGCTTTTCGGGCAAATTTCGCGGCTCTCCGGGAGCTCTGTTCATAAACGGGGTCAAAAATGAATAGACAGTCTCGCTTCTCCCGGCAATAATGCCCAAAGGCGCGAATGTCAACCAAAGTCAGCAGCCGACAGGCTTTCCTCAAAAATCAGATGACCTTATTTTCCGGGAAACATTCTCCCGGTTCCCCGAACACTCCATTCAGGTGCCGGAACCCGATTTTCACCCGAAAATCGCTCAGACCCGCCGAAACGCGCCGCAAAAGGATTTGAACGCGTGATTCCGAAAAATCGGGTCATAATTGTGAAAAATAAGATGATGCGATTTTTCACAGGCGAACCGCATTACAGCCCGTATTCGATGGCATTCATTTTACGATTTGTGAAAAATAAGATGATATGAATTTTCACATTTCAGCCAAAAAAATAACTCAAAATCAATAAATTTTAAAAAATTTCCGCAAAACAGTTGAAAATAATACCATATTAATGTATAATATATATCAAGCGTCCAATTGACGGCGCCGATACAGAAAAAACTATTTTCGGAGAGATAAGTAGAAGTAATGAAATTCACCGATCTGCTGTTTGTCTACATCTTCCTCGCGGCTCTTATCCCGATCTACTTCATAGGCAAGCGCACTTTTTACAGAAATATAATTCTGATAGTCTTTTCACTGGTATTCTACGCGTGGAGCAACCCGATATGGCTCGCGCTGCTGCTGGGGAGCGTCACGGTCAACTATGTCTTCGGACTGCTTATCGGACACGACAAGGACACAGGACGCGCGAAGCTTTGGGTGGCGCTGTCGCTGATATTCAGCCTCGGAATGCTGTTTGTCTTCAAGTACACCGACTTTTTCATCACGAATATCAACTCCGCCTTCGGGACAAGCATACCCCTCACGAACATAGTTTTACCGGTAGGCATAAGCTTCTACACCTTCCAGATAATCTCCTACATCATGGACTGCTACTGGGGCAAGGTCGAGGTGCAGAAGAGCTACTACAAGTTCCTGCTCTATGTGTCCCTGTTCCCGCAGCTCGTCGCGGGTCCTATCGTAAGATACAGCGTCATCGAGCATGAGATAGACCGCCGCTCCCCCTCCGTCAACGACATCAGCGTCGGCGTGACCCGCTTTATCTACGGATTCGGCAAGAAGGTCATCGTCGCAAACGGGCTCATAGACATAGTGGACAAGTATTTCGGCGGCATTTCCTCGCTCTCCGTGGCGGGAACATGGTACGCGGTGATACTGTACGCGCTGTACGTTTACTACGATTTCTCCGGCTATTCGGACATGGCTATCGGTCTCGGACGGATATTCGGGTTCCACTTCGACGAGAACTTCATATATCCGTTCGTCTCGAAAAACATCACCGAATTCTGGCAGCGCTGGCACATCTCCCTCGGGAGCTTCTTCCGCGATTACCTGCTCTATGTCCCGATCTTCGGAAAGCGCAGGCAGTACGCGAGCCTCTTTCTGGTATGGTTCTGCACCGGCTTCTGGCACGGAGCGAGCTGGAACTATATCATCTGGGGACTGTACTTCGGAATGTTCATATTTTTGGAAAGGCTCATCGGAGCCAAACGTCTGAAAAAGATTCCCGCTGTCATAATGCACATATACGGAAAGCTTATCATCGTTCTCGGATTCGGGATATTTTACTTCGATGACAAGCACGGCGGGCTTTCCGCTCTCGGAGCGTTCTTCGGCAACCTCGTCGGCGCAAACGGCAATCAGCTCATCGACCCCGGCACACAGATGTCACTGCTCAACAACCTGTTTCTCATAATAGCGGCTGTCATCTTCAGCGCTCCCGTTATCCCCGCGCTCAGGGCAAAGCTCCAGCAGTCCCCTGCCGGCGAGAACGTCATCGGTGTCGCTGCCGTGGCAAGCAATGTCGCTATCCTCCTCGTCAGCACCCTCCTCCTCGTCAACAGCACCAACGCCCCCTTCCTCTACTGGCACTTCTGAGCGGCGCCCGGGTCGCTGCGCTCGAGAACAGCGGCTGGCGCCGCCAAGGAAAGGCAGTGCGCCTTTTCGGGAAAACAGAAAAAAGTAATTTTTCCGCGCGTGCGGTTAAATACAAAGTAATCAAGAAAGGTCAGGTAAATCCAAGATGATCGAAAAAGAAGTTTTCGGAATGTCCAACGGCTACAAGATCTTCCTATTTACGCTGAAAAACAGCAAGGGAATGACCGTAAAGCTCACAAATTACAGCGGCGCTATCGTAAGCATTCTCGTGCCCGATAAGGACGGGAATTTCGGCGACGTGGTCCTCGGCTATGACGACCTCGCGGGCTATGAGGGCGGCACCTCCACACAGGGCGCGCTCGTCGGCAGATACGCAAACCGTATTGCTAACGGTAAGTTCTCACTGAACGGCAAGGAGATACAGCTCCGCTGCAACGAAGGCACAAACTGCCTCCACGGCGGTATCATAGGCTTCCATAAGAGAGTCTGGACTGTTGACGAAACAACCGACAACAGCGTGACATTCGGTTATTTCAGCCCCGATCAGGAGGAAAACTTCCCCGGCAATGTCAAGGTGTCCTGCAAGTACACCCTCACGGAGGACAACGAGCTCAAGCTCGAGTACAAGGGCAAGTCCGACGAGGACACTATCCTCAACCTCACAAACCACTCCTACTTCAATATCGGCGGTATCCACTCAGGTTCCGTGCTCGGTCAGATCGTACAGATCAATGCCGACACCTACACCCCCGTCGATCACAACCTCATACCGACAGGCGAAATGGCTCCCGTTGAAAATACCGTGTTCGATTTCAGACAGCCCAAGGCTATCGGACGTGACCTCGACCAGAGCGATATCATAGGCTATGACCACAACTTCAACCTCGGTGAGCCCCATGTTATGCGTGAAGCCGCTGTCGTTTACGACCCCGAGACAGGACGTGAGATGACAGTCTCCACCGACAAGCCCGCTATCCAGTTCTACACCGCAATAGGCTTGCAGGGCGAGATAGGCAAGGACGGCATGATGATGAAGATACAGACAGCCCTTTGTCTTGAGAGCCAGTACGCTCCCGATTCGCCTAACCAGCCGAACTTCCCGAGCTGCGTGCTGAAGAAGGACGAGGAATACAACTTCACGACTATCTACAAATTCGGCGTAAGAAAGTAACGCAAACTCCCCCCTTCAGCGCGAAGCAGATAAAGTTTTTTGAAAGGGGGTCTGGGGGAAAACTTTTGTTCACAAAAGTTTTCCCCCAGTCTCGAGCGCAAGCGACCCAAGCGGCGCCAGCCGCAGTCTCGAGCGCAAGCGACCCTATCGCCGCAAGGCGACGAAAGAAAGGAATGACAGACAAGAATGAAATACGATTTCAAGGAAATTGAACCCAAGTGGCAGAAATACTGGGACGAGCATGAGAGCTTCAAGGCGGAGACGGGAAGCAGCAAGCCGAAGTTCTACGCGCTGGTGGAGTTCCCGTACCCCTCGGGAGCAGGAATGCACGTCGGGCACATCAAGGCGTACTCCGGGCTCGAGGTAGTGAGCAGAAAGCGCAGGCTCGAGGGCTACAATGTGCTGTTCCCTATCGGCTTTGACGCGTACGGACTGCCGACGGAGAATACCGCGATAAAGACGGGCGTTCACCCGCGTATCGTTACCGACAACAACATCAAGAAGTTCACGAACCAGCTTCGGAAGGTCGGTTTCTCGTTCGACTGGTCGAGAGTTGTGGACACTACCGACGAGGACTACTACAAGTGGACACAGTGGATATTCCTCAAGATGTTCGAGAACGGGCTCGTGTTCCGCGACAGGACCCTCGTCAACTACTGCCCGAGCTGTAAGGTGGTGCTCTCCAACGAGGATTCGCAGGGCGGCAAGTGCGATATCTGCCACAGCGAGATAGTCCAGAAGGAAAAAGAGGTGTGGTACCTCCGCATAACCGAGTACGCCGACAAGCTCCTGCAGGGACTCGATGAGGTGGATTTCCTCCCCAATATCAAACTCCAGCAGGAAAACTGGATCGGTAAGTCCACAGGCGCGTTCGTGGAGTTCACCATCAAGGAGAACGGCGAGAAGCTGAAGATCTACACCACACGTCCCGATACGCTCTACGGCGTTACTTTCATGGTAATGGCTCCCGAGCACCCGCTCATCGAGAAGTACAGGGACTCCATAAAGAATATCGCGGAGCTCGACGCGTATAAGGACGAGTGCGCAAAGAAGAGTGAATTCGAACGCACACAGCTCGTCAAGGACAAGACCGGTGTTATGATCGACGGCTTCACAGCGATCAATCCCGTGAACAATACAGAGATCCCGATATATGTTTCGGACTATGTAATGATGGGCTACGGTACCGGCGCTATCATGGCGGTGCCGGCGCACGACACGAGAGACTATGAGTTCGCGACAAAATTCGGCATCCCGATAATCGAAGTAATAAAGGGCGGCGATATCTCGAAGGAAGCATATACCGGCGACGGCGAAATGGTCAACTCCGGGGAGCTGAACGGTATCACCAACAAGAAGGACGCTATCGCGAAGATGCTGACCGTGCTCGAGGCAAAGGGCGTCGGTGAGGCGGGCGTTCAGTACAAGATGAAGGACTGGGCGTTCAACCGCCAGAGATACTGGGGCGAGCCGATACCGATCGTGCACTGCCCGAAGTGCGGTATGGTGGCTGTGCCTTATGAGGAGCTCCCGCTGAAGCTCCCGCCCGTGGACAACTACCAGCCCGGCTCCGACGGCGAAAGCCCGCTGGCGAAGATAGACAGCTTCGTGAACTGCAAGTGCCCGAAGTGCGGCGGCGACGCAAAGCGCGAGACCGACACAATGCCCCAGTGGGCAGGCTCGTCATGGTACTTCCTGCGCTACTGCGACCCGCAGAACCATGAGGCGTTCGCGTCGAAAGAGGCTCTGAAATACTGGCTGCCCGTTGACTGGTACAACGGCGGCATGGAGCACGTCACCCGCCACCTCATCTACTCGCGCTTCTGGCACCGCTTCCTGTACGATATCGGAGAAGTGCCGGTGGCGGAGCCTTACGCAAAGAGAACAGCGCAGGGACTTATCCTCGGACCCGACGGCGTGAAGATGAGCAAGTCCCGCGGTAATGTAGTTGACCCGAACGACGTGGTGGACGAGTACGGCGCGGACGTTCTGCGCGTGTACGTCCTGTTCATGGGCGACTATGAGCAGGCGGCTCCCTGGAGCGAGAGCAGCCTCAAGGGCTGCAAGCGCTTCCTCGAGAGAATATGGGCGCTCCAGGATATTATGACCGACGACGAGGGCTACAGCAAGGAGCTTTCGGCGGCATTCCACAGGACGATAAAGAAGGTGTCCGCCGATATCGAGCAGCTCAAATTCAATACCGCTGTGGCGGCAATGATGACCCTGCTCAACCAGATAAGCGACAAGGGCAGCATAACAAAGGGCGAGCTCCGCACTCTGCTCATACTGCTCAATCCCTTCGCTCCCCATATCACAGAGGAGATGTACAGCAATATCTTCGGCGGCATACTCTCCGAGCAGAAGTGGGTAACGTACGATGAGGCTCTCTGCGTCGAGGAGACCGTGGAGATAGTCGTGCAGATAAACGGCAAGGTGCGCGCAAAGCTCAATATCGCGGCAGACGCCGATCAGGACGCTATGATAGCGGCAGCTCTCGAAAACGAGACGGTCAAGCCCCTTATCGACGGCAAGACCGTGGTTAAAAAGATAGCTGTGCCGAAAAAGCTGGTAAATATTGTCGTGAAGTGACGGCAGAACTCCCTCCGGGCTCCGGAGGGAGTTTTTATTTACAAGATATAGGGTCATCAAACCTTGACAATTTATAAATATAGTAGTATAATGAATATAAATGCAAATCGGCAGGTGAGAGAGCGGAAATGAAATTTTTCAGGTGGAACAAGCACTACCTCGGCTGGGGTCTCACAGCCTTCATAGTCATAATAGCCTCGATAATCGTCGGCAGTATGCTCGTGAACCTCGAGGGTATCGGCAAGGGAGTGGGAAATTTCCTCTCGGCAATAAGTCCGATAATCTACGGCATGATAATCGCTTATCTGCTGGCTCCGATAATGTCGTTCTTCGAGAAGCGCGTATTCAGCAAGACCTTCACCAAAAGCGACAAGCCCTTCGCGGAGATAGCGAACCATGATGTCGGAGGCAATAAGGAAAGCGAGAAATACGCTCACCTGAAAATGTATGTCCGTAACGCGCCCCGCCGTATTGTAAGCATAATCGTCACCTTCATCATATTCGTCGGCATCATAGTCGGCATACTCGTCGCCATAATCCCGCAGCTGACCGCGACTATCAAGCTGCTGGTAGACAATATACCGACATATATGACGAACCTCGTCAGCTGGACACAGGAGATGTTCACCAACTACCCCGAGGTAGGGGCGGAGATAACCAATATAATCAACGACGCGGGCTCGACGCTGCGTTCGTTTCTGAGCACCTCGATACTCCCGCAGATGGGCGACTACCTCGGCTTCCTGACCAACGGCATCATGAGCCTTATCGGACTGCTGATGAACCTCATCTTCGGTATGGTCGTGGCGATATACTGCCTTTACAGCAAGGAGCTGTTCGCGGCACAGGCGAAGAAGGTGCTCTACACCTTCCTCAGCGTAAAGCGCGCGAACTCTATCATAATCGGAGCGCGCAAGCTCCACAAGTCCTTCGGCAATTTCATCACCGGGACAATAATCGACTCGTTCGTGGTCGGGTGCATAACCTTCATCGTGACGACTGTCGCGCAGGTGCCGTTCGCGCTGCTCGTTTCGGTCATAATGGGGCTCACGAACATCATTCCGTACTTCGGTCCGTTCATAGGACTTGTGCCGAGCCTGTTCCTGATATTCATGGAAGACCCGGTAATGTGCATCGTGTTCACGATAATCGTGCTCATCATACAGAACGTGAACGGCAATATCATAAGCCCGAGGATACTCGGAGAGAGCACCGGGCTTACGAGCTTCTGGGTAATATTCGCGATCCTCGTGGGGCAGGCTATGTTCGGCTTCTGGGGACTGATAATAGGCATACCGCTGTTCGCGGTGATATACAGCGCGTTCAAGACCTTCGTCGCGGGCAAGCTCTCCGCGAAGGGACTGCCGCCGGGCTCTGACGAATACACCGACATAGCTGTGATAAACGATACCGACCTTACGCCGGTATCGCTCACAGAGGCTATCGCCGAGGAGCAGGAGGCTGCCGCCGCAAAAGAGGCGGAGGCAAAGGAGCGAAAACGCAGAGAACGTGAGGAAAAGAAAGCGATGCTCGAAGAAAAGTTCGGCGGCATCGTTTCCGGACAGGATAATACAAAAAGCAAGCAGAACAACGGCAATAAACAAAAATCCGGCAAGAAAAGGAGGTAATGCACCGTGAATATGGAGAAGCTGAAGGCAGACTACGGCAATGTACTGTGGTCGGGAAAGAAGTGCATACTCGGTATGCCGATTTCCTTCACACGATATGTGATAACCGACACAACGCTGTACACCAAGATCGGACTGTTCAACATCAGGGAAGACGAAATGGAGCTGTACCGTATCTTCGACAAGAAGCTGTCGTTCACCCTCGGACAGAGGATATTCGGCTGCGGGACTATCGCTATCGCCGCAAAGGATATCGACACGCCCGAAAAGAAGCTCATATCTGTCAAAAAGCCGCGAGATGTGAAGAAGATACTCGACGAGGCGGTAAGAATACAGCGCGATAAGTACTATGTACGCGGCAGAGATATGATCGGCGGGAATGTGGACGTTCACGACGATATCATGCAGGAAGATTTCACGGAAATATAATAAAAACGCATGGTCAAATTGTGCAAAGCCGACAAAGTTTTCAAAAAAATGAAAAATTTCGGAAATTCAGCGTCACCTTTTGACCGCAAAAATCGTTTTATTATATAGGAGCGCAAAAATGCACTTTGCGCGGCGGAGAATGTCAGAATTCTCCGAGGATAGGGTTATTTTGAGTGTCTTACATGAATGAGACACAAAAATCATCCGCCGAAGCGGAAAAACAAGGAAAGGAATTTTCAATGAACAAGCTGATGAAAAAAGCCGCGGCTTTTCTGACCGCGGGACTTATGGCGGCAGCAAGTCTCGGCGCAGAAGCGTTCGCGGAAAGCTCTGACACAGCAAAGAGCGCAGTCGTGACCGCGGCATACGAAGCTGCGGTAGCAAAGCCCACCTACACTATCAAGGGCTCGAAGGGCGTCAGAAAGATTAAGCTCTCCACTACCACAACGAACGCAACTATCTACTACACCACGAACGGAACAGTGCCGACCGCGAGCAGCAGAAAATACACAAAGAATACGCTGCTCAAGATAACAAAGAATACCAAAATAAAGGCTATCGCGATATCCGGCTCCTCACAGAGCGCAGTCATGACCAAGACCTTCAAGGTAGCCACGATGTACGGCGACGTTACGGGCGACGGCAACATCAACCAGAACGACTACGCAAGACTCACAAACTACCTCAACCGCAAGACCGATTTCGTCTGCCTCGACAACGCGGACTGCAACGCAAGCGGCGGTGTGGCGAGCAACGACCTCACGATACTCTCCATGTATTTGAACAACTCTATCTCCAAGCTCCCATATACGGGCGTGCTTGAGGACGAGGAGGACCCCGAGGATCCCGAGGAGGATATAAACACAAACACCTCCACAAATACGATAAAGCTCGGCAAGCCGGGTATAACGGTATATAAATCCCTCGGCGGCAAGAAGATCGAATTCTCCAGCTCAACAAGCGGAGTTACCTTCTACTACACTCTCGACGGCTCAACTCCCACGACAAAGAGCACAAGATACACAGATAAGTTCCTTATCAGCACCGCGGGCACAAAGACCGTAAAGGTCATCGCGGCAAAGAGCGGCTCCGTAAGTGACGTTCAGCAGACAAGCGTGACGGTAGGCACGACAGGACCCGTTGCGTCCTCCTCCTCCACGGCGCAGGTATATTCGGGCGAGACTAACATAGCGCTCACCTGCTCCACATCGGGCTCGACGATATTCTACACCACCGACGGCACCGACCCGCGGACAAGCAATACCACAAGAGCATACACCGCTCCCTTCAACATCGCTCCCGCGGCAAACTCCAACAAGGTCATCGTCAAGGCGTACGCACGTTCAAAGGCTAACGCGGACAGCGCTGTAGCGACCTTCGAGTACAACTTCACCACCTCCTTCGTTCTGAGCGGTACGGTGTGGAACGATACCCCCACAGCTTCCTCCGTCGCTGACGGTCTCAAGTCTGTGACAGAGAGCGGTATCTCCGGTCTGAGAGTGCTCGCGCTCAACACAGCCACCAACGCGTACGTCAAGGATACCACCACCGACTCGCAGGGCAACTACCAGCTCGCAGGACTCAATACCGGCAGTACATACAAGGTAGTATTCGAGTTCAACGGTCAGAAATACCGTCCGTACGCTTCGATAGTTTCCGGCGGCAATCAGGCACTGCTCACAAATGCGATACCTCCGATGACGGTCAAGAACAGCGGCGCGTTCAATTCCACCACCAACTCCGTCATCTCCAACTACAACAGCTACACCAACGCTATAAACTCTTCGGATTTCAATACCACAGCCTCCACCAACGCAACATACAAGGTAAGCACACCCAATATCAATCTCGCCCTCACCACCAATAACTACGGTTCTATCGGTCTTGCGATCTCCACCACCTCCTCTTCCGGTGTGACAGGTCAGGTCAAGAACAACGACAGAGTTACCTACACCGTAACGCTTACCAACAACTCTCCTTCCGCGGCACTGAGCGATATCACACTCGGCTTCTACTTCACCGATTCGTTCAAGAACATCTCGATGTACACCGCAAGCGGTTACACCGTGAATACTACAAACAACGGTCTCAGAAGCGGTTACCGCGACTACACCATCAATAATCTGCTGGGCTCCGGAAGCCTTGACCCCGGAAAGTCCACAAGCTTTACCTTCACGGGTTATGTTGAGGCAACGGACGGCGTTAAGCTCAACTGCTCCGTCGAGGTGAACTCCTACAGATTTGCGTCCTCCGTCTACGACCAGTACTCCATTCCCGGAAATATGACGGTGGGTACAAAGAGAGAGAACGATGAGGCTGTTGCCACAACACTTCAGGTGTCCGATAACCCCACTCCCGCCGCCGATTCCACTATCAGCGCAAGCACAAGAAGCTTCACGCTCGGTCAGGGCGATGAGTGTGAGTTCGAAGTGCTCATCAGCAACGTTACAAGCACCTCCCAGTACATCATCTCCCCCAGCATCTCCCCCGCTATCCTCGTTACATGGGACGCTACCGCGACACAGCTGGGCGACAATATGCTCGTTAAATTCCATGTAAAGGCGAATACCGGCAATACACAGGGTCCGGCTTACTTCACTATCTACCTTAAGGAAAATACCAGCATCTATACGACCGTGACCGTGACCGTAACACGGTAAACGTGAAAACCGGATAAAAACATATCCCCCGCGGGATCTCTGATCCCGCGGGGGATATTTTATGAAAGTCAAGTGAAAATGACACAGTATGGCGGAATTTTAGCCGACAGCTCTTCAGTGTTTTGATAAGGATCCAGTATTATATTTGCCGTTTACTCTTCGCCTTCTTCGCGTACCCTGACGGTTATCTGCGCGTAATCACCGTTGCTGGAGTAGACCCTTATAGTTGCTTTGCCGGTGCCTACCACGGTGCCGATGCCCTTTGAGCTTATCTTTATCACAGAGCTGTCGGAGGTGGTCCATTTGCGGGTGCCGCTGAAGGTCTTTACATAAGAGCTGAAGCTGTACTTCTTTCCCTGATCGACGGCTACACGCTTGGTAACGCGCTTGCCGCTGTCGGAGATGTAGGTGTAGCCGAAGCCCCGGACGGACTGGGAACGTGTCAGCGTGACCTTCACATAATATGTTCCCTTCTTCGCTATGTACATGATCTTTCCTATAACGTCGGAATACTTGCCCTTCAGCGCCGTTCTTCCGTCGGAATACAGCAGGGCTATCCGTGAGGAGCTTCCGACCTTGGCGGAGGTATTGTAGAACCTTATCTTCCCCGCGTCCTTCAGGGTTATCCTGAACAGGTATTCCTGCGTCCCGTTCTCCGTGTCGGAGAAGGTCGCCGAGTTCAGCGGCATCAGCTTCTGCGCCTCCGAAAGGTCAATCTCGTCCGGCGCCGCAGCCGCGGCACCCGCCGGAATTGCCAACAAGCTGATCGAAAGGCATAATATCAGCAGCAGTGAAATAACAGTCTTTATTTTTTTCATTCTTGCTCGCTCCTGTTTTATTACAGCAATGCAATATCCGCCCGCCGTACACTTACTGATATCGGGCGCGGCAGATACCGCAACAATATCATACCACAAACAAAACAAAAATGCAAACATATTGAAAAAAATCAGCATTGTGCATATCCCGGCATGGTAATATTGTACAAAGCCGCCGCTCTGCCGGAACCATTTTCGGGAACATCAGCAATACAGCCCACGGTCGGCGCGCTTGAATTGTATGCAAAGCTTATATAAGACCTGTTTCACATCAAAAAAAGCTCATTTCACGGCATAAAATTAAAGTTTCCCGCACAATATCCGATATATAATACAGGAGGGGATATGATGAATTTTGCGGTTTGTGATGATGAGCGGACGCTCCGCAAGGAGCTGGCGGACAGGATACGTTCGTATTGCCCGGGCGCGGCGGTGATGGAGTTTTCGTCGGGCGGCGAGCTTCTCGCAAGCGCCGGCGGCTTCGACATCATCTTTCTCGATATAGGAATGGACGGGCTCGACGGTATGCAGACCGCGCGTGAGCTGCGGAAGAACGGCTGCCGTGCCGTCATTATTTTTGTGACCGCTTTTGAGGACAGAGTATTCGACGCGTTCGATGTGGGCGCGTTCAACTTCCTTGTGAAGCCGGTCTCCGATGAAAGATTTGAGGAGGTGCTGAAAAAAGCGATAGACAGCTGCACAAACGCAGATACCGCGGACAAGGACGAGCGGTATATCACCGTCAAATCCGGCAGAGTCAGCACCCGCCTCGCGCTGTCGGAGCTCATGTACGCGGAGGTGCTCGACCGGAAGCTGACACTGCACACGGTGAACGGCGAGTTCGAGTATTACGGGAGGCTGTCGAAGCTCGAGAACTGCACCGACGACAGCTTCTTCCGCACTCACCGCGCGTATCTGATAAATCTCCGGTATCTCGAAAAATACACATCGAGCGAGGTAACAATGGAGAACGGCGATACAGTACTGCTGGCGAAGCAGCGCTACTCAGCGCTCGTCAAGGCGTATATGCGCTACATCAAGGAGGGCGGGAATGTATAAGTTAAGGCTCTACACGGACTACTTGCTCACCTCCGCGATGATAACTTCAATGCTCGTTTACGCTGTCGGGATAATGCAGTTCCTCACCCCGTTCGCAAAGCGCAAAGCCGCGGTATGGGCGGCGGGAGCGGTATACTCGGCGGTGATAGGTGTGATGTATTTTGTACCGGAGGAATTCAGCAATCTGGCAGCATACGGAACCGCTATAATAGCCGCGTTTATTGTATTCACTCTTCTCGACAGGCGGAACTATCCGCAGAAGGTATTCCTCGCGTTCACCTATTTCTCGGTGCGCTGGCTTACCGGCGCGGTCACGAATGTTCTGTGGCTTGCGTTTTATATGCCCGTTATGGGGTGGGTCATAGATAATATCTGGGAAAACTATGACCTGCTCATATCATTTTATGTGATATCCGACGCGCTGCGTGCGATCATTCATTCGGCGATAATGTACTTTATGATAAAAATTTTCCATAAAGTGTTTATAAGCAAATCAAACGAAATGAGCGTGAAAGAGGCGGTACTGCTTATCCTGCCGAATGCCTCGAATATCAACAATTACCGTATGCTGCTGTATTTCAACAGCATTGATACGCGGGAGATAAACGTGCAGCCCTATGACCTCACCTCGCTGATATATTATATCGTGTCGTATGCCGCGCTGATTGCTATGATATGGTTCTTCGAGCAGATAAAAGCCGCACAGCGAAAGGAAAAGGAGAACGCTATGCTCGTCGTCCAAACCGGCAATATCCGCGACTACATCAGCGGCGCGGAGAGCCTGTACCGCGATATCCGCGCTATCCGTCACGATATGCGCAATCATCTCGCCGTCCTCGAAAGGCTGCACGCCCGGGGCGAGAATGAGCGGTTCGACAGCTACCTCGCGGAAGTCCGTGAGCGTATCGGCAGCGATACCGGCATCAGCAGCGGCGACCCGGTGACCGATGTTATCCTCACCGAGAAGCAGAGCGAGGCTGCACGGAACGGCATTTCCTTCGAGTGTGATTTCCACTGTCCCACCGACTTTTCGGCGGGCGCTCTCGATATGAGCATTATCCTCAACAACGCGCTGAACAACGCTATTGAAGCGGCTTCGCAGTGCCCCGAAAATGAGAGGTATATCCGCATAAGCTCGCTGAACCGGAAGAAGGCGTTCGTCATCACAGTCACGAACAGCTGCACGGGCGACTGCACCGTAACGGACGGCGGCTTGCCCGAAACGACAAAAGCCGACAGCGAGAACCACGGCTTCGGGCTGCTGAACATCAAAAACACCGCCGAGAAGTACGGCGGCGGTATCGACATCGAGTGCGGGAACGGGGAGTTCACTCTGACAGTAATGCTGATAACGACTTGATTTCACAGCCGAAAATAGCCGTTTCACCGCAATTCGCTTGATTTTTGTATCTGCCTGACGATATAATAAACACAGGGCAGGGAGATGCCCGAATATATCGGAAAGGATTTGATACTATGATCACAAACACAATGTCGGCACTGATGACGGCGGGAACCACGCTGAAACAGGCGCAGGTGCAGCAGAATGCCGTCAGAAAGGACGAGGGTCACGCAGGGATCCTGAAAGCGGAGATCAAGAACTCCATCGGCGATGTGAGCGCGAAGCAGGCAGAGCTGAAGGAGACCGAGGAGCACGCTGCCGACCTGAAGGCGAAGCAGTCGGAAACGCTCTCGAACACGAACGATGACCTCAAAAAGAACATCGACCGCGCGAAGATCGCTGACCGCGAGGACGAGAAGGAGCAGACCGAAAAGACCGCGAAGACCCGGGAGACTGTCGGGGAATACCGCGAGCGTATGCGCAAGGTAACCGAGGAACAGCGGAGTCGTCCCGATGTCGGGGAGGCTGTCACCACAAAGGAGCTCACGGAGCTACAGCCCGATACAAGTCCTGACGAAAAGAAGGCTGACACCGCGGGACAAATGGCGGATATGCAGGTCTCTGTTCCCGACCCGATACGCGTTCACAAGCCCATTGATATCAAGGCGTAGGGGGTGAGCGTATGGCTGTCGGAAGAATTGAAGGCTATCAGCCGCGCTATAATGTATCACAACCGAAAGAACAGGTCAAAAACGCCGACAGTGAAGAATACGAAGAAGTAACTGTATCGCGCGACAGGCTTGAACTATCGCCGGAGGCTGAATTGCACGAGACAGTATCACCCGACGAAGAGAAAAATCCCGACAGTTCGGAAGACGAAGCAGAATCCGAAAAAGTCAGCGGCTCTGTGGGCATAAACGCCGCAAAGCTCGCGCGTATTCTCGCAGCCGCGAAAACCCGCTCACAGGTGCAAGCGGTAATGGAAATGATAATGTCAGACCTGCGTGAGTGCGACGCGGGCAAGGAGCAGGGACTTGAAGTTGACGAGGAATCTGTCAAAGCGGCAGAAAGCCTGCTCGAAGAAGCGAGATCCCGCATGAACAGCGCCGAAGACCGCGAGCCTACACCGCAGGAGGAAATGGCGTCCGCGCTTGCGGCACTGATGTAAACAGGAGAAATGAATATGAGCAACACGATCTACATATCCGCGCAGACCGCTTATCTGAAAGCCTTTGCGGAGAGCATGGCACCGCCGCCTGCCGGAACGGATTTTGCGCAGACGCTCGACAACTGCATGAATGAAAACCCGCAGTCGCTCGACGACTACAAGGCGTACATAAAAGACCGCATATCCTCGTTTGTACTGCACCCGACGCAGTTCGGCGACACCTACGCCGTGAGCATTTCGGACGCGGGCTATCGCGAAATGCAGACAAACCCGGATTACGAAAAGTGGGTGCTGGAGCAGATACAAGGCGCGTTTTCAGCGGAGACTCCCGCTTGGCTGCGGCAGCTGAGCGGCACGCAGTATCACACCCTGCAATTCGGCAGCAAGCCCGAGCACTTCCGCCAGACCTCCTACCCGACAGGTCAGGGAGCGCTGAAAAAGGAAGAGGACGAGGACTGGTGGAAAAAGCGCGCCGAGCGGCGTGAGAAGCAGGAGGAGGAGCTGAAGAAGCTGCTGAAAAAGAAGAAGATACTGCTCGCTAAGGCGCAGGAGCTGTCCATTGAGCGGCGGCTGGAATTTGCCTCGATGATATCGGACAGCACCGACATTCCCGACCCGATGCAGTACGCGGCGGCGAATGTCAGCGAGATATCCCCCATATTTTTTCTTGATATCTCCGAATTGCTCGCGATGATGTGAAGGGAGGTGAAAGCATGAGAAACTATGGAATAAACCGCTATATGACTTACAGCAATTACCGCCACAGCTCGCTGTACAACGTAAGCAGAACGAGCGTGAGCAAGCTGCTGTCCTCGAAGTCCAACAGCGCGAATGCCGCGCGAAGGGCTTACCGGACGACCACAGCGGCGAAAACTGCCGCCTATTCGGGCAGTCTTTCGGACGCCGTGTCGGGCATAGCCTCCTCCGTCTCCGATATGAGCAGAGTCATGTCCGGCAATGACCGCGAAAAGATGTACGATGCCGCAAAGAGCTTCGTTGACAGCTACAACGATATGTACTCTGCCGTCAGCGGCTCCCGCAGCAGCATTGTTTCCGCCCGCACGTCGGTAATGGCGAATACCGCGAAGGCATACTCGGGAACTCTCGAAAAAGCCGGTGTTACCGTCGGCAGTGACGGGAGCCTGTCTATCGACAAGGAGAAGTTTATGTCAGCCGATGACAAGGCGATAAGCTCCGCGTTCGGCAGGAACTCAACATTCACAGGCTCCGTGGTGTCGCAGGCAGTGAATGTTTCGCGTTATGCCGACAGCGAGAACTATTCCGGCTTCGGCGGATATAACAGCTTCGGCGGATACTCGAAGAACGATCTTTTCGGCTATGCGGGAACGACCAAAAACGGCTTGCTCGCAGGGTATCTGCTTGATCGGTGGTTCTGACACCGCAAGCTCACAGGGCTATATTGCTGAAAGACCGCATGTCATTTATGTGGTGCTCTCCCATATCTCAGAGCTCCCTTGACAGATACGGTTTTGTGCAGAAGGAGTGCGTTGACCGCCGCGATATACACAGCGATATTCTTATCTGGCGAACAAACTACAGATTTACCGATACAGACACATATTTCATTGACGCGGTAAAGAGAAAAGCCAAGGAGTGCGGTATGACTGTAAGCCGATGAAGCTGACACAGACGATAAAATAACAGGCAGCCCTGTTAGCTATCAGGCTGCCTGTTTTGTATTCATTTCAGCATTATGGTCTTTTCACCTATTGTTACCGAAACAATATCGTCCGGTTCGACAGGTCGGTCAAATTCAAAGAAGAAGGAGTCTTCACTGTAGACGTTGGTCTCTGTAAGGGCAGTTCCGTCGCTGAAGGTGAATACGAACGAACCAAAGCTGTAAGCGTCCGCTTTTTCAAATACTCTGCCGTAAGTCTCGATATTGCCGCTGCATGTGAACGGAGATATCGTGATATCATACAGCACCGTTTCGACTGGCTTGAAACCGTAGCTGCCGTCTCCTACGGGGCAGAGGTCGTAAGCGGTCAGGGGCTCGTTTATCCCGATCGTTCTGCGCGGTACCTCGTTCTCTGTATCTATCTGGATCTCCGCATAGAAATCGCAGTTGAGGTTTTCAAAATATCTTTCGGATTCCGTGGGATTATATCTCCTGCGTCTGTTAAGTCCGTAGCCTTTGACCGTAAGATCTTTACCCTCCATATTCTCCGCGCCTATCAGAAGTCCGTAATACGAGTATCTGTTCCCGTCCACGGAGAGCAGCTTGTTATCCATTTCTCTCCCGACGCCGTCCGTTGTGTCATACTCGATCACGGGTTCCCAGTCTGTATAACCCTCCTTCGGAGCGTAATCGGTATCCTCGTCAAATATGACATCGAAAAGCAGATACATGACCCGACCCTCGCCCATCATTCCCTTGTAATCTACAGTGAACCCGTCACAGTCAAAGGTCAGATCAAGCTCCTTGCCATACTTTTCGTAATCGAACCCGTAAGCGGTGTAGGTGTTCTTTGCGGTCTCGAACCGCATTTCGGCACTTTCATCAGCTCCTTCCGTGAACCGCGCGACCTGCGTATCCGGCAGCCCGTCATTTCTGCGGCTGAACAATTCGCCAAAAGCTGTATTGAAGTCCCAATTCAATGCCGCCCCGGCGGAAACGGTCATTGCAGCCGCGGCAGCCGCCGAGACTGCAATAACGACCGATTTTTTGTTTTTGATTTTTTTAGTTTTCATATTACCTGCCCTTTCCGTGACATTTCTGAAGGCTGTTTCGTGATCGGAACAAGGATATTTTTCCGTTATATATCCGAATGCCCGCTCAAATAATTTCCCGTAATCCATAATACCCGTTCCTTTCACTTTCGATCAGCTTCTTCAGCTGTCGCCTTCCGCGTGCAAGACGTGAGCGTACCGCGGTCTCGCTCGCCCCTGTTATCCGCGCTATCTCGTTTATGCTGAAGCTCTCATAATAGTAAAGATACAGCGCGGTGCGGTTGTTTTTTCCAAGTTTGCTTATAAGTCTGAAAAGAGTGCCTCCGCCATCGTCACAGCTATCCGGTGAGGATACGTTTTCCGCTTCGTCAAGCGGACGTGACAGCCTGTGCCAGCTCGATTTCAATATGTTTATGCTGCGGTTCACAGCACATTTCAGAAGCCATGCCTTAAGCTGCTCGTCGCTTTCAAATGAACCGTCGTATGTAAACAGCTTAAAAAATACGTCCTGCGCTATATCGTCCGCGTCACTCGGATTTTTGCAGTAACACAGCGCCATGCTGTAAACACATTTATAATACTTGCGCATACTTCGTTCAAGTTCGTCCGCTGTCACTGTCTTACCTCCTTCAGCTTGTTTTGAGGAACCTCTGTATATATAACAAGTGAGAAGACTGTTTTTTGTCGTATTTTTTTAAATTCGGCAATATTGCCAATATTCAGCGGCAGTTACCGCCAAAAGCTTATCCGCACTCCGGTCAGCGGGACAGAAAAATACCGTATGGCAGATAACTACCATACGGTTTGGCAGCGGTGCGTCCCCGCTGGTGGACCCGGAGGGGATCGAACCCTTGACCGTGTTGTGTACATAAAGCGACGAGTGCTTTATTGCTTATAATCCCTTTCGGGGGGCGGGTTCGAGCCGTTTGCTCCTATTCACCGTGTATACCGAATTACTACCCTAAAACGCGCATTCGACTTATTATACTATATATTTTACCATAACCGACAGGCAATGTCAAGCGGCATTTTCCTTTTTCTCGGCTGCATCAAGTCTGCCCACGAAGCGGTAGTGTATCTCGATCTGCTGATAGATTTCACCGCGCTCATCGGTTTCTCTGTGGTGAACAACTATCTTGTCTATGAGAGCATTGAGAATCTCGGCATCCAGCTCGTTCAGATATGTGTATTTCCTGATGACATTCAAGAACCTGTCGGCGGCATCGTTCTGCTCCTTCAGCTTCTCTATATCCGCTTTCAGAGCGGGCAGTTCCTTACGGATAGCCTCCAGTTCGGTATCGTATGCCTGTGACATCGCCTCGAACCTGTTCTCCGGTATTCTTCCGAGGGCGCTGTCCTCGTAGAGCTTGTTCAGAACCTTGTCGATCTCTGCGATTCGGGCGGTTTTCTGTTCGTATTCGGCAGTCAGTGCCTCGGTCCTCTTTTCCGCATTTGAG
>CAJOMV010000114.1 GCA_905235805.1 uncultured Ruminiclostridium sp.
CAAATGGCGGCAGACCATATCTCCGATTAAAAACACTGACTACGGTCGGAGTCCGTCCGTACTTCCTGATAGGAGCGGCGGCATGAAGATAGTATTCGATAAAAAGCCGCAGTTCTCTAAGGTATGGCTTGCGGCGTGCATTATTATTTCACTGGTATTCACGGCATCGAGCTATCTGCTTGCCATGCTTGACAAGGCACCGCTCGCGGAGCTTGCCTCGGAGATCATACAGACGCTCTGGGGAGCCTCCGGGACAAGCTTCGTGGGGTACGCGATACAGAACTGCGTGAGAGCGTACACCTCGTCGAGGTTCGGGCTGCCCGGAGAGTACGATGAGACGGAGGAAGAAAATGGGGATATACACGAATAAGGGGCTTGTGAAGCACGCGGAGGCTGCTCTGAAGCTCAGAACAAAGTATATGTGGGGCGGTATACTCCGTCCCGTGACAGACAGCTATATCGCGGCGCTGAAGAACATCTACGGCATAAGCCCGGGTACCGGCTATACGGCGTCCCGCTGGTCGGAGCTCATTTCGCTGGCAGGGAAGGGGTATTACGGCTGCGACTGTGTGGGGCTGATAAAGTCCTACTACTGGTCGGGCAGCGCCGACGGCGGAACAGGCTCTCCGAGGTACGGCGCGGCAGGCTATCCCGATATCAACGCCGGCGGAATGTACAGCGCCGCAAAGGTGCGCGGCAGGATAGACACCATGCCCGAGAAGCCGGGGCTTATCCTGTACCGCAGGACCGACCCGCACGTCGGTATCTATGTCGGCGGCGGTAAGGTCATAGAATGCACATACAGCTCGCGCGGCGACGGGGTAGTGAGGTCAGGGCTCGGTGACTTCGGCTGGGAGTACTGGTTCGAGTGTCCGTACATCGGGTATGAAAGCGACAGCCTGCTCGCGGAGCCTAAGGTGAAGAAGTACACCCTCGCGTATCCCGCCACAGTCCGCGCCAAGCCGTCCGCGGCTTCCTCAAAGCTCGGCAGGTACACCGCCGGCAGCGTAGTCACCGTAGAAAACGGCTCCGACACCGTTGACCGGCAGACCGGCTATACTTATGTGAAGGTCTCCGGTCCTCCCGAACGCTGGATAGTGAAGAGCGCGTGCGGCGGCAATAACAGCTGATAACATAACGCTCCCGGTATTGTATTTATCGGGAGCGTTTTTCTTGTTATCCATGCGTTTTTTATTTGAAATGTGCCCGGGAACAGCGAAATCGTTCTCATAAAAAGCCCCTGAAAATAATGCAAAACGGCAGTAAAATCCACCCGGTCGGCGGCGGTTTTGTGTAAAGTTACAGAAAAGGTGTCAATCAGGTGAAATGGAGCGAAAAAGTGTTGACTTTCGGGAAACTCCGTGCTATAATGTGCAAAAATAGAGAAAAATATGAACAAAAGACGCAGATAAAGGAGATAATATATATGAAAACAACAATGATATTCACGGCAGAGGGCGATACATACCTGTCCGTGGCATACAAGCCCGGGGAAGTTACACAGAGGACTGTGCGCCCCGAAAGCACACTGTTTTTCGCGGAGGTCGGCGGCTCGGAGGAGACCGGCTTTTCCGTGAAGTTCCACCTGCCCTTCTTCAAGCGCTTCAACAGGGACGGCTTCATCTCTAAGCAGAGCGCTCTCAATTACGAGCAGGACATTTTCGACGAGCATTTCGACGCATATGTCGCAGATGACCCCGCCGAGCTGTCCGAGACGGGTATAGCATGAACAGAATAAAACGCCTCCCGCGGTCATGATAACTGCGGGAGGCGTTTTTCTGTTATACCCTGTTTTTTAAGCGTCGCTGTCACGGCTCATATCGGGAGCCTCTGTCAGCACCTGCTCATTCATTTTCTTATCCAGGGCTCTTTTCATTGCCTTATACATCAGATCGAAGTGATCCATGGTCATATAGTAGATGACCGCACTTATGACAAAGAAAATACCCATTAGCAGGAGCTTGATGAGCAGCGCGTCGTCACCGTACTCGATCGTATGAATGACACAGAGTACAAAGGTGCTTATGAGAAAGACAGTGAAGAGCCAGCGCGTCACAATAACGATCATCTGGATGCGTCTGACCGAGACCATCTGTCTCTTGATCTCAGCTATGATATCCATATCATCATCCTTTCTTGAATTCCTTGGCTGTAACTTATCTGCCTCTTCCCGTTCCCGGGCGAAAGCGACCCTGTCGGCTCAAGCGGGGATCTTGTGGGTAGCGGAGTACCAGAGGCGGGCGTTGTACCACATATCGGCGAAAGCACGCTCGGAATAGCCGGAGGAGCGGGCTAGCTCCATGCACTCGTAGTACAGGCGGCGGTACTCCTCACTGCCGGAGGCTGTGCCGGGAAGGGCTTCGAGCCTTTCGCAGAAGCGGTCTGTAAGCTGCTGTTTGTTCATGACGTTGACCTCCTTTTTGTTCCTTCGTTCTTGCTATTATTTTAGCGCAAAACGCCGGAAAGGTCAACGGCATATCCGGTAAATATCCCCGAAACGGGACAATTCCGCCCGCTTTGTACAGCGTCAGAAATTACCGCTTTCAGCCTTCCTTGACATGGCGAGAAGTCCCGCGAAAGTCCATATAAAGCCGATGCTCAGCCAGCCGTCTGCAAGCGCCTCGAAGAGCGGAGCTCCGCCGAGCATCTTCATTATCAGAAGAACAAAAACACTGATGAACGGAGTGAATACCGCGCACCATTTCGGGTATGGAGTCGATTCCTTCCAGAAAGCCCATGCCTGTACGCAGATCAGTATCCCGTAGAATACCAGAAACAGTCCGAAGGCGGGCAGCATAAAGTACACAGCGTATTGCAGCGCCTCCCATAACGCGGTCTCCGCCTCGATCTCGTACATGTGGTTGTAGACGTACACCGCAGCGCAGTAGGGCAGATGCACTCCCGCGCCGCCCAGCGCTATGATGCCGAATATCCCGGCTTTGTATGCGCTTGCCTGTGAGCTGCTGCCGGGAGCTATCAGCCTGTACACCGCGAAGCAGCATATCCCCGAGCCCGTCATTCCCGCCAGCCCGAGCACCGACGACAGCACTATCCTGCCCGTGGAAATGCCGCGGTACTTGTTGAACATCAGCTCAAGCCCCGCCGCGTATGAGTTCATTCGTCCCCAGCCGAGTATCATATTACCCGCAAGGGATATTACCGCCGATACTATGCCGACTATGAGCAGTATCCTTACGCGTTTCCAGTCTATTTCGCCCGTGTGTTCCTCATTTGTCAGTGTGTCCATTTTCATTCTCCTTTATGCTGTATCTAAACAACGGCACCGTGCGGGGCTCCGCACGGTGCCGGGTCTGTCAGTAGCTCTTGACGAGCGGTTCTATCTGCTCCGCCATGTTGTCTATGTTCTCGAAGAGGACGCTCTTGGTCGTTCCGAGATTGTTTGCGCGCTCGATATGCGCGCTTACGTTCTGATACTGCTCACTGATACGCTCGAAGGCGCTGCTCACCTCGGAAAGCTCCGAGGTTGCGTTGTTCGTCGCCTCCGCTATCTGCATCTGCACGGTATCGGCTCCGCCTGCCGCGGTGTTTATGCTGTCAAAGGTGCCGTTCGCGCTGTCGAGATCCTCCATATTCCTGTCGAGAGCGGCGGTGGTCTTGGTTATGCTCTCATTGAACTTGGCGGTGCAGACATTGACCTTCTCGATCGCCTTATCTACCTCAGAGACCATATCCTTTATCTGCTCTGCGAGCTTCTTGACCTCGTCCGCGACCACGGCGAAGCCCTTGCCCGCGTCACCGGCTCTCGCAGCCTCGATCGACGCGTTTATCGCGAGTATATTTGTCTGATCCGCGATACCCGTGATGCTCTGGGTGTAGCCCGCGATCTCCTTTACCGAAGAGATGAGCTCGTTGAATATCCCGTTCATTTCCCCGAAATCCGCCTTTACGGTCTCGGAGCTGGTTTTCAGAAGCTGCATACGGTTCTGCGCGTCACCCACCGAAGCGGCTATCTCGTCCTTTACGGTGTCGTAGTGACCCGCGGCGTTGCCGAGATTGCTGAACACCTCGCCGAAATGGGACATTTTCTCCTTCAGCTCCTCATCTCTCTCGAGCACGACATCGAACGACGCCTGTATCATGCGGAGCTCCTCAAGGGAGGCGACCTCCTTTTTCGCGAGCTCCTTCTTGTTTTCCTTTATACTGTTAGCGATACCGACAAGCGGGTAGTAATCGGGCTTTCCCGAAGCGCCGCTGCCGTTTTTGTTTCCGAATAATGCCATATATTGTGTCCTCCGATCACCCGAATACCACACAGCTCATGGTCTGGTTGATAAACTGGTCGTTGTAATGCTCGCCGTTGCCGACGAAGCCGCAGAAGCTTCCGAGCTTGCTCATGGACTGGAGATAGCTTCCGAGGAAGTTATGCTCCTTGAAGTAGAGGTAGCGGAAAGCGCAGTTTACCGCGAACACTCCCGAGATGCTGCTGAAATCCGCGCGTATGCGGCTTATCGTTTCGTTTGCTATCTCTGTATGGTCGCCGATGCTCAGCAGCGTGAGCACATCGGAATCGTTGACCTGCCTGTAGCAGCACAGACCGTTGCCCGAGGGCTCCTTGAGCGAGATGATGCAGATCTCGTCGCCGGTTATCTTGCCGAAGGGGTTGGAGAAGGTCTGCTTGGATATATCGCGCTCGGAGATACCGAACTCGTTCATATACACAGCCTTCGCGGGCTTGCCGTTGAGCTCGCCTATGTAGTATCTGCTCCTGTCGGTGCCGCTTGCGATGAACCTCCTGTCGTCCATGGGACGGTAGAGGTTCTCCTTGTACACCTTCACCTTGCCGCCCTCGTTGCGCACTATCGCGTAAGCGCAGGCGTCCTCGTACACAACGCCGTTCACTGCTACCTTGCCGTCGAACGCGGTGCCTCCCATGAGGGATATGTTCGACTTTTTCAGCACGGTATTCATAGCCGCGATAGTCATAGCGTCGTTTTCGGAGCAGAAGTCTATGCAGACGGAGTTATGCGCATTCGCGTTCACCTTGCGGACATTGTCCTCGAACTCACGGATATCCCGCATAGGCATGGTTGAGACTGTTCGCAGAACTCCCGCGGCAGCCTTCACGCCCGAGAGCGCTACCACTCCCACGCCGCCCTCGCGCAATGAGCTGCCGTAGAAATGTCCTGTGGTGGCAATGCTCGGGATATCGGGGTACTTGGTGTGAAGCTGCTTGACGTGCATCTCAAAGCGGTCATTTGTAGTCAGCATCATGATCAGTGACGCGCCCGAAAGCTGCCCGAGCAGGGAATTCAGATCGCCGCTGTCACTTGTGTAAAAAGATTGTTTCACGAGATCGTTCCTCCTGTATTATATGTATCTTATTTTATTCTCATCGGAGCTGTCCCCAGCTCCTTCATTGCCCTCTTCTTGCGGTACATTCTGTCGTCTGCGTCCTTGTATATCTCCGTGAAGGTCTTGCTCGTGTCCCACTCCGCGCAGCCCACGGCGCAGGAGTAGCCTGCCTCCTCGACAGCCCTGTATATCTTTTCTGTCATAGCCTCCACCTCGGGAGTCTTTTTGTGCAGGCATATAGCCGCGAATTCGTCGCCGCCCACGCGGTACATATAGCATTTCGGGAGCGCCGACGCCTTCAGCGAGTCCGCGATAGCTATCAGAGCCTTGTCCCCCTCATTGTGTCCGTAGGTGTCGTTTATCACCTTCAGGTTGTTCAGGTCGATGCTGAGTATGTGGGATATATCGCCGTGTCCGTACTTGTCAACGTCCGCGATGAACGCCTCACGGTTGAATATCTTTGTGAGCGCGTCGAAGCGGAAGTGCTCGATATGCAGGTACAGGTAGTAGAAGGTGATATCCAGCGCGATAACTCCGATGAGTATGCCCCGCAGCGAGAACAGGAACTCCGCCAGGAAGCCCATTATCGTCAGCGTACCGCACAGCCCGAGTATACCCATTTCGTTCAGCCTGCCCTTTCTGTGGCAGATATGCGCGAGAATGAACAGGAATATCATGTACAGTCCCGAGAGTATGTGGGGCTCGAAGGCGAGCGGACCCCGCCCGATAGTGCCGTCGGCTTTGTAGTAGAAGAATATATCGGTGAACAGGCAGGGGATAAGGACGATCACGTTTATGAACGCGGGCAGGTAGGTGTAGAGCACGGCGTTCTTATTGTCTATAAGTCTGTCCGAAGCCACGGATATAAGGCTCGCCATGAGTATCAGGCGTATATCGTATCCGAGCATGGCAGCTGCGCGGTGGAACACATCGAATACCCCCGTGACCGTCATCGCGTCATACGCGTAGTAATCGAAGTTGTCCATTATTATCAGAGTGAGGAGCAGCACTATAGAGGGAATGAACTTTTTTGACAGCTCCTTCTCATAAACATAATTTATCCGCAGGAAGAACATCAAGAAAATTATGATGAGGACAGGAATGCAGTTCAGCTGCACAAGATTCTGCAGCAGCGCGTTTTTGATCAACCTCCCGCCGCCTCCTTCCGTTTCGCGAGAAAAGTACACAGTAATATTATACATTATTAAAACATATTTTGTCAAGATAAATCGGTAAAAAAAGTCCCCGTTCTTTTTCATAACGGGGACTTATACGATAAGTGAACGGTATATCATGCGCCTGCGAGAGCGGAGCTCAGCTCCGCCATGATCTCGCCGTACCTGACCTCCGCGTATTTTTCGGCGTCCGTCTCGACCTGCTGGACGATGTAGCTGTCATAGTCCGTCTCACCGTGGCTGTAATGCAGGAACTCCTGCTTATAGTCCGCGGCGAGCCGCATTATCTCAAGGGAGCAGTAGGTCTTGTCGGTGCTGTCGTACATAGCCACCAGACAGCGCTGATACGCGTGGTAGGACTCGTGGAGCAGTGTATGCAGAGCCTCGCTCGCGGTGTAGGAGTCAAACCTGTCGAGGTTGAAGCTTATCGTGTGGAACGAAGCGTTATAGTTCGCGAGAGTGTATTCGGAGAGCGGTCTCGCCGTCACCGACAGCTCATGCGGCAGTCCCAGGGCGCAAGCGTTCACATTCGCCATAGTCTGCATCACGTCGAACTTCTCATCTCTTGTCAGCTCCTCCCACATCGCCTCGTCCGTCAGCGGCTCGAGAGCGGCGCGGTTCTGCGATACGGTCCACTGCTCAAAGCGCGGGTCAACGCTCTCCTGTGTGGGCGAGAACATTCTGTTGAAAAACACAGTCCGTACCAGCAGCGGCGCTATCAGGACTATCGACGCAAGCCCGAAGATGTTCCTCGCCGTTATCATTCTTCCCGTGATGCTCTTCTCAGTCAGCAGTCTGCCGCGCATTTTCTTTGCCCATTTCACGAGCATCACAGCCGAAGCCGTCAGCGCAAGCCCCGCGAGTATCAAGATATATATGTACAGTTCGCCGAAATAGGATACCGCGGTGTACAGTCCCAGCGGGAAGAAGGTGTTGTACCATGCCGAGGATCTGACGCGCCTGTATCTCGCCGTATCGAAAACCCCTGCGCCGAACAGGAGCAGGAAGGAATCGTAGAATATCACCTCCGACATTCCGAAGGTAAGATCCCCTATGCCGCGGAACAGCGCCACCCTGTACACGAACACGAATATAAAGCCACTCACGATGTTTTCTGCAATAAATACCCCGAGGGTCATCTTTTCATCGTCTTTGTCCATTTAAAACCTCCTTTGCGCATTCATGCTCTTATTCGGAACTTCATTATACCACACTTTTTCCGGGAAGGGAAGGACTTTCTCGGAAAGTGTCCCGTTTTCGGGACAGCTGCCGCCGGAAATACCGTTCAAATGACAATTCGGAGGAGTTCAAAAATTTTTTGAAAAACCTATTGACAAGTGTGTATATATATGCTATACTGTGTATAACGTATATATACAATATTCCGGAGGAGCTATGGATATCATATTGAAAAACTCGTCCGATGAGCCTATCTATCAGCAGATAGTCTCACAGGTCAAGGCGCAGATAATAAGCGGGGAGCTTTCGGTAGGGGACGCCCTTCCGTCAATGCGCACCCTCGCCACACAGCTGCGTATCAGCGTCATCACCACCAAGCGCGCCTACGAGGAGCTCGAGCGCGACGGGTACATCGAGAATTTCGCGGGGAAGGGGTGCTTCGTCAGAAACCAAAACACCGACTTCCTGCGGGAGGAGACGGCACGGCAGGTGGAGGAGCTCCTCGCAAAAGCCTGCACAAAGGCTCGCCTCGGGGATATATCGCTCGAGGAAATGAAGGAAATGCTAGAACTGATGTATGAGGGTAACGAAAATGAGTAATTACGAAAATGCTATCGAGATCAAGGGGCTGACCAAGAAATACGACGGTTTCACCCTCGACAATGTAAGCTTCAATGTGCCCCGCGGCTCCATAATGGGCTTCATAGGGCAGAACGGCGCGGGAAAGACCACCACTATCCGCTCTCTGCTGAACATAATCCCTGTTGACAGCGGCGAGATAAAGCTGCTCGGGCTCGACCATGTGAAGGACGAGTATGAGGCAAAGCAGCGCATGGCAGTCGTGTTCGACGAAATGCCCTTCCACGATATGTTCACCGGTAATGTGCTTGCGAAGATGTTCGCGGGACTGTACGCGTCGTGGGACGAGAAGCACTTCTACGAGCTGTGCGACCGCTTCGGGCTTCCGGTGAAGAAGAAACTCGGGAAGTTCTCCAAGGGTATGAAAATGAAGATGCAGATAGCCGCTGCCCTCTCCCACGGCGCGGAGCTGCTGGTCATGGACGAGGCTACCACGGGTCTCGACCCGGTAGTGCGCAACGAGATACTTGACATATTCCGCGAGTACTTAAGCGGCGACGACCGCAGCATACTCATGTCCTCTCACATCACCTCCGACCTCGAGAAGATAGCCGACAGCGTCACCTTCATCGACAAGGGCAGGATACTGCTCTCCGGCTACAAGGACGATATACTCGACACCCACGCAGTTATAAAATGCGCAAAGGCGGAAATGTCCGACATCGCCCCCGAGGATCGCATAAGCACCCGCGTCAGCGATTTCGGGGCGGAGATAATGGTCGCCGACAGAGCCGCCGCCGCGAAGAAATACTCCGGTGCTGTGATAGAAAAGACCACACTCGAAGAGATAATGCTGTTCTATGTGAACCGCGACAAGAAGGAGTGGTGATTTTGAAAATCAGAGATTTTCAAAATCTCACTTCGCTGCTCCCGGTCGGAGCGACCGGGTTTTGCTGCGCAAAAACGCATCAAAGTGAAAGGAGTGGCACCCTTACGGGTGCGTATCATAAATATGGGTAAATTTTCAGGTCTTCTGTACCGCGAATTCTACATGATGCGAAAGCAGATAATTGTGGCGTTTATCTCTTTTGCGGGTTCGGCGCTGTTATGTACGCTCATACTGCTGAGCATACGCTTCGGAAATCTCTCGAAGGTGGCGGAGATGGTGCAGATCGACGGCGAAGAAGCCGAGCTGATGCTGGCTAATATGATGGAAGGCGCGGTATTCGTGGCAAAATTGCTGCCTTCGATCATGTGCGCGATGATCCCCTTTGCTGTGACGAACCTCACCAACTACGACGAGGACCACAGATTCCGGCTGTTCATGAAAAGCTCTCCCCTGACTCCGGTGCGCCGTTCGCTCGTAAGAAGCTGCACCAACCTTATCTGCATGGTCGGCGGACTTGCGCTGGCGATAGGGTATATGTTCATCGTCGGGCTGATGACAGGGGAGGGGCTGACCTACGAGGACATTTCGACGCTCACCGGCATTTTCATATTCTATACGGTTTTCACGCTTATCGCGCAGCTTGCGGTCATATATATGCACAATCAGGACAAGGCGATGCTGCTGATACTCGCTGTGGCTGTGGTAGCTGTATTCATCATTTCGAGAACGATGCCGAAGCCGGAGGGTGAAGACGATAATCCCTTCGGAGGACTGCTGAGGCTTTCGCAGGATATATTCCCGTTTACTCCGGTGATCATGATTGTCGGCATGGCGTTATACTTCGGAGTGTCGGTCTATCTGTACCAAAGGAGGGAGAAGTAAAATGAGCGGACTTATTTACAGAAATCTCTACCTTCACAGGTTCCCCCTGATGTTCATCGGTATATTCTCGGTGCTTATGTCGGCGCTGTGGATATGGCTGGTATGCACGTCGGCGGACGCGGCAAAGGAAGACCCCACCACCGCTATGTTCACCCTTTTTATCGGCTTCATTATCTTCTGGCTGCTGTTCTTCCTGTCAAACATGATGAACTCGACGATATTTCAGGCTGACGAAAAGGGAGTTTGCTGTTCATTCGCGTTTTCCACGCCACTCGGCGGACGCGGCTTTATCGAGAGCAAATACTACACCGTACTCATCATAAATGTATTGATACTTGCCTACTGCTTCATTATCGACCAGATAACCACAGCTATCGGCAGCGCCGCGGTCTCGCTGGGGCTTCCTCTGGTGTTGGTATTCAGCCTGGAGACGCTGATGAACGCGGTAACGATGCCATTTATGGTACGCTTCGGCGGCGATAAGGGCGTGAATATCTCAATAACCTCGGTAATGGTGTTATTCGCGATAATATTCGTGTATTTCCTGTTCGGCGACATCTCGTTCCTGATGTCGGATCAACCGTTTGAGGACTTCATGAACTGGCTCATGGACGGAGATGCCGTGCTGTGGGTGGGGCTGTTCCCGTACATCTCGGTGGCGTCCTATTACATATCCTTCCGCATTTCCGCGAGGCTCTATCAGAAAGGAGCGGCAAGCTATGAATAAGAAGCTCACCGTAAAGCGGCTCATAATATTTCTGACGATCTCATTCCTGCCATTTCTGATAATTGTTCCCATTGCATGGGGCTGCTTCGGGGAGCCGATTTATGTTTCAGATAAGACCGAAGTCATCAACTTTGTCAGTGTTCTGGGCGGGCTTGGTATGATGATACCCGCAGCCGCGCATTTACTCACCCGCCTTATCACAAAGGAGGGCTTCAGGAACACATATCTCGGACTGAATTTCAAGGGTCACGCCGGCTGGTACATTCTTTCGGTAGTCGAAAAGCTCATCGAGGGAGCGGTGGCATTCCTGCTGATATACGCGGTATTCCTGTCAGATATACCGTTCCCGGAGCTATTCGTCTCCGACGGTTTAACGAGGAATATCGGTCTTTATCTCTTGCAGCTCTCGTTTTCCATAATCATATTCATACCCGCGTTCGGCGAGGAATGGGGCTGGCAGGGCTACATGATGCCGAAGCTCTTTGAGCTTATGCCGAAGCCCGCGGCTGTCATCGTCGGCGGCATAATATGGGGACTGTGGCACGCGCCTCTCACCGTAGCGGGACACAATTACGGTGTGGACTATCCGGGATATCCGTTCGTCGGCATAGGGCTGATGTGTATATCATGCGTCGGCATGAACGCGCTGCTGACGCTGCTCACCGAGAAGACGCACTCGATATATCCGGCGTCATTCTGCCACATGGTAAACAACCATTTCCCGCCGGGAATATTCCTCGGGCTGTTCGGCAGTGAAGCGGCGATGATGAAGTATTCCGAGGTAACGGTCATGGAGCAGATACCTGTCATGATGATCCCCGAGCTCGTTGTCGGTATCGTATGCTTCATACTGCTGATAAAGAAGCCGAAAAGTGAATAAGAATAAGACCGTCATTGCTGAAAATGACGGTCTTGGTTTTTCGTTTTATTTCGCCCGCGGGATAACTTTCTTCTGTTTGTGGCATTCTGCCCGCGAGGCGACTTACTTTCTGCCTGCAGGTGCAGAAAGTAAGCAAAGACCCCCGCCGGCTCGCCGGGGTCGTTCGAA
>CAJOMV010000115.1 GCA_905235805.1 uncultured Ruminiclostridium sp.
GCACGAGGCTTTGAGTTTTTCGCCAAAAGCGCGCATGGACGCGCGCATTCAAGCGAAAAACCAGCGACCAACTCGAGCGCCAGCGACAATCTCAAGCGCCTTACTTTTTACCGAACAGCTTATGCTGTTTTTTCTGCTCCTTTGCGTCGGCGGCAGCGGAAAGGCGGATATTGCGTATTTTATCGTAGCGTTTGAGCATACTTTCATTTTCCTTGAGGGTCTTGCGGTCGAGGGACTTATCAAAGAATGTCTCGTTGATGAACTCGGCGGTCGGCTCACGGAACGACGCGAGTCCGAGGTCCTTGTACTCGGGACGGGAAACGGCAGTCTCGGCGTCTCCGATAAAGCGGTTGAGGTCACGCATCATTGTCTCGGTCTCGTTCCCGGAGGCTGTGAAGTAATCGCTGTACGCCTTCTTGTAGTCGGTACGGTAGGCTATGCCGCCGCCCTCGCCCATTTTGCAGCGCGTATTTGCAAGCAGAGAGAGCATAAGGTCGGGATACTTCCTGTTATATATGCCGACCCATTCACGGAGCATTTCCTGATCGTCGGGCTTGTTCACCAGCTCATTGAACTCATAAAGCAGTCCGAGCGAGGGGCGGGTATTGATGATACCGCTGTAACGGCGGAACAGCGCGATTATCGGTATGCTCTCGAGCTCGGGGAAATCCTCCAGAGCGTTCGCGAGATCGGTGACGACCTTGCGGTCGTCCGCCATGCGGGTAATGCTGATATTGTTGAACGCGGACGCCACACCGGGCATGAAGCAGCCGCTCCTGAAATGGTCGCTGACAGTCCTGCCGAGGGAGCTGTTCTCCGCGTTAGTGTACTTCCGAAGATCCGCGAGCAGCGCGAACTTCCTTTGCAGTCCCGCATCGTTGAACCGCGCGGATACCGGCTCCTCGAAGAAGCGCAGCAGGTTCGCGGAGAAGAGAGCGTACTGTCCGTTCTTGTCTATCGCCATTTCGTCATAGTACGCGTCGGTCTCCTTTATGAGCGTGCCGAGCAGAATGAACAGCAGCTTGCTTTCGGGCTGCTCCGCGGCAGTGCGTACGCACCCGCCGATTATGCTGTCATAAGCCGCAGCCATCTGGGTGTTGCTGTCCTTGCGGTAGAGAAATCCCACATAAATGCGGGCGATATACCTGAACACATCCGCCGCAAGCTCGGAGCCCTGATACTCCATGGAGAATATCTTACCGTATATGCTGTCGTCGTGGTTGCTCATGGTATAGATGACCGCGAACGACCATATACGCTGTGCCTGACGCTTTTCGTCCTCACCGAAGCCGGGATAGCGGCTGTCGATGACGTTGTAGATGTCGATGCCGGGAGCGTAGCCTCCCGCCTTGCACTTCTCTATCTCGCGCTCCCAGTACCCGTTTATGCGGTTGAGGAAGGCGGCTTTGTTGTCCACGATATCGTAGAAATCATAGAACGAGGATATGATACTGCACACAATGGAGTCGTCAACGTCCTCGTCAGAGGAGCCGGAGAGAAACTTCCACATGAAGTATATCTCATTGATCTTCTGCAGGTCGAACCGGGAATACTCGTCCATCTTGGGGAGTATCGCGTTGTAGTACTCGTTGAGCGAGGGCTCGTCGTACGAGAGGATATTGCTCAGGAGAGCGCGGATAAGGTCGTAATACTCCTTCAGTGCCGACGCGTCCACGCCGCTCACGAACGGCTTTTCCTTGGACAGGTCGAACAGATACGCGCCGTTGATGAACTGCTTGCTCAGATCCATGCCGCTCACGAAGTAAACGCTGATATCCTCGTAGGTATAGGTGTCGGTGACGTAGGTCATGAAACCGAGCTTTTTCTTGTATTCCGCGGGCAGAGCCGGCAGAATGATATTCATGAGACGGACGGCGTTGAACGAAGCCTCCCTGTAAGTTCCCGGGAGCTTCACGAACACGGAGTAGTTGTTCTCCGCAGAAAGCAGCAGCGCGAGAATGAATTCCGCAAAAACGCTGCTGTTGAAGAATTTCGTGATGAACGCGGTATTGTATTCTCTGTCTCTGCACTCCTCAAAGTGGTAGTTCAACGACGGGAGACTGCTCCCCGACGGTCTTTGGAAGTCATCGCGCTCCGCGTTCATGAACATTTTCATATTGAGCGGGCAGATGTGCTCCTCAAGAAGCCTCCTGCTCTCGCTTTCCGTCAGTACGAGAGTGTGGGCTATCGAGGAATTTCTTCCCACATAGTCATGCTCAAAGGATATGGCGGACTGGATAAAGCACTGCTTGTATTCCCTGTAATAGCAGCAGAACTTCACCGGGTGCTCCTCGCCTGCCGTGAACGTGTAGTTGTTCACATTGCTCAGCTCGTCGTCCGACATTATGTTGTAGAATTCATCGGTCACGGCTAAGGTCTTGTACCCCGCTCCCGATGAGCCTCCCGCCGCACTTCCGAATAAATGCTGATATGCCATTCCTGCCTCTCCTCTCTGTGTCGTTTGTGTTTCGCTTGCGCTTGAGTTGTCGCTTGCGCTCGAGTCTTGGGGAAAACTTTTTTGAAAAAAAGTTTTCCCCAAACCCCTTTCAAAAAACTTTAATATGCTTCGCCTGTAAATTCGTTACATTTCTGCAGCTGAATAAGCACTTCCTGACCCCGTCGCAGACGCAGCAATTGCTCTTTCCGGAAGAAGAGTGGGTTCTCTTCCTTCCCTTGGCGGCGCCAGCCGCTGGCTCGAGCGTAAGCGACCACTTGGCGGTGCCAGCCGCCGGCTCGAGCGCTCAAAGCAGGAAGCTTTGAGTTTTTCGCCAAAAGCGCGCATGGACGCGCGCATCTAAGCGAAAAACAAGCGACTTACTTAGCGAAGAGTTTTTTGAAGAAACCGCCGCCTGAGCTGCCCGACTGCTTCGGAGCCTCGGGCGGCACATCTGAGATGATGCCGAGCCGGGAGAGTATCCAGAGGAAGGGCTCCTCGACGCGTATCTCCTGCGGTATACCGTTGACTATTTTCTTTCGGTCGGTGCCGTCTACATTGACGGTCTCTGTGGGACCGCCGAGCGCCGAGACCGCGAAATACTTCACATCGTTGAACATGAAATCCACGTTTTTGCGGAAAAGGGGTGCGGTAATACCGAAGAAGTTGTGGACTTCGGTGTTTACCGTCTCGACCTGCTCGGTATCGAGAAAGCCCTTGTGCTCGCACTGACGGTATATGCTGCTGTCCTTGCTGAAATAGCGCTGGCTGGTCTCGGTGGATTTGAGAAGGTCACTCTTCGTGAGGACTATCGCTGTGGGTTTGTCCTTGAAATCTATGTCCTGCGTGAAGAAGGATTCGAGTATCTTCACCGCGTCGCCGCGCCCTATGATGTAATCCCCGCAGGCGTTGCTGTTGAGGGCGGCGAGCCTCTGCGCCGCGCCTGTCTGCATGGGATCAACCATGTAGATGAAAGCGTCCGCGTATTTGAGATGCCGCGCGCGGGTGTTTACATAATCGGCGTTCTTGATACCGTCGCCCGCCACATCATAGAAGGTGAGGGTCACGGTCTGGTCTGCGACATTGTCGCCGTTGACCTTGTTTATCCCGACACGAAGCTCATAAATGAGCGGCTCGACCACCTCGTTGACATGGGTGTGCTCCGGCAGCAGTCCCTCCTTGTACATCGGGGTGAAGTAGTAGGTGTCGTACTTCTCGGAAACTCCCGAGGTGAGGGGCATGAGCATGGACTTGAAGCCGTCGTCGAGGAACTGGAGACGGTTTATGAGCGTGGTCATGTACACGGTCTTTCCGACCGCGGTATCCCCCGCGAAGGCTATGGTGTAGCTGCGGTACTGACCCGCCGAGCGCGGCAGGTCGTTGTGGCAGTAGGGACAGATGCGCTTCTCGGTCTCGTTGCCGAACTCGTCCTTTACGGAGTACAGCACCCCGTTCTTGTAGCCGAGGGAATCCGCGTCATTCGAGATATTTATGTACTCATCGCCGGTAACTCCCCCAAACGGCGCTATTACCGGAAATCGCCGTGGTGCCTGCCGCCCGAACTGTCGGTAGTAGTCGGCGAGGTTCTTGTCTATGACGCTGTCCTCGCGTATCATCTTCTCCCCCGTCTGAGGGGAGGTGACGTAGTGCTTCGACGCAGCCGCGCGGAAATGCACATCGTCCGCCCCGAACTGCTTGAAGCAGTAGGGGCATTTTATGGGATAGACCTCCGGCACTTCCGCCTCGGGCTTTTTCTTCATTAATGCCATTCTTACTTTCCTTTATGTAAAAAACTTATTCTGTCACAATTCACTTCACAGTATCACCGTACCGGTCGCGGCAGGTATCGCGCTGAACTTCGACAGGAGCCACAGCAGCGGTATCTCCGCGGGCGCGGGCTCCCTGATATCGGCGGTGCCGTCCTCATGCTGCTCGAAAAACTCCGGCATGGGGAAGTACATCAGGCTGTCCTTCGCGAAGAGAGCCTCTATTGCCGACTGATAGCCGGGCGCGGCGCTTTTCAGTATATTCACGGTGCGCTCGCTGTACTTTGCGTACTGCGGCGCGGGGAAGGTCTTTTTCATATTCTCGCCGACGGCAGCCTTCACTATGCCCGCCCATTTCTTGTCGCGCATATCCGTCTTGTCCGCTTTTCCGAGAACTATCGCGGCAGGCTTATCCACCGCCGACACACCGAATATCTTGCGTAGCGTCTCGGTGAGGTAGCCGAGCCACGGGTCTGTGACCGCCTCACTGCCCTCCGACAGCTTCTCGGCGTCCGCGATGAATACTATCCCGTTCGACTGCGCAATGGCAGTGTGGGCTATCATCGGATAGCGGTCAACGAGATCCTTGTCTATGTTGTAGATGTATATGAGAGCGTTGTTGTAGGTGACTGTGCTGCCCTTCCACTCTTCGGGCCCGGCGGCACCGGTGCGGACGAATTCGTATATGAGAGGCGTTATCGAAGCTGCCGCCTCGGGGACGATATGCTCCGCGTAAAGGGGCTCCTCATACTGGTCATAGAACATCTGCGCTGTCCGATAATCGGCGGGGATAAAGCTCGCGCCGAAATTCGCCTGCATATCGCGGTTCAGGCGGTGCAGCGCGGAAGCGATGAAGAAGCTCCTCTCCGCGTCGTCGGAGCCTATCACCGTGACCGAGAAGGGCTTCACCCGTCCCGAAGCGGCGGGGATAACGTTGCAGCAGAAGGGGCAGGCTCTCTCAAAGGCGAAGTCCCCCGTCTCGGTGACTGCCGCGAACTGGTCGGGCACGCCGTCATTCTGCGCCTTCTGGAAGTACAGGGGCATCTTCCTTCCCCCGAACGGCTCCATATTGAGGAAGTATCTCATATATTCCGCGTACTCGGGGTACATACCCTCCGAGGTCTGTCGGTTATCGACAAACAGCGCCTTCAGGTGCGAATATCTCCTGAAGCAGAACGGACACACTATCTCGTAAGTGGTCCCGGAGTTGTAGTTGTTAGCCATATCGTTTTCCTGTCATATGTTATCAGCCGAATATCCCGGCATACAGCTCTCCCGTCAGGTCGCAGTCCCCGAACTCGGGCTTTGCCGCCGAGACCGCGAACGCCCTCACCTCCGCAAAGAACGGTGCAAGCTCCTCAATGCAGGGGTAGGCAGAGTATATGTAGTTCCGCAGGGTCTGCTCGTCACGGTACATCTCCGTTATCTCTCCCCGCGCGGTATCGAGCTTCGTCACCGCGAGCATGAGCGCGGGCGGCTTCTGTGCGTACCTGCACGCCGCCAGCAGCTTCATCATCTCCAGCCGCATCTTCATATCGGCTCTCCCGTCGTCAGCAAGCACAGTCTCATACAGCGTATCGGCGGGTATGCAGTAAACATACCTCTCCGAGCTGTCCGCAAAGGGCATCGCCGCGCGGATAGCCTGCTCGTCGCCGGTATCGCTCTCCGACGCGTCGTGCATCACGTCGCACTCCGCGGTGCCGCCCTCCGCGGCGGAGGACACGCGGTACACCGCTATAGGCTCCCGCAGGTCGGAAGGCTTTCCGCCCTCCTCTATGCTCTTTGCCGCTCCCACTATCGACTCCGCGTCGCAGATCCGGTCATTGAGTATATATCGGAACCTCTCGTCGGGCGAGAACTGCCGTGTTATGCACTTCCCGGCGAGCGCGAGGATAAGGGAGGTCTTTCCGCTGTCCTTCTCCCCGAAGAATACCGCCGAGCGCACCGAGCCGCTCTCCGTATCGCGGAACAGCTCATTGTGGCAGGACGGGCATATCAGGGTATCGGTGCTGCGCCCTGTCTTGGTGACGAGGACGGGCTTGCCGTTCTCCCATTCTATTTTCGAGAAGTCGGGGGACTGCTTCCCACATACCGCCGGCAGCTCCGCGCGCACTCCCTCTATCCCCCTCGAGGCGAGGAAGCGGCGGTACACCGCGTCATTAACGCGTCCGTGGTCGGGCGGCAGCCTGAACAGAGCGTCCTTGTCGAGGTCGGCGAGCCTGCCGCAGTATATACATCTGCGCTCCGTCATACGAGCATTCTCCTTTACTGCGGTATCACCGCGAATTCCTCCTCATGCCCCGCCGCGAGCTCCAGCGACACGTCCGCCGATGCCGGCACCACTATCGGGGGCAGGTCGGACGTTCCCGCTCTGATGTCCGCGGTCACGGGATATACCTCTCCTCCCACCTTGTATGAGAGCACCTCCGCAGGTACATCGCAGTCAGCGGTGACGGTGAATGTCACCTTTTTGTAGGTCTTGCCGCCCTTTTTCGCGGCAGCCTTCCAGCGGATATTGAGGGTTATCCCGGTTATATGCACGGTATCACTGCACTTGTCGAAGTCAGTATGCGCCGGGTCGTCACAGCAATACACGCGGAATTTCAGCAGTCCCGTGTCATTCTCCCCCACAGGGTAGAGGTACTTGCCGCCGGATATCTGGAATTCGTCGGTGAAGCACAGGTCGGAGACCTCCCCGAGCTCATCGGGGGTGAGCTTGCGTATATCCCTGCTCCCGAGCTTGTGCGGGAACACTATCCTCACGCAGTTACAGCCGGATGGCCACACCCACGACACTGCGATATTTCCGTCAGCGGTTCTTTCGGCTCTTATGTTTTTGATAAAGTAGTCCATTTTATCCTTGTCAAAGCAGTTTATAACAATATTTGAAGTATCTTTTCAAGTTCCGTGGAACAGTAATAAAGTTTAGGCTCAAGCCCTTTTTAAAGGGCTTGCCGCCGGAGGCACTCAAGCGTAAGCGACCCGTGCGTATCAGCGCCGGTGCAGTACCTTCCGCCGGCACTTATGATATCCCCCGGTCAACATACACACTGTCCCCATGCGCGGCGACGAAGCCTTCGTACACCTTGCGGCACTCGCCTGCATAGACCATGCTGTCTATGGTCGGCACTCCGTACACCGCGAGCTGCTCATACGAAGCGCAGCTCACGTCCTTGACGTGGACGGTGAGGAACGCGGGGTCCTCGTATCCGAGCATTTTCCGCACGAAGCCGATATCGCGGTTGCCCATGCAGAAGAGGCTGTTGTTCGGCTGGAATACGCTGTACCGCAGGTCGGCACGGCAGGTCTCCGAGAGCCTCTCCACCAGCCGCGCGTCCACCCAGCCCGAGTCCTTGCCTCCCCCGAAGCCGCGGTAGCGCTCGTACAGCTCCTTGTCGAAGCTCTCCGCGAATATCTCACGGACGGAGGGCTCCGCTGCAAGGCGGCGGAATATCCCGAACGCCGCGTCCGTAAGTCCGTCGGTGCCGCGGGTGCCGCAGTCCATGAGGGTATAGTACAGCTCCTTCGCCCCGTCGGCGACGGACACGGTATTGCGCACGACCTCGGCATAATGCCCGGTGAAGGCGGTGCCGTCGGTGAGGGTAGACTCGTCATCGTACAGCTCGCGGAGTATGTCCTCCGTCAGCTCGTCCGACAACGCCTTTATCTTCGCTGCTGCCGCGGTCATCTGCGCCGCGAGAGCGCTGACCCGTGTGAGCAGGTTCCCCGCCAGACGCTTTGCCGCCCGCAGCTTGAGTATCTCCAGCTTCTTTCCGTATTTCACTCTCACCGCCGCCGCGAGGATATCGCAGCCCGTGGGCTTCGAGAAAAGTCCGTGAGGAAGGTCGGGACACGGCTGATCAAGCAGCTCCCCGAGCTGTGAATCCAGCGTCTCCTCCTCGGAGCTTAAGCGGCTTATCACCTCGTTGATGCACTCCGCCACCGCCCCGTTGTGGTCAAGGCACTTCACCGCGTCGTTCAGCGTGAGGGTGCCCTTGTTTATATAATCCGCGAAAATGCCCTCGGTGTCTATGCCGTTGCAGCAGTCTATCATGCGATAGCAGGCATTTTCGTACTTGTCTGTGAAATAGTCCTCGTCCGCGCCGCCGTAGTGGTCGAGAATGTTGCGAACGTTCGTATTGTTCACCGAGTCCGGGTCGCCGCCGTTCCTCGGCATGACCGACACTATCCCGTCTATGTCGGGCAGCATCATCAGCACCCTGTCGCACTCCGAGGATATCACGTCATACCCGAACAGCTTCTCCGCCGGTATGCCCGCCGCCTCGTCGGAGCTGCCGCCCGCAAGCACGTCGATGACCGACTTGTAGAGTATGTGGGAGATAGTCCTGTCCGGCTTGTGCGCGCAGGAGAAGCCCGCCGTGTGGAACGCGCTCCGAGGGAGAGTCTCCGGCTCCGCCTTGTCGAGCAGTACGCAGGTCAGCGCCGCTGCCTCGGCGTTGTTCTCGGTATTGCGGCGGCTGTATTTCATATCGCTGCGGTACATCTCGAGGAAGAACACCGCGTCGAACACTGCGCCCTCATGGTGCACGGTGATATGCTGTCCCTCGCGGAACATCACCCTGCTGTCATACACAAGGTCTTCCCTTCTGCACTCCTCCAGCTCTCTGAAGAACGCCGCGGAGCTCACGAAGCCGTCCTCCGCTCCGCTCAGGCTCACGAAAAGGCAGGTGGTCACGCGGATATGGGCGGTCTCGCCGAAAAGAATGACAAATTCGGGCAGCAATGCGCAGAGCGGACTGTCCGAATCCGAAACTATGAAAAGGAAGCACCTGTTCGTCTGCGGGAAGCCCGAGGACATCAGGAGCCTGTCTGCCGCGGTCTTTACAGCGGTGTTGAACTCCGAGAGCCTGTCGTCGTTCCCGGTGACGTATGCAAGCGCCTCCCCGCGTGAAGCGGGCATGGGTATGCTCACGGAGAAGTCGGTCTCCGCGCGTTCCCCAGCGCCGCTCGCGGTGAGTGCCGCGTGCAGTATGCTGCGGCTGTTTTTCAGGCGGCTCTTCAGCCGCTCCCGTATGAGCGGGCAGCTTTCCGCCGCCCTGTCCCCCACATACAGGAACATAGCGGGGAACTCCGCGGTGACCGAGGCTTCCGTCTCGCTCGCCGCGCCGCCGCCCATTATTTCATCTATCTTTTGCAGTAATTCTTTCATCATTCAAGCAGTTCAAGCGAGCTGTCAGCCATTTCACGGAGCTTTCTGTATTTTTTGATGATATCCTGCTCCCGCTCCTCATCGTCGCCGGAGAACTCTGCCTCAAAGTCGTCGATAGCCTTTATCGAAGCGGTGATGTGCTTCTTCATGGAGCGCAGGAACTCAACGTGCTCGTCGGGGATATCCTCGGCGTGGGCGGACTGCGCCTTCTTGGCGATGTACGCGCGCTTCGTCTCGTCGAGAGCCTGATACTTCTCGAACAGCACATAGTAGAAGAAGTAGCGCTGCTCCGTGGTATCGGAGATAGACAGGGTGTTGAGGATATTCACGTTGTCGCCCGCCGCGTCGAGATAGCGGAAGAAGGTCTTTTCCTTGAATATCACTCCCGCGAACAGTGCGTCGAACATATTCTTCAGGAGCTTGTTCGCACCCTTTTCCTTGTTCATCACGCCGTCGCACTCTTCTATCGCCGCGTTTGCCGCGTCGTAAGCGGCAAGCATCTGCTCGGTGTACTTCCACGCGCCGTAGGTGCGCACATACGCCTCTCTCACCTTGTCGGTGTCGGTGGCGTTCATATAGTTGACGGGGTTGAGGGTGAACAGCACGGGGGCATTCTTTATGCTCTCGATGAACTCCCCGAGCTTCGTCTTGGCGTCCTTTATGGAGGAGGGCTTTGTCGGGTCGAAGGATATCGCCTTCACTGCCTCGGCGGTGAGCTTCTCATCGTATCTCACGTTGCCCACGGCATCTATTATCCCCGCCTCCTGCGCACGGGCGAATACCGCGCGGTTGGCTTCGTTCTGCTTATGCACCTTCTCGGTGTTCTCGGTGACGAATTCCTTCGGACGAAGGGTATCGTGTATCGGGCTCGGGAGCCTGAACCAATCCGTGTCACGCAGTCCGCTGTATGTGGAATACAGATGCTGACCTATCATATTCACGTCCTTTGTGCCGCCGGTCTCGGAAACGAAGGAATAGTAATCCGACTCGAACAGGTGGACGGTGTTGTGGTGCGCCACGGCAAGTCCCGCGCCGAAGGTGAATATCGAGATACGGTTGTTGTAGGGGCTGATGATCTTATGCTTGCAGAGCACCTCGTCCTCGTCAGCGGCGGCTTCTATCGGTCCCGACTGGCTGGGTATGGAGGCGTAGAGTATCTCCGCGGTGTCAGCCGAGGTGGAGCAGGGGTACATGATGTTTGAGCGCGCACGGAGCTCGTTCAAGAGCTGTCTTGCAGCGTCGGCTCTCGAAGCTGCCGACGGATAGCGTGCCTCGAAGAACTCGCTCATGGACTGGCTCAGCGTCTCGGAGAAGTGGGCGGCAATGCTGTCGCTGATGAAGGTGGAGACATCGAAATCGTCCTTCGAGCGGGTGTTCTTGAATTCATCGAGGAAGCGGCGGAGGATATCCGACACGGCGTTGTCGAGGTCTACCCCGCTGAGCTCCTCATTGAGCTTTTCGAGCACGTTCTGCTCGCTCTTGATGTCGTACATCTTCCATTCGTATGTCTTGCTGAGCACGCCCGATGTTGCGTTCTCCGCGCCGGTAACGATATTGAGGTTCTTTTCGCAGACAACGCGCAGGTAATCGAGGATACCCACGAGGTTCTCGATAAGCTCGCTGTAATAGTTGCTGATACGCGCCACGAGGTCGCTGTACAGCTTTATGGTGTAGTCGCAGCGCACGGAATCAGCCTTGTTCTGATAGTACTGCGAGATGATATTGAAATAGTCCTTGCGGGCGCTCGAGGTGAGGTCGAGGAAGCCCTTGTTCACGAAATTGCGGTACGCGAGGTCGGCAGCGTTCTTCTTCTCCATGAGCTTCTGCGATGAGAACTCGCTCTGTAAGCCGACCTCCTCGCTTATGCAGGTGCGCAGCTTCTTTAAAAGGCAGTATCTGTCCTCGGCGCTGATGAGGCTGGCGATATAGAAGGGACCCTCCGCGGTATTGCAGAAGCTTAGCTCCGCAGCCTGCACAAACTTCTGGAAGAATGCCTCGGTAGCGTCCGGGAGTATGGCGCGGTATTCCTTCTCAACACGCAGCAGCCATTCCTCTCCCATCTCCTCCACGCTTCTCTTGTTCATCTTGAGAGCCTGCGGACGGAACACGGGGTTCTCGATACCGCCGTCGAACAGCGCGGGTCTGTGCGCGTCGAAGTAGGACTGCACGGAGATGTTGTCAAGACCGATAGTGCCGAGGAACACCATTCTCTGCTCATTGGAGGGCGCGTTGTTGTTAAGGGTGTTCATGTGCGCGAACACCTTGCCGGTGAGGTACTCGAGCACCTCGGATTTCGGCAGTATCGCCGCCGAAGCGCCCACCGAGGAATACACGTTGAGCATGGGGTACTGGGGTATGATGCCCGCCAGCGCCTGACCGAGGTTGACGCGGAAGGAGTCTATGCTGAAATCGCCCTGACTGTCGGAGGAGGAGATGAAGTTGCAGATACCCTCCGCCGCTATCGAAAGGCTGAATTTGTACTGCTCCGCGGGGTTTTTGAGCACGAAGCCGTCCTTGCCGCTCGCCGAGACGAAGAGGCAGGTGTCGTACGGTCTTTCGGTGCTTATGACCTCGAAGCTCTCGGAATATCTCTGCTTGAAGGGGTCGAACATGTGGGAGTGCATATCCATGAGGTATTCGAGCTCCTGCAATGCCGCGAAGCCGTTGCGCTTGATGTATCTCTGGATATTGAGGTCGTCCACGCGGGAGAGGTTCACGTCGGGCGTGAAGAGAAATCCCATTATGTCGAAGTTTGTCTTGCCCTGACGGGTGATTATCTCCCGGACGATGTAGGGTATGTCGATGAAGGTGCCGCTTCCGGTGCCGCCGCTGATACCCGAGAGAATGAATACCTGAAGTCTCTGGTCGGGCATCATTCCGGTGAGGAGCTTCTGTACGTTCACGGTGATAGCCTTGACAACGGCGTTTATGGAGTTGAACAGCAGTATGCGCCCCGACTGTCTTATGCCGTTCGCGCCGTCGTCTCCGCCGCCCTTGACCTTGGAGTAGATGCGCTTCGGGTCGTCGAGCCACTCACGCACATACGGGGGAATGAGGTGCTCGTTGGCGAGGAAGCGCTCCACAGACGCGGAAATAGAGACGTATTCACCCACCGCGAACCGCATTTCGCCGTCCTTCTTGTCGGTCTTCTTGCGGAAGTATGTGTTGTCCGAGTCGATACCCAGCACGCGGATATTGTCCGGGATAGCGAGAGCCTTGTTCGGCGCGTCGTCCGGTATCTTGAAGCGCTTGTTTATCAGCTGCTTCGTGTACAGCAGAGCGTCCATGCCCGTGCCGCCCAGTCCGATTATCAGTACCGGGTTGCCCTTCGATTCCACCCTGATCTGCGCACTCGACATCGAGCCGCCCAGATCTACGCTCATCAGAGATATGTTTTCCTTTTGTGCTTCCGAGATCCTTGCCATAGTGTCCTCCGTATGTTGAAATGTCGCTTACGCTCGAGCCGTCGCCTCGCGGCGATATGGTCGCTGGCGCTCGAGACTGGGGGAAAAATTTTTTGAAAAAAATTTTTCCCCCAGACCCCCTTTCAAAAAACTTTAATTGCTGCGC
>CAJOMV010000116.1 GCA_905235805.1 uncultured Ruminiclostridium sp.
CCAGAAGCGCTGCATCATGCAGCGCTTCTGGGGAGCCTACCGCAGTCTCGTGCTGCGTGAAGGGGGGCTGGGGGAAAATTTTTTTTCAAAAAAATTTTTCCCCCAGGCTCGAGCGCCAGCGACCAGAGCGCGAGCGTCTCTCAATAACCTTTAGCGTAGGCGGCTTTGACGCTCACGCCGCGTATCCTGCCGAGCTTTCCGCTGAGTGCCGAGATATCGTCCTGAGGGGCATCGACGGCTATGCTGATTATGCTGATACCCTTCTGCCGGTATGGGATACCCATTCTTCCTATGATATACCCGCCGTACTCATGGAGCACGGAATTCACCTTTTCTGCGCTGTCGGGCTCCTCCACGATAATTCCTATGACCGCTACTCTTGTTTCCATGATACCTCCGTCAGTCGATGCTTATGCCGCGGATATCCCTGTCCTGCGAGAAGGATATGGCGTTGTAGACGAACAGCACCGAGTCGTAATCGTCAACATTCACATGGTTTGATATACCGTCGTGTATATAACGCATATCGAGCACCGTTATCCTGCTGAAATGGGCAGTCAGGAACGGTATAAGGCAGTGCGCGTAGCTGTCCTTGAATATCAGCAGGGAGGGTCCCTCTACCTCGGTGGTTATCTCCATCTGAGGGGAGTTCTGCCCGAGATAGGAGCTGTACTTGTCCTTGACATTCAGGAAGTCCCTGAAATAAAGGCTGTCGTAGGTGTTCTCGCCTATCGTGAGCTTTATCGGTCCCTCACCGCGCAGGTGGTAATAGTCGATGATATCGGGAGTCACGCTGTCGTCGAGCGTTTTGGAATAGAGCGTGCCGCGGAAGCTGACAGAGGCGTGCTCGATATCGAACTCGTTGAGCTCGGAGGGCTTGAAGCCCATAGCCTTAGCGGCGTCATAGTACGCGAGATACGCTCCGAAGGTCGTCCAGTGGTGGTCGGTGCGGTAGTAGATATAGTCCGCGCTGTGGGATTTCAGGGCAGACATCACGTTTACCGCGGTCATGGTCGGGAGCTTTTCGCGGCAGTACTCGAAAAGCTCCGCCTCGCTGCCTATCGGTGCCCCCTGCGGGAACAGCCCAGCATAGACCTCCTGCGAGGTCGGCGCGAGCATGAAATACATCGGCATATCGGGGTGCTTGTCCGCGAACTTGTTCAGAGCGTTCAGACCCTTTCCGACATATTCCTCGTCAAATCCGCCCCATATCTCCATCATGCGGTCGTCGGCTGTGTAAACGCCGCTCACATCTGTCTTGCCGATGAGGCGCTCTGTGCCGTTGCGGAGCTTTATCCATTCCTCGCGCCCGTAAAAGCGGTCGGAGAACCAGTCTTCGATACCGGTCATCAGCGTTTCGTCCTTGAATTTGTCGAAGGTGACATTCGGAAATGCCGCGAGGTCGCGGTTCTCATTTTCGGAGTGCGGCGTAGGGTCACTCCAGTCGTTGAACACAAACGTAAGCACAGGCAATATTATCAGTATCGCCGCAAACAGCGCGACAGTCACCATTTTGTAGGCTTTTGTTTTTTTCTTCATTGCTGCTCCCTCAAAAAATAAAGTACAGGAACGGGTTATAGGTCGCGTCCACAAGGTACGCCGTGCAGAGCACGAACACCGCAGCCTTACAGAACGGGGTAGCCCAGTGCACCAAGGCGGGGAGCCTGCATTCCGCGGTCTCCACGATTATCTTCCATGCGTCCGTCGCGCCGAAAATGCCGAATATCAGCACCACAGCGTAGTTTTTCAGCAGGTAGAGTGCTCTGTCATCGGAGAGCACACCGCTCGAGCCGAACATATTGCCCATATACGAGAAGGCGGTCGAGATGTCGGGGGAAGCGAACAGCACCCAACCGAGCATTACAAGCAGCATGGTGTAGAGCCAGCATATCCAGTCCGGGAGCTTGTCCAGAAGCTTCCCGAGGAACAGTCTCTCCATGATTATGAGCACACCGTAAAGGCAGCCCCACAGGATAAACGTCCAGTCGGAGCCGTGCCATATACCCGTAAGGAGCCATACCACCGCAAGGTTGAACACCGTGCGCGCCAGCCCCTTGCGGTTGCCGCCGAGGGGGATATACACATAGCTGCGGAACCAGGCGCCGAGGGTGATGTGCCAGCGCCGCCAGAACTCCGCTATGCTCTTCGAGAGATAAGGGTAGTTGAAGTTCTCGGGGAAGTTGAAGCCCATCATCTTACCGAGACCGATAGCCATATCCGAGTAGCCGGAGAAGTCGAAGTATATCTGCAAAGTATACGCAATTATGCCTATCCATGCCGTCAGCACCGAGGTCTCCGCCCGGTCATACAGCAGCACCGTATCCCAGAGCTGCCCTACACTGTTGGCGATCAGTATCTTTTTGCCCATGCCCGTGATAAATCTCACAACGCCGTCATACACAATGTCTATGTTTATACGGCGGCTGTTTATCTCCTTCGAGATATCGGTGTAGCGGACGATAGGACCCGCCACGAGCTGCGGGAACATTGTCACGAACGCCCCGAAGTTTATCAGGTTCTTCTGTACCTCGATCTCCCCGCGGTACATATCTATCGTGTAGGACATGGACTGGAAGGTGAAGAAGCTGATCCCGATAGGAAGGATATTGAGCGGGAGGAAATCTATCCCGAGGAAGTAGGTCTTTGCGGGGTCGAAGATCGTCTGCCCCGCCAACGCGTTTACATTCCGCGCAATAAAGCCGCTGTACTTGAAGGTGAACAGCAGCGACAGGTTCATCACTATCGACACTATCAGACAGAGCCGCCTGATATGCTTATTCTTCCCGAATTTCCATATGATCAGTCCCGCGAAGTAATCTATCAGCGTCGATATTATCATCACGACGAGGTAGACCGGCTCGCCCCAGGCGTAGAATATCAGGCTGCTTGCAAGTATGACCGTATTTTTTGCCCATTTCGGCACGATATAGTATATCGTCAGCGTCCCGATAAGAAATATAAATATAAAGACAAGACTTGAAAATACCATAATTCCTCTTACATCAGAAAATAATTATACCTATTATAATACACATTCCCGAAATTGTCAAGCGCTCCTCTTCGCACACAGCTACAGAAAAAAGCCCGTCATTCCGACAGGCTTTCTGTATTCTTTTCTATCGTCAGGCGCAGACCCTATCGGGGCGCATGCGAAGCAATTCGCCTTTCCCGCGGGTGGAAGGAGGAGAGGGAGAGAGGGGTGCAGGGGAGAGA
>CAJOMV010000117.1 GCA_905235805.1 uncultured Ruminiclostridium sp.
GTGGTCTCCCCGCTGGGGAGGTGTCACCGCAGGTGACAGAGGGGCTGACCGACAGATTGCCGCCGGAGGCACTCGAGCGCCAGCGACAAAGCGACCGGCTCAGACTTTCTTTGCTTTATGGAAGACCTTTTTACCCTTCTTGATGACTACGAAATCATCGACAGCGATCAGCTCATTGGGGTCGGCGATCTTGGTATCGTTGACGAGGACGCCGCCGCCTGCGATGAGGTTTCTTGCCTCACGCTTGGAGGGGGCAAGGTTTGTGAGGGTAAGCAGGTCGAGAATGCCTATCTTGCCGTCGGTGAACTTGTCGGCGGGTATCTCGGTGGTGGGCATATCGTCGGAAACGCCTGTGCCGCCGAATACGCTCCTGGCGGCTGCGAGAGCCTTGTTTGCCTCGTCCTCGCCATGTATCATCTTCGTGAGCTCGAAAGCGAGGCGCTCCTTTGCCTGATTGAAGGCAGCGTCCTCAAGGTGCTGCTCCATCTCCTCTATCTCCTCGATCGGGATAAAGGTGAGGAGCTTCAGGCACTTGACAACGTCGGCGTCAGCCACATTTCTCCAGTACTGGAAGAACTCGTAGGGGCTGGTCTTGTCTGCGTCGAGCCATACAGCGCCCTTCTCGGTCTTGCCCATTTTCTTGCCCTCGGAGTTGAGCAGAAGGGTGATCGTCATAGCGTACGCGTCCTTGCCGAGCTTCTTTCTGATAAGCTCGGTACCGCCGAGCATATTGCTCCACTGGTCGTCGCCGCCGAACTGCATATTGCAGCCGTACTTCTTGTAGAGCATATAGAAATCATAGCTCTGCATGATCATGTAGTTGAACTCGAGGAAGGAAAGTCCGCGCTCCATACGCTGCTTGTAGCATTCCGCCCGGAGCATATTGTTTACCGAGAAGCACGCTCCTACCTCCCGCAGAAGCTCTACATAATTGAGGTCGAGCAGCCAGTCGGCGTTGTTGACCATTATCGCCTTGTCGTCGCCGAATTCGATGAAGCGGCTCATCTGCTTCTTGAAGCACTCTATGTTGTGCTCTACGGTCTCCTTTGTAAGCATCTTGCGCATATCGGTCTTGCCGGAGGGGTCGCCGATGAGACCCGTGCCGCCGCCGAGCAGCGCTATCGGGCGGTTCCCGGCGAGCTGCATACGCTTCATAAGGCAGAGCGCCATGAAATGCCCTACATGGAGGCTGTCCGCTGTGGGGTCGAAACCGATGTAGAACGTAGCCTTGCCGTTGTTGATGAGGTCGGCTATCTCCTTTTCGTCGGTAAGCTGCGCGAGCAGTCCGCGGCGCTGTAAATCTTCATAAACTGTCATTTTTTGTTATTCCTTTCTTATTGTATCCTGAATTGCATTTTATAACTCTTTACAAACATTCCGTTCGCTTTATAAAATTCCTGTGCCTCTGTATTCTGCGCCTGAACGCCGAGCTCCACGAATTTCGCGTTTTTTTCCCGCGCGTACTCCTTCACCGCGTCCATGAGTGCGGTGCCGATGCCCTTTCCCTGCGCGTTTTCGGCAACGCAGAGCTCGTTCACCTCGATAAACGTGAACAGCAGTATCTCGCCCGCGCCCTTTGAGGTGTCGCATACCGTGACAGCGGCGTAGCCGTCGATCATGCCGTCATTTTCCGAGATGATGATATCCTTACCGTCCATTTCTATGTATGGCACCATAAGGCTGTCAAAGACGGGCTGTTCAATGGGAGCGAATATATCGGGACGGTACCCGATGTGCTGTATATGGAGCTGAGTGTGCAGAACATTTATGCCGTCGATATCGCTCATAACGGCTAAGCGTATCATAATGCCATTCCTCCATAGCAAATGAAATCGTCGGGCGATCTCACATCTATCACGACCCTTCTGTTTTACGATCTCCGATCATTTATTCTTCTTGTATATCGCAAGCATACCCTTGAGGAGCAGGTCTGCGTCATAGATTATGTTCTTTGTGCGGCAGTAGGGGATAACGAGGGGGGAGTACCCGCCGGTGGCGACAATAGCCTTAGCGCCGCCCATTTCCTCATTGAACCGCTGTATAAAGCCGTCCATCATCGAAGCCATGCCGATGATAACACCTGCCCGCATACTGTCGACCGTGTTGGTGCCGATGGCGTGGTCTACCTCGCCGCCCGTGATGAGCGGGAGAGCCGCTGTACCGGACGAAAGCGCCGAGAACGCCATTTCCACGCCTACGGAGATGATGCCGCCGAGGAAATCCCCGCGCTCGTTCACCGCGAACACCTTGCTTGCGGTGCCGAGGTCGATTATAATGCTAGGGAGGGTGTAGAAATTCTTCGCCGCCACGCCCGCGCAGCACATATCCGCGCCCAGTGTTGCGGGGTCATCTATCCGTATATTCAGCCCCGTCTTTACCCCTGGACCCACTATCATGCAGTCAATGCCGAACAGCCGCCGGAGCGATGTCCGTATCTGCTCGGTAACGGGTGGAACGACCGACGAGATGATAGCGCTGTCTATCTCTTTCGCGTCAAGGCTGCTCAACCTCATGTGGTCGGATATCATCACCGTGTACTCGTCCGCCATTCTGGAGGCGTTCGTCTGTATCCTCATACCGAATACGAGCTCGTCCTTGCAGTCGAATACTCCGAACACGGTGTTCGTGTTGCCTACGTCAATTGTCATCAGCATAGAAGTGTACCTCTTTTGTTGTAATTATATCTCAGAAGGAGTCAGGGCTTTCGTCCGAAAGTCCCTGCTCCCCGGAGCTTTCTGTGTTTGTGCTTTCCTGAACGTCCGTGATATCCTGTTCGTCGGTCTCCTCGTCCTCCGCCGCGGGCTGTCCCGGGAAGAACCTGCGGTATATCACTATCGCGGCTATGAACAGTATCAGCCCGCCTATGCTCACGAATACGGCGACAGGATACCCCGCCGTGGTGAAGCGGAACTCTATGGTATGCGTCCCCTTTGTAAGCGGGACGGTAAGCAGCGAATCCAGCGCTATGAGATAGTTCACGGTCTTTGTCGGGTCGTCGGGGTCGGTAAATTCAGCCCTCTGCCCGTCTATGAATACCTCCCACCCCTTCTCGTCCGGGATAGAGGTGAACAGGTATCTGTCTCCGGGAGAGTTCACAGTCACCTTCATGGAGGTAGGAGTGGGACGTTCCGCGACCGTCTCGGTATTCATTTCCGCAAGGGACTTCAGGTCGCGCTCTATCGCTTCGGAATTGAGATAAACGAACTGTGCCTCCTTGAAGTAGAGGTCGTCCTTGGTGAGCGTCAGACCGATGATGACCTTCTCGCCCTGCTTGAAATCTCCTATCTTCATGATGCTGTTGTTGTCGCCCTCGAAGTAGGTGCCGAGGAACTTCTCCCTGTTCAGCCACACGTTCACCGTGCGTTCGTACTTGGACGGCAGGAACATATACAGCGGTGAGGTCTCCGGCATCGTCAGGGTATATACCAGCTCGGCGTTCTTCTTGCTGTCCACGACCTTGAAGCTGTGGTGACCGTCGGTGGTCTTGCCCTGCGTCACGTTGGTCTTTTCGAGGTCAACGGGCGTCTCGGCGCTGTTGATTATGCGGATAAAGTACTCGGAAGCGAGATCCTTCCCCAGCATTGCCGTCAGCAGCCTGTTCTGGTTCTCGAAGGGCTTTGTCTCCGCGAGCTCGGTCTCCATGATGTCCGGGTTCACAAGGTACGCCATGGGGAGCGCAAGCTCGTTCTCCGTCACGGTAATATCCGCCGCCGATCCGATGTTCTTGGTGGCATTGTCCGGGCAGGACAGCTCATACTTCACACCGAACAGGCTCTTTGTTATCTCGGTAGCGCCCGAGTAACGGGTGTAGTGGCTCCGGGAGGTGAAGCCGAGCCGTGCGAGCAGCTCGATAGGCTTTGAGTTCAGTGTGCTCGAGCTGTGGGAAAGTCCGTACATATTGACCGCCATAGGGTCGTTCACAGTACGGAAGAAGGTCTTTTCAATGCGGTAGAAGCCGTCGTCCTTTGCCTTTATATCGTTTACCGCCTCGCGCAGGGGCTGTATCACGTCATTGTATGAGGGACGGGTGGAATACACTATATCGCCGTGCTGCTTGTAGAGCTGTACTAAGGTGTTGTAGAAGCCCTCGCCCAGCAGTATGACACACAGCATGACGCACCACACTGTCTTGTTCTTCGCCACCTTGTCCTTCAGCTGCACTATCGCCGCCGAGACGAGCAGCAGTATCAGCAGCGCCGGGAGTATGACGGTTATACTGTCCATCACGTCCCTGTTCACGTCGGTGTTCATCGTGTCGGAATTCTCTATCAGCAGCAGTATCACGAACCACGCGAGCGCGCTTATCGTGAGCCGCTTTTTCGTTATTTCGCCGATGCTGTCGAACGCTCTTGCCGCGAAGGTCACCAGCAGGAATGACAGCATGAAGCTGTATCTGTACGGCAGCCAGTTCGGGAGCTGTCCCCCGTGCCACACCATATCCACCTGCTTGACATACATCGAGAGGCAGAGTATCGAGATGATCACAGCCGCGCCGATGCGGTCACGTCCGCGAATCTTCTTCATGAAGAAGAAGCACGGCACCATTATCAGCACTATCGTTCCGCAGTACAGGAACGGCAGCCCGCTCATGCGGCAGGTGTCGTAGCTTCCCGGGAACATCTTGTCGAGCATTTCCACAAAATGGAAGTTCGTGTCGAGCGAGGTAGCCTCCGTAACATTATCCGAGAAATCGAATTTGCCGTAGGAGAGCGAGTGATATACCGGCAGCAGCATGAACGCCGACATCATCACCGATACTATCGCTATACCCGTGAAGGTCAGCCCTCTCCATATAAACAGCCTGTAAAAATTCTTCTTGTGAGTAACGCAGCAATAATACAGAAAGTATATCGCCGAGAAAATACCTATCATAAAGCCGATATAGAAGCAGGTCGTGAAGGCGTACACCAGCGATATCGTCAGCATTATGAACCTGCCCTCGTCTATCAGCTTTTCAATGCCGTACACGACGATAGGGAGTATCATCACTCCGTCCAGCCACATCGGGTTCATGGTTTGCTCCAGCGTGTACGCGCACAGAGCGTAGCAGGACGAGAAGATAATGGTCGTGAACCGCCCGTAGCCCTTGCCGCGGCTCAAGTATATCGCCGTGCAGAGCCCGATAGCGCCGACCTTTGTGACCATCATGGTCAGCAGACCCTCTGTTATGCACTCTCTCGGCCATATCCATACCAGCAGGTTGAAGGGGCTTGCGAGGTAATACCCGATTATGCCCATGAACTCACCGGAGAGGTTGCGGTTCCACGAATAGAATATGCTTTCCTTTCCTGCGAGGACATCATACATGTGGTCGTAGTAATACACATACTGTCCGTTCAGGTCGAGCGAGAGCACCGACCTTTCACCGAACGGATAAACTCCGAAAATAAAGTATGAGATAAGAAGAGTGAGGCACGGTACCGCGAAGGATATCCAAAGCTGCCTGTCGGTGGTGAAGAAGCGCCTGATGCCTTTAAGCGCGTACTCCGGGAACCTTCTTATTTCAGACGTTCCTGTCATTGTTCCTGTCTTTGTCCTTTCTGTTCTTTGTATCTACCGAAATTATATATCTTGGTCTGAATTTTATCTCTTCATATATTTTTGAAATATAGTACCCGATGACGCCGAGCCCTATCATTATCATGGAAGCGGCAAGGAGTATTATCAGATAGACTGTGGTGAAGCCCTCCTGCGCGGTGCCTGAGAAGAACCTCACAAGGCTCTGTATGCCGAGCACGACGGCAAATACAAGGAATACTATCCCCATTCCCGTAACGAGCTGCATCGGGAAATTGGTGAAGCTCGTGATATTGTTGAGTGCAAATTTCACAAGCTTCCGAAAGCTCCATTTGGAGGTGCCTGCTTTTCTCGGCGCCACCTCGAACTCTATCCGTCCGCTCCTGAAGCCTACCCAGCTTGACAGCGCCCGGAAGAAGGTTATCCGCTCCGGCATTTCGTTCAGCGCGTCTATCACCTTTCTGTCCATCAGCTTGAAATCGCTAGCCCTGTCGAGGTCCACGTTTGAGGAGGTGCGCATTATGCGGTAGAAGGTCTTTGCGAACATCTTGTACAGCAAGCTTTCCTTGCCGCGGCTCGCTTTGACAGCCTCGACGACCTCATACCCCTGCTCATGCATTTTCAGCATTTGCGGGATAAGCTCCGGCGGGTGCTGGAGGTCGCAGTCGATGACCACGGCGCAGTCTCCCACGCAGTTTTTCAGCCCCGCGAAGATCGCGCCCTCCTTACCGAAGTTCCGCGAGAATTTCAGCCCGCGCACCGACGGGTCACTTTCCGCCAGCTTTTCGATTATTTCCCATGTGTTGTCCTTGGAGCCGTCGTCTATGAACAGCAGCTCGTACTCCGTGCCGTTGTCTCTCAGTATATTTCCGATGACTTTCGCCGTATTTTCAACATTTTCCCGCTCGTTGTAGGCGGGTATGATCACTGATATCATAATGGTCGCTTTCGCTCGAGCCGGCGCTTACGCGCTTTGGTCGCTTGTTTTTCGCTTAGATGCGCGCTTTTGGCGAAAAACTCAAAGCGTCCTGCTTTGAACGCTCGAGACTGGGGGAAAACTTTTGTGCAAGGCAGGACGCCTTGAGTAAGTTTCCAAAACGCCGCACGGAGGCGGCGAACCGAGAA
>CAJOMV010000118.1 GCA_905235805.1 uncultured Ruminiclostridium sp.
AAACCTTTTTGAAAAAAGGTTTTCTCCCCCAGACCCCCTCTTTCCAAAAACTTCTGATCGCTTCGCGCTTATATGATAGAGATTGTTGTTTTGTGATAAATAACAGTCTTTTTTGTTTGTAATTTGTGAGAAATGATGCTTGATAAATTTGTGAATATGCTATATACTACTATAGTATAGATAAAGCATAAGGGGGAATGCTGATGGAATGGTGGACGTATTGGTGGATATTCCTGATTTTGTTTCTGGTGATCATTCCCGCAAGACGTGCATTGCAGCTCAGACAGCTCAGAGTATCAAAAAGAAATAAAATAAAACGCGGAAACGGAGAAATAGCAATGAATGAACTCGTAAAAAGCTACATCGGAAAAGAAGTAATAGCATGGGCTGGCAGCTCCGGCGGAGTTACCGGAACTATGACCAGGATCGAGGAGAACTGGGTCGAGATAGAGGATAAGAACGGCAATAAACAGATACTTAACACCGATTACATCAGCCGCATACAGGATTACCCGAGAAACAAGAACGGCAAGAAAAAAGCTGTTATAGTATAAACGAAACCTGAACGGAGGAAATATCTATGGAAAACAAATGTCCTTGCTGCGGAAGTGAAGAAATAATGACCGGCTCCCTCGAAAGCGCTTACGGAGTAGCGTTCATACCGGACGGACAGAAGGGTCTGGTAAAGAAGAGCTCAACGGTCTCCGCTCTCGCGTGCAGAAAATGCGGCGCGGTGTTCGGCTTCAGGCTGACCGACAAGCCCATAAAGCTCACGGACTGAACGGGAATAAAGCATGATCTTCCGCTCTTGACTAATGCCCGGAAAAGTGCTATAATAGTCAAAGTATTTTTTATCGGAGGGGCAAATGGAGCTGAATATCGTACTTGTCAACCCGGATATACCGCCTAACACGGGAAATGTCGTGCGCACCTGCGCGGTGACGGGGGCAAGACTGCACATAGTAAAGCCTATGGGCTTCAGCGTTGACGACAAGCACCTGAAACGTGCGGGACTGGACTACTGGCGGCTTCTCGACCTTACATACTACGACGGCATAGGCGAGCTTTTCGCGAGAAATCCCGACGGCGAGTTCAGGTTCTTTTCCTCTAAGGCGGTGAACAACTACTGCGAGGTGAGCTACCCCGATAAGGTATTTATAGTATTCGGGAACGAGGACAGGGGACTGCCCGAGCTGATGCTCCTGCGCAATGAGCCGAGATGTGTGCGCATACCCATGATATACGACGACAGGGCAAGATGCCTCAACCTGTCGAACAGTGTGGCTGTGGGCGCGTATGAGGTGCTGCGGCAGTGGGGCTTCCCGAAGCTGAACAACTACGGCAGACTGGATAATTACGACTGGGCGGGAGCACAGAAAAACGGAGAATAAGTATGAGAAACTATGTTATTATAGCTGACAGCGGCTGCGACATCAGCGTCGAGGACGAGAAGAGATACGGTATAGAAATAATGCCGTTCGACATAACGCTCGGAGGGGAGTCCCTTAAAGAGCGCGTGGATATGACGGGCGAGGAGTTCCTTCGCCGTATCGCGGAGACTGAGGAGATCCCCAAAACCTCGCAGATAACCGAGTTCAGGTTCGAGGAGAAGTTCACCGAGTGCGTGAATGAAGGGGTAAAGGACGTCATCGTGGTGCTGATAAACAGTGCGGGCAGCGCTACCTACGCGAACGCAGTCGAGGCGGCGGAGCGCATGAAGACCGAAGGCAAGGCAGGTGAGACAAAGTTCCATATCCTCGACAGCCATACATATTCCCTCGGCTACGGCTATCCCGTTGTCGAGGCTGCCAGGAAGCTGGAGGCGGGGCAGAGCATGGACAGAGTCCTCGCGTATCTGGAGGACTGGTTCGACTGCTGCGAGCTGTACCTCATGCTGTTCAACCTCCGCCACGCAAAGAAGTCGGGACGTATCAAGGCTGCCTCGGCGGTGGTGGGTGAGCTGATGAACATCAAGCCCATAGTGCAGATGATAGACGACGAGACAAAGGTGGTCGTGAAGCCGCGCGGTGAGAAGAAAGCCGTTGACGCGCTCGTTGACTACCTCGGCGGACGTGCTATCCCCAAGACACCTTTTATAATAGGAAGGTCTCTTGCGGCGGAGCTCGAGGACGAGTTCATCAAGAAGTACGAGCAAAAGTCCGGCAGCAAGCTCGCGATGATAAACAGCGTCGGCAGCGTCGTCGCCGCGAATGCCGGAACAAGCTTCATCGGCGTGTTCATCAAGGGCGAAAAGAGAAGATAACGAAAGCCCCCCGGTCGTGTGACCGAGGGGCATTTTTGCATATTGGAGGCGGTTTATCACCACTCGCCGGAGAATTTCACGGTGATAACGACGTCGTGGTCGGGCATGGTGAACATGAAGCCCCAGTAATCCGAGTCGTAGTGAGTTCTTGCGACCTCCTCGCCGTCAGCGTATATCAGCACGTCCGCGTCATATACCACGCCGGTTTTTATCTCGAAAATCTCGCCGCACGCTGCGGTCTTCGGGATATCGGTAATCACGCCTGTGGGGTCGTCCACGGTGATAATGAACACCTCCGCTTCATCTTCCGCAGTCTCTTCAACCGCTGTTGGCTCTTCAATCGGGAGCTCATCGGCTGATACCGGCTCCTCGGGGAGCAAATAGTCCGCGGAGGCACCGTCAATAATCGCGGCTCTGCTCGGGTCATACGCGTCTGCGGATTCTATGGAGGCTATTTCCATAATGGCTTCCTCGGGGACTGGGGGTGCCGCGGCTTCGGCGGCTTCGGCGACTGCGTCGGGGAAGAGGGGAGCTTCACCGTCGGCAGAGGTCGTCTCCGGCGCTATCTTTGCTACAAACGGTGCGACTGCGTTGTCTTCGGCACCGGCTCCCGCGTCATAGTCCGCGGTCATGCCGTTTTCATCGACGGGCGCGGAATCGGCAGCCATGATGAACATTGCTGCCTCGGGCTCAGCCTCCTCCGCTTCCTCCGCCGTGTAGGCTGCCTCGGTAACAGGGATCCCGGCTTGGAGGATCGCCATTTCCTCCGCCGCGGGCTCCTCAGCGCCGGCAGCCTGCACGGCTGCGGCGGTCTCGGGAAGTGCGGTGACAGGCGTGTCCGCGGCGGCAGCAGCAATACTGTATCCTTTTCCGGCGGTGTCTATGCCGTGGTTCGCGTTGTTCACGGCGAGCAGAGTTCCTCCGGCGGCGAGTGCCACAGCGGCGGCGATACCCGCGTACTTCACCGCCCGCATTTGCAGGGGCGGCTTTTTGCGGCTCACTTCCTCGCTCATCATGGCGGAAATGCGGTCAAGGAGCTCGGGAGACGGCTTGATATTCTCAAATGACATATTCAGTTGTTCCTTAAACATCAAACTCAACTCCTTCCAGCTTTTCTTTCAGCATTTCCCGCCCGCGGGAAAGCCGTGTTTTGACATTTGTTTCGCTCGTGCCGACCGTTTTCGCTATCTGCGCCACGGACATATCCTCATAGTAGAGCAGGTATATGGCGGTGCGGTATTTCTCGGGCAGGCTCATGAGCGCGTTCATTACATCGTTCTTCGTCTCGGCGTTTTTCAGCGCGGGATCCTCGGCTCCGATGTTCGGGTCGGGCTCGTCGTAGTCCGTGTGGCGGTTCCACGCCGATGAGGCGTAGGAACGGGTGCAGTTTATGGTTATCCGGAGCAGCCACGCCTTCCGGTGCTCCTCATCGTTGTAAGTCTTATCCGCCTTTATGTACCGCAGGAAGACCTCCTGCAATATGTCGTCCGCGTCGAAGGTGCTGCCCGTCCGCGAATAGGCGAGGCGGTACACCATGTCGGCGTATTTTCTCATAACGGCATCAAAGCTTTCCCTCGTACGCAAGGAAAGTTCCGTCATTTTATATCCCTCTCAAAATCCAAGCTTTTTCCGGCTTTCATATATAACACTCTGCGGGGCGGGAAAAGGTTGCAAAAACTTTCGTACCGTTTACTGTATTTTTTCGCTCCGCGGAGTGTTATGCTCTAATTATAAATGGTACGGCGCGGAATGTCAATCTTTTGCCGGAAATTGTCGTATCTTACAAATTTTAGCGGCGGTTTTCACAAAAATGCGGAAAACTCATGCAATCCCTTAATAAAAATGGTATAATTGGACAGACTTGATTTGCACGCATTTATTTGTTTTGTAACGTGAAAACGTTACGGATTTGTGAAAATTCCCGCAAAACCGCCGTTTTTTTATGCTTGTTTTGTGTAAAACGGAGAAAATATCCGGCTGCCGAAAAAAAGTCCGAAAAAGCTAAAGTTTTCGGAGCGCGTGACGATATTATAAATGTAGTAAAAAGCGCAGACTGCGTGACGGATATGAGGTCCGAAGACGCGTTGCGCCGCAAAGGAGTTGAATGATATGGAGATCAGTAATCTTGGCATCAATCCGATCAACGCGTACAAGAAGTACAACCGCGCCTCCGCTGCCAAAAAGAGCGACGGGGCAGGAAAGGCAGCTTCCAATACGGATAAGATCGAATTCGACCGCGCCCGTTCGCTGAACGCGGCACAGAGCGCTATCGCCGCAAGAGTCGGCGGCTCCGCAAGTGAGGAAAGACTTGCCGCGCTCGCAGCAAAATATGCCGGAGACAATGTACCCGTGTCCTCGGACGCGGTAGCCTCAACAATGATCGCATAAAAGCCGTTTACGGAAAGTAAGGAGGGATCGGAAATGAATGTTGAGACCGCAAAGGAAGTCATAGCGTTTATGGAAAAGTACAACCGCCATTTTGAGGCGTTGTCCGCTTTCGTTTCCGAAAAGCGGGCTAAGGTGATAGCAGACGAGCTTACCTGGCTGCTCGATTCTCTGACCGCCGAGCAGAAGTTCATTATGGAAGGCAACGACCTCGAAGCAAAGAGGCTCGCCCTTTTTGAAAGCCTCGGCATAGGCGGAAAGAAAGCAAGAGAGCTGATCGAGGAATGCCCCGAGGAGCTAAAGCCTAAGCTGACCCTCGAATGCAGGAATATGGAAAAGTATGTTGAGCACATAAAGACCACAAACGCCGACATCATTGAAATAATAGAGCGTAAGCTCTCCGTGCAGGAAAAACTTATCAACCGTACACATTCCACAGCCTCGACCTATACCGGTCAGGGCGTGAAAGTAACCAAGCATAACACATCCGGCGGATTTTTCGGCAATGTGTGAAACGTGTCACCACAGGAAGGAAAGATAAGCTATGCGTTCATCATTTCTCGGGCTTGAGGTCTCTAAGCGTACTATCCAGCTTTCCCAGAAGGCTCTCGATATTACGGGCAGCAACCTCTCCAATTCAAAGACCGAAGGATATACGAGACAGGTAGTCGATATCGGGTCGAAATACCTTAATAAATACCAGTACTGGCAGACCGCCACATCGAGAATGACCCTCGCGGGTCAGGGCGCTATCGGCGTGGGCGTGGATCAGGTAAGGGATCCTTACATAGATAAGAGATACCGCGAATCTACCCCCTATGTCGCGGAATACAGCACCTCCGCGGATATCCTCCGCGAGGTGGAGACTGTCCTCGACAACATCACCACGGACGGTCTGACGGCAAGCATCGACGAGTTCAAGAAGGCTCTCTCGAGCTACGCGGAGCGTCCCGACAGCGAGGAGCTGGCGAGTATCGTCAGAAACTCCGCCTACAATATGACTAACCTGCTCCACTCATATCACAGCGATCTCGAGGATCTGAAGATAACCAACCTCGAGGCGCTCCAGACCTCCATAGAGGATACAAATAACATCATAGACCGCATCGTGAACTATAACAGGTCTATCGTCAAGGAGTACACCTCCATGGCAACGGGCGTTATAGATGATTCGAGATCGGTGACCGGCAGCTACGGACCGAATGAGATGCTCGATGAGAGAAATCTCCTGCTCGACGAGCTGTCGTACAAGGGAAATATAAACGTCTATGACAACGCCGACGGCTCGGTAAGAGTAATGATGAACGGCGTTGAGATCATAAACGGCGAGAAGTACGAGCACCTTTATATGAAGGGCAGTACCAAGATCGACGGCGAGTATGCCTCCGAGCTCGAGCGCGACTACGCTGCGTATGACGCGGCTGTGCTCCGCTGGACATCGGGAGAAGAGGGCAAGTTCGCCGCGGGTGAGCTGAAATCCTATACCGATATGCTCAACGGCAACGGTGTTTACGCGACGGGCTATCAGAACGATTCCTACGGCATACCCTACTATGAGTCCACAATGAATGCCTTCGCACATACATTCGGCAACTTCATGAACCAGTTCAACGGCGCGGTCGATGAGAACGGCAAGGTCGTTGACCCCAGCCGCCTGCTCTTTGTCACAAAGGACTACGCGCAGAACGGCAAGAATTATGAAGATATCGATATGACGATGAATAATATAAGGATAGCCGACAGCTGGATGGAAAACGCCACAATGCTCGGCGAGGTCTACGACAAGGATTCCGGCACATGGAAGCTCTCCCTCGACGGCGACCACATCAACCAGCTCACCGTAAAGCTCAAATCGCAGTCCCTCGATTTCGGCGGCAAGGGCGATTATGAGGGCACCATATACGATTACCTGCTGTTCATCAGCAACCGTATCGGACAGAATATCGACTATAACGACAGCAGATACGACGCTGCATACGCAACTTCAAGCTCCCTGCTTGACAGCAGAGACGCCGTATCGGGCGTTTCCGAGACGGAGGAGGGCATCAATATGCTCACCTACCAGAACTGGTACAATGCCAGCGCAAGACTTATGACGGCGCTCGATGACGCACTCGACCGTCTTATCAACAACACCGGAAGAGTAGGTCTGTAATGACCGCCGCTCTTTCGCACCGAGCAGTTAAAGGAATGACACCCGACAGGAGGGAACCCCAATGAGAATAGCCGGAGATACTATCCGAAGAAGCTATCTGAGCCGATACGAAAAGAATTATTCGGATAAATTCGACTCGGAAAAGAAAATATATTCGGGGCGCAAGTTTGACCGCGCAAGCGAAAACCCCATAGACGCGGCAAGAGCGCTCCGCGTGAGAAAGACGCTCTCCGAGGTGGAAAGCTATGAGGACAACCTCAAAACGGCGAATTCTATCTATACCAACGCGGAGGGCTCGATGTCCACGGTCTCCACTATCATACAGTCAGTGTATGAGAAGCTGGTGGAGGGCGCGCACGGCACCCGCAACCCGGACGACCTGAACATCATAGCCATGGATATCGACAACTACGCCGAGGAAATGGTGCAGTCGTTCAATATCGACATCGCGGACAGAAGAGTGTTCGGCGGGGTAAACAACGAGACTCCCGCATTCAAGATAGAAGGCTCGACGGACGCGGGCAAGTACGTTACATATAACGGCGTCGCGCTCAATTCCTCGAGCGACCCGTACAGCTTCCCGCACAGTGAGCAGTCCTACCTCGATATCGGTATCGGTATCAATATCGACGGCAATACTGACCGCATAGACGACCAGTCGGCACTGCCGGTGACCTTCAACGGCGCCGAGGTAACGGGCTGCGGTATGACAAGCAAGACCGCTACCATAGATATCTCGTCCCTCAAGCTCTCACAGCCCTATTCGCTGGAGGTGTATGTGGGCGGCAGACATGAGACCGTGGAATTCATGAGCGGCGATACACAGGCACAGTCCGTGGAGAATATCAACGCGGCGCTCAAGGAAGCCTTCCAGACGACCCCGGAGGTCGATAACACCGGTAAGATAAGCTACGCGGGAGAGTCGCCCGAGTGGTACACATACAAGAACGCCCCGTTCAACAGCCAGGGCGGTCTGGATTTCGGAAGCATGGAAAAGAATGTGTACTATTCCGTAAAGGTAGAGCTCAACGGCGAGACAAAGGTCGTTGACTTCAAGGGCGGAGAAACGAATACCGAGACCTACGGAGCCCTCGCGAGCGCGCTGAGCGACGCGTTCGGCGATGAGACGCAGGTATCCGTGGACAAGGACGGACGAATTTCCACAGGGACCGGAAGAAAAGAAGTATTCGCGAAAATATCCAACGCCAGCGATTATAAGGAGGTAGGCAGCATAGAGGACGAGGACGGCAAGCGTATCGACCTCGCGAGCATAGGTGCCTCCGGAAACGGCGTTTACGCCATAAATCTCAACGGTAAGAAGGTCTCCATACTCCCCGGCGCGAATATCGAGGAGACCATGAAAAACGCAAACGAATCCCTCTCGAACTCCGGCGTGTTCGGAAAGCCGGTGGTACCGTATATCAACGATTCCGGTACGCTCGCGTACGACGTTGAGGGAGAGAACATACAGATCGACAACACCAAGGGTTTCCCGAATGAGGTGGATTATACCGAGATCGACGGCTATCCGAAAAATCTGATACAGCTTGTGCTCGATTCCGCGAAGCTCCTCAGAAAGGGCGACCAGGATATGGTGGCAAGATACGCCGACCTCGTGTACGCCGCGCAGAGCAATCTGTCCGTGGCGATATCCGACCTCGGTACACATTCAAAGTTCATCGAGTTCAATCAGGACAGACTTGCTGATGTTAAGGTAAACCTGCTGAGCAGACAGAACGATATCGAGAGCACCGACCTCCCGTCGGAGATCACGAACTGGAAGGTGCTCGAATCGGTATACAACGCGTCTCTGCAAATGGGTTCGTCCGTATTGTCGCAGACTATCTTCAACTATATAAGCTGATGATCAAGGGAAAGGAGCTGATAAGCTATGGTTGACAATAATCTTCTCAATATCACGTCTGTACCGATAAAGGTAGAGATCAACATCAAGAAGGGCGAATTCACGAATCCGAAGGTAAACAACCCGGATCGTGCGCTGAAAATGAATATCCAGACCTCGCAGGGTGAGCTGAAGATACATTCGGAGCCTCCGAAGATCAATATAGACACCTACGCGGCGCGTTCGAGTCTGGGTTACGGACATTACAACAATGCCGATTTCATAGGTAAGAACGCACAGGACGGGATCTCCGTGGCGTATCAGGGTACCGCGAGGATCGTCAACGAGGGAGATCAGCTCGTAAGGGGAGTTTCTCCCGCCGAGATAGCCGCCCAGAACAACAAAGCCGGACAGACTATCCAGACAATAATGGATTTCCTGCCTAAGGAGGGCGCCGATGTCACCTTCGACAACGGCGTGCTCAATATCAACTACGACGCGGGCGATGTCAACATAGACTGGGACAACGCGGGAGTGGTGCCGTTCGAGTTCACGCCAGGAAAGGTGGAATTCGAGATAACACAGATGCCGAGCGTGCAGATAGAGTACACCGGCGACCCGATATACGTTCCCCCGCAGTCAGATCCCAATTATGTGCCTCAGATAGACACACGCGGCTGATGTGAACAAGCCTTGAAAGGCAAAAAATAACGATCCTGTCAATACGAAAGGAAAAATATCATGATCAAAATTGAAACCAGAGATTTCGGAGAAATTGAAGTTGACGAGAACGATGTTTATGATTTTCCGAACGGACTTTACGCGTTCGAGGACAACAAGAAGTTTGCGCTTCTCTCGCCTCTCGGCAGCGACGTTTATCCGATGTGGCTCCAGTCAATGGACGATCCCGGACTTTGCTTCATCGTGTTCAATCCCGTACTGATCGACGGCGGCTTCACGATCACGCTTGAGGACAACGAAAGACGTATCCTCGGGCTCGGCGCGGACGATCCCGCGACCGCTCTCGTTATCGCCAAGGTCCCCGCGGATTACAAGCATACCACGGTGAACATGAAGTCGCCTATCGTTATCAACAAGGCTAAGCGCAGAGCGCTGCAGGTGATCCTGCCGCTCGATTATCCGTTCAGAATGCCCGTTTACGAATCGCGGGAGGTGGGTTGATTGCTCGTAGTTACCCGTAAGACCGAAGAAAGCGTTATCATAGCCGACAATATCGAGGTCACCGTTCTCGAGGTGTCGAGAGACAGGGTGAAGCTGGGCATATCCGCACCGAAGGATATCAAAATAATACGCAATGAGCTCAGACACGCGCAGGAGACGAATATGGATTCCTCTCAGGCGCCGTCGAAGGAAGCTATGGACGCACTGCTCGCTATGAAGAAGGGGCAGGAATAAGAGCATGGGCTTGTGCCCGTGTTCGGCGGCACGCACTGACGCGTATGCCGTAAACGCAGAAAGGATTTGATTCTATGGCAAATGATATGATCAGAATGAGCGGTATGAA
>CAJOMV010000119.1 GCA_905235805.1 uncultured Ruminiclostridium sp.
AAGCGCTTCCGCGAGCCCCACTATGGCTGCTATGTCCTCCGTGCCGGCACGCCGCCCGCCCTGCTGGGCTCCGCCCAGCAGAAGCGGGTGCAGCGGCGTGCCGTCCCGGACGTACAGGATACCGATGCCCTTGGGAGCGTGCAGCTTGTGCCCGGAGAGGGAGAGCATATCGACGCCCTGCTCATGTATATTGAATGGGATATTGCCTATCGCCTGCACAGCGTCGGTGTGGAAGGTGATCCCGTGCTCGTGGCAGATCGCCGCAAGCTCGGCGGTGGGCTGGATAGTGCCTATCTCGTTGTTGACCGCCATGATCGAAACGAATGACGTGGCGGGTGTAATGGCTTTTTCGAGGTCTGCGGGACGGACTATACCATTTTCGTAAACGGGGAGGTATGTGACGGTGAAGCCCTCGGCTTCAAGACGGCGCATGGGGTTCAGTATCGCGTGATGCTCGAAGGCGGAGGTGATGAAGTGGCGCCTGCCTGTTCTGTTTGCGGCTTCGGCGGCGGAAAATACAGCGGTGTTGTCACCCTCGGTGCCGCCGCTCGTGAAGATGATCTCGCGGCTGTCGCAGCCGAGTATCTCCGCGCACTGCGCACGCGCCTTGTTCAGCGCAATCGCGCTCTTACGCCCGAGGGAATACAGCGACGATGCGTTCCCGTAGCCCTCCCGGAGCCACAGCAGCATTGCCTCGAGGACGTTGTCCGTGAGCTTTGTGGTCGCGGCGTTGTCGAGGTATATCTTCGTTTCGCTCATAATTGCCCCCCTGTACGAATATCGCCTCTCCCGCAAGACATTGGGTGCCTTGCGGGAAAGGCGAGAATTTATTATATTTGCTGCTGTTTATGATTTAGCGTTTGTGAGCTTTAACAGCGTCTCCACCTTGTAGAGGCTTATGGAGCTGTCCTCGGTCACTGTGTAGCTGTCAGCGGTCGTGTGGATAAGCTCGTCGAAGTCAGCCTGCTTGAGGGTAGTGCGCAGATTGGATACAGCGCTTTCGGTCTTGTCGGCGGGAACCGAGAGAACATCGAACTTCTTTACGATATACTCGGTAGTGGTGTCGCCGCTGGTCACGGAAACCACCTCAACAACTCCGTCCGCAAGCTCAAACACCTTCTGTACGAATTCCTCCGAGGGACTTACGGAATCCTTGTTTATCACGATTATCAGCGAATCCGTCTCGGGTACATCGATCGGGTCTGGCTTCACGGGAGCTTCTGTCTCGCCGGCGCTCTCGGCTTCCTCGGTCACGCCCTCGGCAGCCTGCTCCGCAGCCGCGGCTTCCGCTTCAGCGAGCTCCTTCTCATATTCCTGCGTGTTATACGCGTCGGTGTAGTCCTTGACTATCTGCTCGAAGGACTCGCCGTTATTGATGCGGTCCACATACGCCTGCGCGCCGTCACCGCTGTCAAGCTGATAGGTGATGTACTCTATCGCGGCATAGTCGCTCCTGAGCGCGGCATTTATCTCGTCCTGCGTAGCCGCGAGCTCACCGCCCTCACCGTAGAGGTGGTCGAACAGGGCTGAGGACATCTGGCTTGCCTCCTGCAGCTCCTTGAAGGACTGCTTGCCTATACCCAGCTTTTCAAAGAACTCGCCCACCGTATCGGTGCCGTAGAGGTACTGAGCGTAGTAGTTGCTCTCGTCCCATATCGAGCTTACATTGTCCTTGACTGTGGCATTCTGCTCCGCCGTGAGCGTAAGTCCGCTGCTCGCGAACATTCTCTTGTGAGCGATGAACTCGCGGCAGTTCTCTATCGTCTTATCCTTGACCCAGTCCGCGAAGCTCTTGCCCTCGACGGTCTGCTTCATATAGTCGAAGCCGTCGGCGGTGGTATCGAGGTCGGGCTGCTCCTCCGCGAGCTTTGACTGCGCGGAGTTCATGGCGTTGTACTGCGAGTAGATATACACGCCCGCGCGTATCTGCTCACCGTCTATGGTGAGGGGGTAAGTCTGCCCCGACGCGCATGATGCCGCGGACACCGTAAGCGCGCCTGCGAGCAGTAATGCTGCCGCCTTTTTTGCAGTAAATTTCATAACTTTTTTCGTCCTTTCCTTGGTTCTGTATATTTACTCTTTTTTGCCGCCCAGCTTTTCTTTTTCCTTTTCAAGCTTTTCGATAGCGGCTTCGAGCTTCTTTTTCTTAGGTCTGAGCGACTCCATCCACGCTTCGTCGGAGGCTTTTTCCTCGTCGGAGTAGACGTAGCCGTTCACATACTTGTCCGTGTCGTCCCGCTCGTAGACCAGGCTGTCGGCTGGCATGGACTTCTTGCGCAGCTTTCCCTCGAGGAACTCCTTGAACAGCATATAGATGATAGCGAACACCGGTACCGCGAGGAGCATTCCCACAAAGCCGAACAGTCCGCCGCCTATGATGATGCCGACGAGCACCCATACCGAGGGAACTCCTATCCTGTCGCCCTGAATGAGAGGCACCATTATATTGCCGTCAAACTGCTGCATAGCCACCATGAATACCGCCATCCAGAGAGCCTTCCACGGGTCGTCGAGCAGTGTGATGAAGCACACCGGGATACCGCCGATGAAGGGTCCGAAGAAGGGTATGACGTTGGTGCATGCGATGATGACCGCCATGAGCATGGGGTACGGAGTACCGATGAGAGTAGCGCCGATGAAGGTCATGCAGCCGACGAAGAACGCGTCTATGATGATACCTATGATATAATGGCTGAATATCGTGTTTATGCGGCTCGACACGGAGAGGAGGGACTGCACCCTGTCATTGCGGAAGAACGCGAACAGGAGCTTTTTCGCCTGCGCCTTGAGCATTTCCTTTGAGGAAAGGAGGTAAACAGCGATAATAAAGCCGATTATGAAATCCTTGAATCCGAGGGCGAAGTTTATCACGCCGCCGCCTATTTTCTGACCGAGAGAGAGGACGTTGGCGGAGATATCCGACCAGCTCGAGGTGAGGAAGGCTTCTATCTGATTCATGGGGTTCGTGAGAGCCTGAACTATCTGAGGATAATCCTTGAAGGTCTCGGAAGCCCACTCGATAAATCTTTTTGAATAATCGTCGAAATTGTTGACAAGTCCCGAAAGGCTCTGTACGAACTGGGGGACGATAAGCAGGACGAGACCTGTGAGCAGGGCGAGCGTGAGTATAACGACGATAGTGATAGATAGGTTTTTAATGACAGTGTAGGTCTTATGTGAGTCCTTTTTCTTTTCCGTCCAGCCGCGGAACACCTTATGTCTGAAGAACTCGACGGCGGGGTTCATGAGATAGGCTATCACAATGCCCCAGATAATGGGTGCGGCGGCTCCCCCGAGCATATCTATCATTTCGCGCAGGTTCGGTATAGCCTGTGCGCTCATCAGCAGGAAGCCGCTCACAACTATTACGATCACCGCGAGAATGGCGATCTGTTTGTATTTCGGGTCAAATTTGAATTTCATATCATACCTGCAAATACAGCAACAGTGAATAATCAACAGTATTCATCAAGCCGCGCGAGCGGCGTTTCTGGCACCCCCTACCGGAATCGAACCGATAACTAACCCTTAGGAGGGGTTTGTTATATCCATTTAACTAAGGAGGCATAATATA
>CAJOMV010000120.1 GCA_905235805.1 uncultured Ruminiclostridium sp.
GTTTGTCCGCCCGGCTCCGCCGTGCTCGCAGACACCCACATTCGCTTTCGCTCATGTGCCGCTGTCATCATCGACAGCTTTAATATTCTACCACAATCTTTACTCTTTGTCAAGACCTTTTTTCAAATTTCTTTGAAAAAATTTTCAACATCAAGAAACGGTCAAATACCGTTTTTGGGGTAGTGCATTTATTATATCACCCGCAATGCCTTTTGTCAAGCACTTTTTGCAAGTTCGTAAATTTTTGTTAATACCGTACAGGCTGATATATCCGCCATTGGTCAATTTCGCCAAGAAAAGCGCGCCGGACACGCAAAAACCACTCTTGACAATTCCTCATTTATATAGTATAATAGAAAAAAATTTGAAAGGAAATTCTTTTTATGAGCAACAATGTAAAGAAAACGGAATATTCCGCCGCGTCGATGCTTATCCCGGTGTTCGCCGCAGTTGCGCTCATAATCACCGCCGCGGTATATATCGTTTTTAAGCTCACTCAGCAGACAGCTTCCCGCAAGTGGGAGGACTACGATGAGTGCGGCTGGTCATAAGCGGACATGAGCAGAAAGTTCCGAAATGTGCTGACAGCGATGATCGTCGTCGTTCTGACGGCAATTTATGTTGTCAGCTTTTTTCTGTTATGGGACCATTTCAACGTTGACGGTATGCTCGACGACATCATGGAGCACGACTTCTACGGCAAGGATATGAAGCCCTCCTCCCCCACCACCGTCGATGTGACCGTCGCGGGCAAGGAGATAACCGAGGCGGAGGAGCTCCTGCTGACCGAGTATTTCAGGTACTACTACGCGGGACTCGGAGCGGTGTCAGCGGAAAGCATCATTCAGTTCTACACGAACCAGTGCGACTATGAGCTTTTCGACAGTCTCGCCTATGATTACGAGGTGTACCTGCTTGCGGACAGCCCGCTCGATATGTCCTTCGACGAGTGCACGCTCACCATGAATGTTAAAAGACGGCATTCCGTCCCGCGGTCAGAGAAATTCGAGATAGATATCGAGCTCTCCGCGTTCATGGAGACGAAAGGCACGGGAAAGACCGCCACAGTGCGGAGCGAATCCCACACCTTCACTATCGACGAAAGCGGAAAAGCTCCCCTCATCTGCATACACACCACCGACCGCCTGATAAACGCGGAAACCGACAGAATGCTCGACAGCGTCCTCGCCGATAACCGCCTCACCCGCAAGGATCTCACCTACACCTACTATTCCAAGTACATCAGCGCGGCATTTTCGGCACTCAAGACAAAGCACTCCGCGCTCACGCTCGCGGGAGCCGACGGCTACCTCTGCCCCGCCCCGGAGTATGAGTACGACCGCGACACTGCCGCCCTCACCGCGGTCAACGGCTTCAGCAGCGACGGCTTCTTCATCAGCTACGACGAAAACGACGCGAACTTCGTCTCCCGCTGCCTCTTCACGAGCGGTATCCCCATGGACTCACAGGGGGAGAAGAACGACCAGTGGAAGTGGTACGACGAGGAGATAAACACGGAGCGAAAAAAGACAGGCTGCTCGCTTAGCTGGTTCGACCGGGCGGCATTCCACACCTACGTCACCACAAACACGGGCTTCGGGCTGGTGGGCTGCGAGACCGCCTCCGGCAGCGGAATGCTCGGCGATGTCGTGCAGATAATGTCGGGCGGGGAGCCTATAGCGGAATTCATGATAACCGGAGTTATGGCAAAAGCCGACGGCACCGCCGCGGATTACCTCGTCTCAAACGACCGGTATTCCTCGGTATCCCTCCTCGGCTTCGGGTACACCGATCTGCGGGTACTGCATATCGCGGGGTATAATACCGCTAATATATAACAGAGAGATAAATTATGGCAATATTCAACGCAAAGGACATCTCACTCTTCTTCGGAGCGGAAATGCTCTTCGGAAACGTTACTTTTGAGATAGAAAAGAATGACAGGATAGGTCTGGTCGGAGTGAACGGCTGCGGCAAGACTACCCTTTTTAAGGCTATGCGCGGCGACGCGGATTACGACTCGGGAGAGTTCGTCAAGTCGAAGGACGCTGTGCTCGGCTACATGGAGCAGCACGTTATACGCGACAGCTCGGTGAGCGTGTACGGCGAAGCCCTGTCCGTGTTTGAGCCGCTGATGAAGCTCGAGACGGAGCTGAACGACCTCAACGCCGAGATAGCGGAGGGCGATCCCACCCCCGAGCAGCTCGAGCGGCAGATGACGCTCCGGGAGCGCTTCGAGGCGGAGGGGGGACTTACTTACCGCACCCGCGCCATGAGCAGCCTGCTCGGTCTGGGATTTACCCCCGAGGAGCAGGAAAAGCCCGTTTCGGTGCTCAGCGGAGGCGAGAAGGCTAAGGTGCAGCTCGCGAAGCTCCTGCTGTCGGGCGCCAACCTCCTGCTGCTCGACGAGCCCACCAACCACCTCGATATCGCGGCGCTCACATGGCTCGAAAAGTTCCTGCTGGACTACCGCGGCGCGTATATCATCATCTCCCACGACCGCTACTTCCTCGACGCCGTCACCACCCGCACCTTCGAGCTCGAGAACAAGCGTCTCACCGCCTACAAGGGCGGCTACAGCGCCTACCGGAAGAAGAAGGAGGAGGACCTCGAGATCGCGTGGAAGCACTACGAGAACCGGCTCGAGGAGATAAACCGCATAAAGGGGATAATCGAACAGCAGAAGCGCTTCAACCAGGAGCGCAACTACATCACCATAGCCAGCAAGGAAAAGCAGATAGAGCGCCTCGAAGCCGACCTCGTGAAGCCGGAGACACTTCCCCGGAAGCTCAGGTTCGCGTTTCACTGCACCGACCCCGTCACCGACGAGATAATGACCGCCAAGAACCTCGGTATGAGCTTCGACGGCGAGCGGCTCTTCGGCGGCGTTGACATCGAGGTGCGCAAAAAAGAGCGGGTATTCCTCCTCGGCACCAACGGCTCCGGCAAGACCACGCTCTTTAAGATACTGATGAAGCAGCTCGCCCCCGACTCCGGCACCGTCACCTACGGCGCGGGCGTGAAGGTCGGGTACTACGACCAGCTCATGACCGGGCTCACCGACAGCAAGACCGTCATGGACGAGATATGGGACGCCTACCCGAAAATGGATCAGACGGGAGTGCGCACCGCACTCGGGAGCTTCCTGTTCAGCGGGGAGGACGTGTTCAAGAAGGTCGGCGTGCTCAGCGGCGGCGAGAAGGCGCGTGTAGCGCTCCTCAAGCTCATGCTCAGCGGCTGCAACTTCCTGCTGCTCGACGAGCCCACCAACCACCTCGACATAAACTCCCGCGAGGCGCTCGAAAACGCTCTCGCGGACTACGGCGGAACGATCTTCATAATCTCCCACGACCGCTATCTTATAAATAAGGTAGCCACCCGCCTCTATAAGCTCTCCCCTACCGGCGCCGTTTGCATAAACGGCGGCTACGACGACTTTCTTGCAGCCTCCGGCGACGAGACCACTCTCACCGCCGCGAAGGCAAAGGTGCAGTCCCCCGGCGACAGCCTTAACAAGCAGGACTACAACCGCCGCAAGCAGCTCCAGAGCGATATCCGCAAGCTCACCACAAAGGTCTCACGCGCCGAAGCCCGCATAGCCGAGCTCGAAGCGGCAATAGCCGCGGCGAACGAAGCCCTCACCGACCCAGCAAACGCCGCCGATTACGAGAAGATCGCCGGTATCTCCGCAGAGCTTACCTCCCTGCAAGCCGAGCTCGATTCCGTCACCGAAGAATGGCTGGAGGCGTCCGAGCAGCTGGAGGCTCTGCAAAGCGAATAGGTCGCTTCGCTCGAGCCAGCGACCCACCTGCGCCCGCAGAGACCTGCCGGGTCACGGCAGGGGCTGCATATCACCGCCGAGGGCAGGGGAAGCGAGGTCACCGCCGATGACCACGCCGTCGCAGACCATGACATGGACCTCGGAAAGGTCGGAGGGCTGACCGTTGACGGCGGCGACGGAGTATGTATAGACCGTCGCTTCCTTGGAGCGGTAGGGGGCAAGGTCGAAGCCGGACTGCTTCTGGAGCTCGTTATAGCGCTCATAGACCTCCCCGAACTCGTCGGGGATAGTTACTGCCTTTTCGGTGCAGGAGCCGGTGACGGTGATGCCGCGGTCGGACAGGAAGCCGAGCAGCTCCTCCTCATTTGTGACACGATAGCTGTGCCCGCAGGAGGCAAGAAGGGTAATGACTGCCGAGACCGCTATAATGGCGGCTTTGATTGAAAACCTTTTCATGATGACACCTCATTTTATCCGCAAAATTCAACAAAAATCGGACGCGGTTTTTGCTGTTCTTTACAGTATATGGGAAAAAATTAACAAAAAGTAGTGCCGCATATAAGCAAAAGCTACAAAAAATTTTTCGGCTACCACAAAATATGACCCCGAAATTCCTTTTTCGACACTATATTTTGTTGATAATAACCACAAAAGAGGGGTCGGTTTTGGTCGGTTTTGTCCCGTTTAGGCATTTTATATAAACGAATATTGAAAAATTTAGTCAATTAGGTACTTCCATTTTCTTAAAATTTCTGTTATTATATATGAGTAAAATATTATCTCAACAGGAGGTCCCATAATGGCAAGTTTATCACTCAGAGGCATATATAAGCGCTA
>CAJOMV010000121.1 GCA_905235805.1 uncultured Ruminiclostridium sp.
AAAAGCAGGACGTAACAGACGGTACTCAGTTTAGGCTCAAGCCCTTTTTAAAGGGCTTGCCGCCGGAGGCACTCGAGCGCCAGCGACCCTCTAGAGCGCCAGCGACCAACTCGAGCGCCAGCGACCTAGCGAGAGCACAGAGACTAACACAGGTCGCACAGAACGCGCTCGAACTCGACACCGTTTCTGGGGGGCTGACCGTTGCCGAGAGTGACCTCGACTGTGCGGCGGGCGAAAGCTGTGGCACGCTTCACCGCGTCGGAGAGCGTGTCACCGCGAAGGAGCCTCCCGGTCATCACAGAGGCAAAGATATCGCCGGTACCGGGATAAGACGCTGGGAGAGGCTCCCAGCACACGCAGTCGTACTTGCCGCTCCTGCCGTCGAGGCAGAGATTGGCATGCTCGCCGGTATCGAGGACGGCGCCGGTTATGACGGCAGACTTGGCGGACTTGCAGAGCCGTTCGAGCCAACCGCGGGCAGACACCTCGGAAATGCTCTCGGGGTAGCGCTCGTCGAGCAGCATGGCGGCTTCGGTGAAATTCGGGGTTATCACGTCCGCTCCAACCGTCAGTTCCTTCATTCTCTCCACAAGCTCGGGGGTATATGTGCGGTAGCGGACGCCTTCATCACCCATAACGGGATCAACTATGCGCTTTGCGTGCGGGAATGCGGAGAAAAAGCCGAGGCAGTGGTCCACCTGCTCCTCGGAAGCGAGAAATCCGCTGTATATCGCGTCGAACTCCGTTCCGAGCTTTCTGTAATGCTCACAGCAGGGCTCTATGAAATCTGTCATGTCACGGAAAACAAAGTCCGTGAAGCCGCCGGTATGGGTCGAGAGAACGGCTGTGGGAACCGGTACGCACTGTACCCCCATAGCCGAGATTATAGGAATTATCACCGCGAGCGAGCATCTGCCGAAGCCCGACATATCGTGTATCGCGGCGCAGATAAGCTGTTTTTCCGTATGTATCGCCTCTTTGCAAAAGAATGACCATATTATAACACTTTTAACGGAAATAGTCAAGTGCTGAAAATAGTGTGAAAAAATCCGTCCTGTGCTTGACAGCGGGGCGCAATGCAGATATAATATAGTGTATCGATATGCTTTGACGAAAGGAGCAATGCTTATGCCTCCGCCCCGTGGAGGACACTTCGGTCCCGGTTTCCTGACCGACGAGGAAAAGGAAAACAAGCCGAAGGTCACCAAAGAGCTGATAAAGCGCATCTTCTCACATCTCGCCCCGTATAAGCTGCGGCTCGGGGCAGTGATACTCTGTCTGCTGGTATCGTCGGTGATGTCGCTGCTGCCGTCGGTGCTGACCGGTAAGATAATCGACGAGGGTCTCATCGGACAGAATATGAACGCGCTGATATTCTTCATCGTGCTGTCACTTGCGGTCACATTCGGCGCCAATATGATAGGCGTGCTCGAAAGCTGGCTGAATTCGTGGATAGCGCAGCACATAACCTACGATATGCGCAACAAAATGTACGCGCATTTGCAGAAAATGTCCATGCGCTTCTTCACCTCCAGCAATCAGGGTGACATCATCACCCGCATGACGAGCGATATTTCGGGCGTTCAGCAGATAATCACCGGGACGCTCACGAACATCATCTCAAACATCATCACACTTGTTGTGGCAATGGTCGTGATGTTCGGGCAGAGCCCCATACTGGCGTTCATCGGGATACTTATCGTGCCGCTGTTCACTATACCGACACGAAGCGCCGGCAAGACACGGTGGAGCATCACGAAAGAGTCGCAGGAATGCAGCGACGAGATAAACGGCATACTCAACGAGACACTCTCGGTGAGCGGACAGCTGCTGGTCAAGCTGTTCGGCATGGAGAAGCGGGAGTACGACCGCTACGAAAAGGTCAATCATAAGATGATAGACCTGAATATCCGCGAGGGTATGGCGGGTCGGTGGTTCAGAGTGGCGCTGAGTACCTTCTCGAGCATCGGACCCATGCTGATATACCTTGCGGGCGGCATTATAATGATGAACTTCGACGACACTCTCACGGTCGGCGACATAACAGTGCTGGTGGCGCTGCTCGGGAGAATGTACGGTCCCGTAAATCAGCTGCTAAACATTCAGGTGGACTGGATACGTTCAATGGCGATGTTCACCCGTATCTTCGACTACTACGATATGCCCGTGGAGATAGAGGAAAAGCCGGACGCGCTCACACCGGCGGACACGGACGGGACTGTGGAATTCCGAAACGTAAGCTTCTCCTACAGCGAAGAGAGGCAGATCCTCGGGGACGTGAGCTTTAAGCTCGAAAGCGGCAGGAGCATCGCTATCGTGGGTCCCTCCGGCTCCGGGAAGAGCACGCTGGTCAACCTCATACCCCGCCTGTACGATGTGACGGGCGGTGAGGTGCTGTTCGGCGGGAACGATGTACGCGACCTGTCGCTGTCATTCCTGAGGGGAAATATCGGGATAGTCAGTCAGGAGACATACCTGTTCAACGGTACGATACGCGAGAATCTGCTGTACGCGAAGCCCGACGCCACCGACGAGGAGCTTGAGGAGGCTTGCAGAAGAGCCAACATATCCGACTTCGTCGAAAAGCAGGAGAAGGGTCTCGATACTGTGGTGGGGAACAGAGGACTGAAGCTGTCGGGCGGCGAAAAGCAGCGCATCTCGATAGCGCGGATACTGCTGAAGGACCCCGCGCTGATGATATTCGACGAGGCTACATCGGCGCTCGATTCCATATCCGAGCAGAAGATACAGGACGCTATCGAGCCGCTCATAGCGACGAGAACGAGCATACTCATCGCCCACAGGCTCTCCACCGTTCTCGCGGCTGACGAGATACTGGTGCTGAAGGACGGAAGGATAGTCGAGCGCGGAACTCACAGCACACTCGTAAAGGCGGGCGGCGTATATACGGAGCTGTATGAGACGCAGTTCAGCAAGGCTTTGCAGAAAGCCGGGGAAATAGAGAAGAGAGAGGAATAACACGGAAAAAATGAAAAGCATGATGAGCTTTTTCAGGGCGCAGCCCGTACTGGTCATCTCATTCGTCGCAGCCGCGGCAACGATGTTCTTTATCCCGCCGGACGCAAAATATGTCGATTACTGCAATTTCAGCGTTCTGGCGGAGCTGTTCGCGCTGATGATAGCGGTGGCGGGACTGCGTAGCGTGGGACTGTTCGAGCGGCTGACGGAGATACTGCTGAAAAAGGCGGGAACGCTCCGGCGGCTGTCGCTGATATTCGTGCTGCTGTGCTTTTTCTCATCTATGCTGATAACCAATGATGTGGCGCTGATAACCTTCGTGCCGCTGACTATCCTCGCCTTTGCGAAAACGGAGGACGAGCGGAGCAGGATAATGACGATAGTGCTCGAGACTGCGGCGGCTAATCTCGGGAGTATGATGACACCGATAGGAAATCCGCAGAACCTGTATATCTATGACAGATACGGGCTGACGGCGGCGCAGTTCGTGCAGACTATGCTGCCGATAGGAGCGCTGAGCCTTGCCGCGCTCATACTGCTCACACTGACGATACCGAAAACGGAGTGCTCCTCAAAACACGAGCATCACAAGAGGATATCCTATAAGCGAATGGCGGTGTATCTGGTGCTGTTCGCGGTATGTATCGCGGTGGTGTTCAAGCTGCTGCCGTTCTGGGTCTGCGCTGCGGCTGCGGCGGCAACGGCGCTGATACTCGACAGGAACCTGCTGCTCAAAGCCGACTATGCCCTGCTGCTCACCTTCGTATGCTTCTTCATATTCGTCGGGAACATCTCCCGCATCGGAGCGGTGAACGACTTCTTCTCCGGGATACTCACGGGGAATGAGATACTTATCTCGGCACTGCTGTCACAAGTGATAAGCAACGTCCCCGCGGCGGTCATGCTGTCGGGCTTCACCGCCAACGGCACCGCGCTCCTCATAGGCGTGAATGTCGGCGGTCTCGGAACGCCTATCGCGTCAATGGCAAGCCTCATTTCCCTTCAGATGTACCGCCTCACGAGCACGGCAAAGCCGAAAAGATACATAGCGCTCTTCTCCGCGGTGAACTTCGGAATGCTCGCGATATTCCTGCTTCTGTCAGTCATTCTGTGGCAGAACTAAAGCAAAAGCCTGTCATTTCAGTGCGAAATGACAGGCTTATGCTATCTTTTTCTCTGTGATTCAGTCCTTCTTACCGCCGAAGAGACCGCCGATCTTATCGAGGATACCGGCAGCGCCGTCAACGCCGAGCTTTGCCTTAACGCCGTCAACTACGCCCTTGATAACGTCATCGGGGAGGTCAACACCTATAATTCCCTCGACTGCCTCGATAGGGTTCTTCTGGAACTTGTCCATGAGGTTCGGGTCAGCCTGTACCTTGCCTACTACTTCGTCGATTTTTGCTTTGATGTCCATGATGATTTCTCCTTTGATATAATTTGCGGCTAATGCCGTTACTGACTTGTTTTCCGCGGCTCGCGATAGTATGTGCGGGCTAAGTCACGCATATACGCGGCGCTCTTTTCGGTGAAATGCTTCTGTTGGGCTCTCCACTTCCAGTTCCCGCCGAGGGTGGAGGGGATATTCATTCTCGCGCTGTCGTCCAGCCCGATTATGTCCTGCATGGGTACTATGGCGATACCCGCCTGACTTTTGTACAGCTCGCGGATCATCGCCTTGTTTATCTTCTCAAAAAGAAGGGGCTTCAGATATTTTCTGCACATCATCTGACTCTGCTTGTCCGCGGACTTGTACCAGCCGAGGGCTGTGGAGTTGTCGTGAGTGCCTGTATAGCAGACGCTGTTCTGCGGGTAGCGGTGCGGGAGGTGGTCGTTGTCGTCGGAATTGGGATTGAAGCCGAACTGGAGCACTCTCATTCCCGGGAAGCCCGAGGCTTTCAGGAGCTCCTTCACACTGTCGAAGATGTCCCCCAAGTCCTCCGCGATGATGTTCACGTCGCCGAGCTTGTCCTTGACCGTGTTCCACAGATCCATGCCGGGACCCTGCTCCCACTTGCCGTTTATTGCCGTGGTCTCTCCGGCGGGTATCGCCCAGTAGGTGTCGAATGCGCGGAAATGGTCTATGCGCACGATGTCGTACAGCCTTGCAGCCTTTTCGATGCGGCGGATCCACCACGCGTAACCGTCAGCCTTCATGGCGTCCCAGTCGTACAGAGGATTTCCCCAGAGCTGCCCTGTAGCCGAGAAATAGTCGGGCGGAACTCCCGCGACGCGCTTCGGACGGCAATCGGGGTCGGTCTCGTACAGACCCGTGTTCGCCCATATATCAGAGCTGTCAGGAGCCACATATATCGGGATATCCCCGATTATCTTTATGCCGTTCTTGTTTGCGTAGCCCTTCAGGCGCTCCCACTGTGTGTAGAAGGTGAACTGCACGAACTTCCATAAGCCCGTCTCCTTGGCAAGACGCTCACCCGCAGCCTTCAGTGCCTCCGGCTTGCGGAGCCGCAGCTCGTCGCTCCACTCCAGCCATGAGACATTCCTGTTCTCTTCCTTTATCGCCATAAAGAGCGCGTAATCCTCGAGCCAATCCTTCTCCGCCTCGACAAAGGCGTTGTACGCGGTATTCGGGTCGAATTTCAGATATGCTTTCTTAAGGAGCTCCATTTTGGTGCGGGAGACCTTCTCGTAATCGACAAAGGAAGGGTCCGCGCCGTAATCGGCAGCCTCGCACATTGCAGATGTGAGCAGTCCCGCGCCCACAAGGTCGTCAAGGTCTATCAGCAGGGGATTTCCCGCAAAGGTGGAGAATGACTGGTAGGGCGAATCGCCGTAGCCCGTGGGACCTATCGGGAGCACCTGCCAATACTCCTGTCCCGCCGAGATGAGCCAGTCAACGAAATTTTCAGCCTGCTTGCCGAAGGTGCCTGTCCCATAGGGGGACGGCAGGCTTGTTATGTGCATCAGAACACCGCAGCTTCTCATTTTTTCCTTGAGGGAAACTTTTTTGAGAAAAAGTTTTCCCCAAACCCCTTTCAAAAAACTTTTAATAACTTCGTTATAAGAACCGGAAGATACTTCGTTTATCCAGAGCTTATCTTTTCCGCATCTTTATAAATTATAGCATTTTTTGACAAAAAAGTAAAGTGTTTTTTAACTGACCGACCATATTATCTCGTTGCCTTTTTTGCCGGTACGGGATACGATACCTACAAATTCCAGCACGGACAGCATTATCGATGCGTCGGTGGGACGGCAGAGACGCTGGAGCTCCGCTTTCGTGAAGCTCACCGGCAAGCCCTCAGGCAGAAATACCCGGTAGTCGTCCGGACATTCGAGCACTGTCTCACGCAGCAGCGCGTCCGGGAACTTCTCCTTCCGCATTCCCTTTCTTCGTATCTTCCGCTCGTCCTTGTAGTAGGTCTTTTTGTCTATCTCGAGGAAAGCTATGCGGACGGTGAGATTGGGGTTCGTCAGGAACGCCTTCAGGCGGTACAGCTCCAGAAACAGCTTGGAATAGGAGTTTTCGGTGCGGGAGGTGGCGGACAGGACTTCCCCTGTCTGCGCGTTCACAGCGTAATTATGCACCTTCTTCTCGAACGGATATACTACCGTGACATGGCTCACCCGCAGCATCTGCGACAGCTTCTTCGCGAGATAGCCGAAATTCGCGCTCTGTATCTCGAAAATGCCGTGCTCCCCCGCTCCGTCCGCGTAGAAATCGCCTATGCGCACCTCCTGGTCGGGGTCGTCGCAGTAGTAGCATTTGAGGGTGTGGTGTATTATCTTCTCGTTCAGCGTGCCGATAGTCGAACGGACACGCTCCAGCGCCTTCAGCACCGACTGCTCGAAGCGCTCCTCGTCCACGCCGTCAATTTCCGGCGGGAGATACGACAGCTTTGGGAAAACCTCGCTCTGTATGAACTCCGGCACCCCGAGAGACTCGTTCGTGCCGATCACGCCGTCCGCAAGCTCCTTCAGCTCCGGTATCGCGTTCCCCACAGCGTAGCAGCGGTCGGCGGCACGGAACATCGGGATATCGTTTGCGTTGTCCCCGAAGCATACCAGCTCGTCCGCTCCCGTCAGCTCCTTTATTTTCAGCACTGCTTCGGCTTTCCCGGCACTTACCGAGAATACCTCATACCATGTCTGCGAGGTGTCATAGGTGTCGATGTAGCAGGAACGTGCAAAGCCGTTTTCATGGGTGAATATCTTATCCAGTGCGGGCTTGTTCCTCGGGTTGATGAACGCCGCGTAGTACAGCTCCCCCTCGAACATCTTACTGTATGATGTCAGCGGGCGCATACGCTTGTCTCCCTTGCGCGCGGCAAGGTGCTTTTTAAGGTTTTCCGAGTCCTTGATGTAGCTCACGCGTTCTCTGCCGTCAAGCAGCGCAAAGACCATGGGAGTTTCCTCATTGTCGAGTATCGCCCGTTTCAGCAGCGCCGCCTGCTCCGCGCCGAAGACGTTACGGACGGGGTACTCCCCGGTCAGCGGGTCGTAGATGAACACCCCGTTCATCAGAGCTATCGGCGCGGTGAGCTTCAGCCGCTCTGTTATCTTTCCCGCCGTGGCAAGTCCCCGCGCGGTACAGTATGAGAAAAGCGTCCCGCCCTCTGTCATGCAGTTCAGCATATCGGCGGCGCGGGGAGTCAGCTTTCCCGCGTTGTTCAGAAGCGTCCCGTCAAGGTCGCTCACATACAGCGTCATATCATCATTGCTCCGTTTTAGCGTAATATAGTGGTAATACAGTAAGTATATCATATTTCACCAAAAAAATCAACCTTTCGGCAGGCATTATGCAGTTATTGAGAGAACCGCCGCAAAATGAAAAAATACGGTTGACATTTTTCGTCATTCGGGTTATAATATAAGGTAATATTTATATGATTTTTTTGGTTTGGTAAAAGCGGAAAGGAGAAAAAAACATGGCATTCATTTATTCGGAACCCTCGCATACCTTCGGTGAGTATCTCATCATTCCCGGCTACTCCTCCTCGGAGTGCATTCCCTCCAACGTATCGTTAAGAACTCCCGTGGTGAAGTTCAGGAAGGGCGAGGAAAGCGCTATCAACATGAACATACCCATGGTATCGGCGATAATGCAGTCGGTATCAGGCGAGAAAATGGCTATCGCGCTCGCAAAGGAGGGCGGTATCTCATTCATCTACGGCTCGCAGACAGTCGAGGACGAGGCTGCCATGGTAGCGAGAGTAAAGGCATACAAGGCAGGCTATGTTACGAGCGATTCCAACCTCAGCCCCGAAATGACGCTGAAGGACGTGCTCACGCTCAAGGAAAAGACAGGTCATTCCACGATGGCTGTAACGGAGGACGGCACTCCCGGCACGAAGCTTGTCGGACTTGTAACGAGCCGCGACTACCGTGTTTCGAGAATGGATCCCGGCACAAAGGTAAGCACCTTCATGACCCCTCTGGACAAGCTCATCACCGCTCCCGCCGAAACTACATTGAAGGAAGCAAACGATATAATATGGGACCACAAGCTCAACTCCCTGCCTATCGTTGACAAGGACGGCAAGCTCCTCTACTTCGTATTCCGCAAGGACTACGATTCCCACAAGGAAAACCGCAACGAGCTCCTCGACGCTCAGAAGCGCTATGTTGTCGGCGCAGGTATAAACACCCGCGACTATGCCGAGAGAGTTCCCGCTCTCGTTGAGGCGGGCGCGGACGTGCTCTGTATAGACAGCTCCGAGGGCTTCAGCGAATGGCAGAAGCTCACCATAGACTGGATCCGCGCAAAGTACGGCGATACTGTCAAGGTAGGTGCCGGAAATGTCGTTGACAAGGAAGGCTTCCGCTTCCTCGCGGACTGCGGTGCCGATTTTGTCAAGGTCGGCATAGGCGGCGGCTCTATCTGCATTACCCGTGAGCAGAAGGGCATAGGCAGAGGACAGGCTACAGCGCTTATCGAGGTATGCGCGGAGCGCGACAAGTACTTCGAGGAGACCGGCGTTTATGTCCCGGTATGCTCCGACGGCGGTATCGTTCAGGATTACCACATCACACTCGCACTCGCTATGGGCGCCGATTTCGTGATGCTCGGCAGATATTTCTCCCGCTTCGACGAGTCCCCCACCAACAAGCTCATGCTCAACGGCAGCTACGTCAAGGAGTACTGGGGCGAGGGCTCCAACCGCGCCCGCAACTGGCAGAGATACGATATGGGCGGCGACAAGAAGCTCTCGTTCGAGGAGGGCGTTGACAGCTACGTTCCCTATGCGGGCTCCCTTAAGTCAAATGTCACCAATACCCTCTCCAAGGTCCGCTCCACAATGTGCAACTGCGGCAGCCTCAGTATTCCCGAGTTCCGCGAGAAGGCTAAGCTCACCCTCGTCTCCTCCACAAGTATCATCGAGGGCGGCTTCCACGACGTTATCCTCAAGGAGAGCAGAACCGGCAGAGCCGAGTAATATCGCTGGTACTCGAGCCGTCGCATCACGGCGATAAGGTCGCTGGCGCTCGAGTGCCTCCGGCGGCAATCTGTCGGAGTCAGCTATGCCTGTCTTTATATGCGCGCAATCGTTTTGTTGTCGCTTTATATA
>CAJOMV010000122.1 GCA_905235805.1 uncultured Ruminiclostridium sp.
GTATATAAAGCGACAACAAAACGATTGCGCGCATATAAAGACAGGCATAGCTGACTCCGACAGATTGCCGCCGGAGGCACTCGAGCGTAAGCGACCCTATCGCCGCCAGGCGACAGCTCGAGCGCAAGCGCCCCGGCGAGAGTGCAACTCAGAAGCCCCAGCCGCGGAGTTCGCTGACGATATCGGTATAGTAGCTGCGGATATCGAAGCCCTTGATGTTCTCGCGGTTGAGATCGATCATATCGGCGTGGGAGATGCCGCGATTACCGGCGGGCTCGACAAGGCGGAAGCTGCTGCCCCACTTCATGGACTCGACAGACACAAGACCGTCGTTGGCACCGTCGGTCTTTTTGACGAGGGGATACGAGACATTGAGGGGGAATTTCCCGCTGCGCATCTTGCGCTCTACGGAGCCGATGCTCTGATAGAACACATCGGGTCTGTCGGGCATCTGCCGGTTGAGCTGTTCGCAGGAGCTCATGCGCATATCCGCGACCGCCGACAGGAAGTCGGGAGCTGTATCACCGACAGTGCGCGCGGCGGCGTTGTAGGCTGCGGCGAGCTTCTGCCGCCCCGATTCGGGCATGGAGTCGTAGAGCTTCTCCACGAAAATACAGCCGCGGTTCGGAGTGCAGACGGTAGTGAGCGATGCAACGTACTTGTCGCAGCCGAGTACCGAGATAGCATAGCGGGAATCCAGTCCGCCCTTGGAGTGGGCGATGATGTTCAGCTTTCCGCAGCCTGTCTCGTACACTATCTGTTCTATGCGGTGGGCGAGCTCCGCTGCGCTGTCATGTACGGAGAGCGCGGACTGCTGATTTCCGTAGTACACGGTCGCGCCGCACCGCTCCAGCGCTGCCGGAACGCGTCCCCAGTAGTTGAACGCCTTGCTGTCGCGGAAAAATACCCCATGAACGAGCAAAATCGGGTACTTCGTGGCACAGACGCGGGCTTCGGCGCGCTGCTTCTCGAGCTTGTCGTACTCCCGTTCGAAGCGGTACTCCTTGTCCGTGATGACTATGATGATAACGAGGAACACGATGTTCACAAGCGGCACCCACGAGAACACCGCCGCCAGAACACGCCATGTTATCCCGAGCTGAAGGGAGGTCGCGTAAACGCGGATAATGCCGTTCCAGAAAACTATCGTGTCCGCAATGAGAGCGATGACGATGAAGGGAATGTCCCTCTGCAGGGTGAACAGTCCCTCGGTGATACGCATTATCAGTATCGCGGCTTCGACCGACACCGACGGTATGAATGCCGTCAGCAGGTCGGAGCCTCCAGCAAGCACCTGCAGCCGCACGCGCGCTCCCTTGTATACACCCGGGAAGATGTTTATGACCGGGAATGCCGTTATCAGCACCGCCGCAGCCGCCAGAACTCCCGCGGGCGGGTCGAGAAACAGGTACAGCAGAGCTCCCGCGCTGATCACGGCTGTATTTATAAAGAAGAACAAAACTCGCATATCTCATTGTTTCCTTTGACTTGTCTTTTCTCTATAATATCACGTTCCTGCGGGAAAATCAAGCCCATTTACAAAAACACACCGATGATCAGCATAGCCACAGCAAAGAGGGCAATGCAGACTGCGGCTTCGGTGTCCTTGCGTATCAGCTTCTCACGGATCTCAGCGGTCTTGTCGGTATTTGTATTCTCTTTGTTCATAATTTCTCCTCCTACGGAACGGAGCATTTTCCCCGCCCGTCTCTGTTCAGATATGCGCCGAAGGCGCTCCCCAACTATTCACTGTTCACTATTCACCATTCACTTTTCACTTATACTGCCTCACATAAACAGCAGCGTCGCCCAGTCACGCAGTATAAACGGCATATTCGGGAATTTCACCGCTATCATGTCTTTTATCTGCTCGGCGGTGACCTGCGAGATGTCCGTAAGGTCACGCAGTACTATGGTGGAGTCGCCGTTGACTATGAAGCCCACCGATACCGGCGCTATGGCGACACCGCCGACAGCGGCGTGCGTTGCGACTGCGCACCCGCCTATGGACACCACTCCGAGGGCAAGTCCTCCCAGCGTCATCACGCCTATCGCGATGCCCGCCACGCTTATCAGCCCCAAGCCTACGCAGGCTACCGCGAGCACCGCGAGGGACAGCACCCCGATACCGAGCAGTCCGAGGGAGATGATCCCCACCGAGATGAGTCCACGGGCGAGGATACCAACGGCGAGGATACCGGTACTCGCGTTGCCGACCGATATCACGCCCCGGGCGCGGTAATCCCCCAGTCCGTAGTTGATGTGGACGAGGGGCAGCCCCCGTATCTCCGCACGGCTGCGGTACTCGAAGTGGAACGGGGAGGGCTTTTCGGGCTCTGTGATGACCGTGACTTCGGGCTCCTGCACCACCTCGGGGACAAACTGTTCATCTTCTGCAAGCGTGCGAACGGCATCTTCCTTCTTCCCGTTTATAAGCTCATCTGCAGTCACCCCGAAGAACTCACTGATGGTCATGAGGTTGAGCATATCGGGGTAAGCGGAGCCGTTCTCCCATTTGGATATGGTCTGACGGGAGACTCCTAGCTTTTCGCCAAGCTCCTCCTGCGACAGTCCGCGCTCCTTGCGCAGACGCTGTAATTCCGTGTTGAATTCCATATCCGCGCCCCCTTACAGCAGCATCGTGACCCAGTCAACGAAGGGCTGCCACATATTGGGGTATTTTTCGTGTATGAGAGTGACGAACTCGGCGCGCTGCTCGGTGACTATCTGTCCTATATCTATGAAGGATACTGACGCGTCGGCACGGGTGATGATACCCATGGCGACCGGGGCTACCGCGAAGCCGCCGAATGCCGCCTGTCCCCCTATAGCTACACCGCCCACCGACGCCGCGCCCAGCGCAAAGCCCCCGAGAGCGAATATCCCCGCTGCTACTCCGCCGACCGCTATCACGCCCACAGCTATGCCCGCGCAGGCGAAAAATCCCGCTGCCGCGCACCCGAGAGCTATCAGTCCCAACGACACCAGCCCCAGCGCAAGCCCTCCGACAGACACAAGTCCCAGCGCAAACACTCCAACGGCGACATTTCCTATCGCGAAAACTCCCTTTGCGGTTCCCGCGCCTATCCCCACACGCACACATAATAAAGGTAACTTTCCTATCCGTGCGCGGGACGAATACTCAAAACGTAATCTCTTCAGAATTTCGGGCATATCGTTTCCCTCCTGTTCGCTTTCACTGATATGATAATAACATATTTCCCCGGAAATTGCAACAAATTACCGTTTCCAATTGCGTAAACAAAAGTTGACATCGGCTTTACAGAGCCGTTTGCGGGCTTTTTTTCAATTATTGACCATGTAAAAATGGTAATTGACAAATCCTGCCCGAAATGGTATTATATTATAGAAAGTTTTTTTGCGGTTCGCCGCGGAAAGGAAAAATAAGATGTTCGAAAAAGTATTCAAGCTGAAGCAGCACAAAACGAACGTCAGGACCGAAGTCATCGCGGGCATTACGACGTTCATGACAATGGCGTACATACTCGCCGTAAATCCGAGCATTCTCTCCGCAGCGGGAATGGACAGTACGGCGGTAATGCTCGCTACCTGCCTCGCCTCCTGCATAGGAACACTGTGCATGGGCTTCATGGCAAATCTGCCCTTCGCGCTTTCCGCGGGCATGGGTCTGAACGCGTACCTCGCGTTCACGGTTGTACTCAGCTACGGCTATTCCTGGCAGGTCGCGCTGCTCGCGGTATTCATCGAGGGCGTCATCTTCATCATACTCTCTCTCACGAGCGTCCGTGAGGCTATCTTCAACAGCATTCCCCTCACCCTGAAAAGAGCGGTGTCCGTCGGTATCGGTCTGTTCATCGCGTTCATCGGTCTCCAGAACGCGGGACTGGTAGTCACGTCCTCCACACTGGTAGGTCTCGTGAGCTTCACGGAGAGCTTCAGCACCACCGGTATCTGCGCGCTCCTCGCTGTCATCGGCACTCTGCTCATGGCTATACTCTACATCAGGAAGGTGCCGGGAGCCATACTCATCGGTATCTTCGGCACATGGATACTCGGCATAATCTGCGAGCTCTGCGGACTGTATGTTCCGGATCCCGCGAACGGCGCGTACTCTCTTATCCCCAGCTTCACGATGACCGACTTCACGGCGCTCGGTCTTACGTTCGGTCAGTGCTTCAACGTTGACTTCTCTGCTGTGGGTATCGTAAACTTCATCATCGTGGTATTCTCGTTCCTGTTCGTCGATCTCTTCGACACCCTCGGAACGCTCATCGGCGTAGCCTCCAAGGCTGATATGCTCGACAAGGACGGCAAGCTCCCCGCTATCAAGCCCGCACTTCTCGCGGACGCTATCGCTACCACAGCGGGCGCTGTCCTCGGCACCTCGACCACCACGACATTCGTTGAGTCTGCCGCAGGTGTCGGCGCAGGCGGCAGGACAGGTCTTACTGCGATAGTAACGGGACTGCTCTTCCTCGTCTCGATGCTTCTTGCGCCCATATTCACAGCTATCCCGTCCTTTGCGACGGCTCCCGCGCTCATATTCGTGGGATTTCTGATGTTCAACTCCATAACCAAGATAAAGTTCGAGGCAGAGGGTGAGATGAGCTCCACTATACCCGCCTATATCTGCATCATCGCGATGCCCCTCTTTTACAGCATCTCCGAGGGTATCTCCATGGGAGTTATCTCCTATGTTGTCATCAACCTCGCCTGCGGTAAGGCAAAGAAGATAAACCCGATAATGTATGTGCTCGCGGTCCTCTTTATCCTCAAATACATTTTCCTGTAATACGAAAGGAGCACTAAAATGGAAGCATACAGAATGACCATTGCGGGACTGGAGCGGGAGCTCCCACTTTGTCCCGTCAGCGATAAGCTTGACATAGCCGCGTTCATCATGTTCTCCGACGTGGAGATCACCAAGGCGTGCGCCGAGGAGCTGCTGAAGAAGCTGCCCGATTTCGACATCATCATCACCGCCGAATCCAAGGGTATCCCCCTCGCCTATGAAACAGCCCGTCAGAGCGGTAAGAACTACATTGTAGCCCGCAAGGGCGTCAAGGTCTATATGACCGACCCCATTTCCGTCAAGGTGCAGTCTATCACCACCCACGGCGAACAGACCCTCTACCTCTCCGGACAGGACGCGGCTGCTCTACGCGGTAAAAAGGTGCTTATCCTCGACGATGTCATCAGCACCGGTGAGTCCCTCAAAGCCCTCGAAAAGCTCATTACCACAGCCGGTGGTACCATAGCCGCCCAGGCAGCCGTCCTCGCCGAGGGTGATGCCGCCGACCGCTCGGATATCGTCTTCCTCGAAAAACTCCCCGTGTTCCCTAAGTGAGTCGAGCAGTCGCCTGGCGGTGATAGGGTCGCTGGCGCTTGAGTGCCTCCGGCGGCAATCTGTCGGAGTCAGCTATGCCTGTCTTTATATGCGCGCAATCGTTTTGTTGTCGCTTTATATA
>CAJOMV010000123.1 GCA_905235805.1 uncultured Ruminiclostridium sp.
AACCTTTTCTGAAGAAAAGGTTTCTCCCCCGGACCCCCTCTTCCAAAAGACTTTTTATTTGCTTCGCGTTTAAACGGGATAATTACTGCGCCCTTGCGGGGAAATGCTTACACAAAGTGGGATACGGCTGTGTCCAGATTTTCCCACAGTATGCCGAACAGGCTGTCTATGAACTCCGACATCGGCTGCGCTGCCGCTATTATGGTAATGAAGCCGATGATCAGCTTCAGCTGTACGTTCAGTACGAATATCTGTATCGTCGGAACAGCCTTCATTATGATACCCATGCATATCTCGACGATAAGCTCCACCGCCAGCAGCGGCATCGCGAATTTCAGAGCAAGCTCCAGCACCGTCCCGAAATACATCACAATTATCAGGGTAAGGTCAAGTGTGTTGTCCGTAAATCCGTACCCTATCGGTATCATGTCGTACGACAGCTTGAACAGCCGTATATACGCAAGGTGGCTCTCCGTTATGAAAAAGTACAGGACGAACATATAGTAGTAATAATTGCCGAACACCGGCATCGTAACGCCCGTTCCCGGGTCGTACGCCTTCGCCATTCCGAGACCTACCTCGGTATCCATTATCTCGCCCGCGTACAGCAGCACCGTCAGTATCAGGTTCGTAAAGAAGCCGAATACTATGCCGATGAACAGCTCGCGTATTATCACGAACGCGAAGCCGAAGGCTCCGTTGAATTCCGGCGCGGGAGTGCTCCCCATCGACGCCGACATCACCACCGCGAGGACAATGGACATGAACGCCTTGATGTTGTTCGGCGTATTGTTTCGCGAAAATATCGGATTGAAGGTGAATATCCCCGTCGTCCTGCACAGTACAAGGATAAACCCCGTAAAATTCGTGTATAGTGTATCCCAGACGAACATCACATGATAGGCGTGTTCGCCATTAGGTCAACGATATAGTTGAAGAAATCTATAATGCTCGAGCACATCCACGGTCCCATCGCAAGGAGCGCGAGTGCAACGATGACGGCTTTCGGCGCAAAGGTGAGCGTCTGCTCGTGCACCTGCGTCGCCGCTTGTAGTATCGCTATTATAAGTCCGACGAGCATAGCTATCAGCAGCGTCGGCACCGCAAGCTTGAACGCCAGTATTATAGCCTGTGTGAATATCTCAAGTACAAGTTCCTCGGTCACTGTACATCAGCCTCCTTAGAGCTGCTCCGCTACAGGTTGAATGAGTTGACGAGCGTTCCCACAAGCATCTGCCACCCGTCAACAAGCACGAACAGCATTATCTTGAAGGGAAGCGAGATCATCGACGGCGGGAGCATCATCATACCCATTGCCATAAGCGTCGAGGAAACCACGATATCTATGACAAGGAACGGTATGAACAGCATAAAGCCCATCTGGAACGCTCTCGTAAGCTCGCTGATTATAAACGCGGGTATCACAGTTTCCAAACCGAGCTGATCCTGATAATCTGTCATCTCGTTTTCGGTCTCGGTAAGATCCACCGGCACCTGCACAAGGCTTTCTATCGGCTCAATGGGCTCGATAGGCTGTATGAAGTCGGAGTCTATGATGCCGTTTTCCTCTTCGGGAGCGGTGGTCTCCGCCGCGGCAGCCTCCTCCGACTGCGCCTGCGCCTCATACACCGACTGTCCCTTCAGGTCGAGGAAGAACTGCATATTCTTCCGTGAGGTATTCTTGAGCATGAACACCTTCAGGGTGTACCCGGAGCGTTCGAGCATCTCGTTTATCGTGATCTCCCCGTTGGTATACGGCTGATACGCCTGCTCGTTTATCTGTGTGAACGTAGGCCACATGACAAACAGCGTCAGGAACAGCGAAAGCCCCATAAGCACCGAGTTCGGCGGGATAGACTGGGTCTGCATGGCATTTCGCAGGAAGCTGAACACTATGACTATCCGCGTGAACGATGTCAGCATCACCAGGAACGACGGTGCCACGGACAGTATGGTGATTATCAGTATCACCTCGAGCGTCTGTGAGCCGTCTATGCCGATGAGCTGCTTGAGCAGCGAATCGTCTATCGGCTCCGTACCCGGGTTTTCCGCGAGCACTTCCGTTTCAGCCTCACCCTCCGCCTGACTTAACGCCGAGGCGGTGACGCACAGCAGCGACATCAGCAGACAGGTCACGATGAAGGAGACGAGAAACCTTACAAAATACCTACTGTTCTGTTTTATCGTTTCCCTGATCAACGCTTTGTTCCTGGTCATTGCCGTTTTCCTTTTCCTCGCCTTTTCTCTTCATAACCTCGGCGAACGCTGCGGCAAAGGTCATTCCGCTGCGCGATTCGGGAGTTTCCTGCTGGGCATTGTATTCCTCGGGAGTCATGTCGATATCGGATATTTTTTCGATATGCTGCCCGGATACGCCGATGAGGATAAGCTTACCCCCGACGCTGACCACTGCGAGCATACCGTCTCTTCCCAGCGAGACCCTGTCGATGACCTTCATCCGGTTCCCGTTTATATAGCCTACGCCCTTGTTGAGCTTCTTCATTGCGTACACAAGAATGAAGAACAACCCGAGCACGCCTGCCAGGGAAAAGAGCATCCAAATCCATTCCATAGGAGAACTTAACCGAGTATCTTAGTAACTGTCGCTATAATTCTGTCGGGCTTGAACGGCTTTACGATGAAGTCGAGGGCGCCGAGCTTGATAGCCTCAACGACCATTGCTTCCTGACCCATAGCGCTGCACATTACCACCTTAGCCGCGGGGTTCATCTTCTTGATGTCGGCGAGAGCCTCGATACCTGTCTTATTGGGCATTGTGATGTCCATGATGACCAGGTCGGGCTTTTCGGCTTCGTAGGTCTGGCACGCGATAGCACCGTCCTGCGCCTCGAGGATATTGGTATATCCGTTCTTGGTGAGGGTGTCCTTGATGAGCATTCTCATAAATGCCGCGTCGTCTACCAGTAAGATCTTCTTGTCCATATCTGTTTACTCCTTATTTATTGAATCCATAAGTTTAGATTTCATTATTTCCGTAATTCGTACCGCGAAGTTATCGTCTATGACGACTATATCGCCCTTGGCTATCAGGTTGCCGTTCACTATTATGTCAACAGGCGCTCCCGCCTGACGCTCAAGCTCTATTATGGTGCCCTGGGTGAATTCGAGTATCTCCTTCACCTTGCGCCGCGCGCTTCCTATCTCTACCGAGATATCCAGCGGAACTCCCATGAGCAGCTGGAGGTTGGTCTTTTGTTCTCCCGAGAGCTTCATGTCCGGGGAATCGAACTGGTTCAGCTGCGCGTTCTGGAGGTTCATCGGCTGGGGCTGCGGGTAACCGTACTGCGGTGGATATCCGTAGGGCATCTGCGGCATTCCCTGCTGCGGGTAGCCGTACTGCGGCGGGTACCCGTAGGGCATCTGCGGCATTCCGCCCTGCATCTGCGGCATTCCGCCCTGCATCTGCGGCATTCCGCCCTGCATCTGCGGCATTCCCTGCTGCGGCATCATACCCGGCTGCATTCCGCCCATCTGCTGGGACATATTCGGCATGGGCTGCTGCATTTGCGGCTGCTGCGGCGCTCCGCCGCCTCCCGCCATCGCGGCGAACATGGCGTCCATTTCCGCCTGCGACATCGTGCCGCCTCCGCCGCCCGAGGAAGGCTCCGGAGCCGCGGGAGCTCCGCCTCCGCCCGCCATCGCGGCGAACATTGCGTCCATCTCCGCCTGCGACATCGTGCCGCCTCCGCCGCCGGGATCTGCCGCTGCCGGCTCAGGAACGGGCGGCTGCTCATCCTCATCGGCGGTGCCGAGCACCTTTCGCGCTATATACGAGGCGAGGTCGAGGGTGAGTATCGAAGCGAACTCCGACTTTATGACACCGTCTATGGTGAGGTCGAAGTATATCGCCGCGACCTTGTCGTCGGGCTTGAAGTCCTGCACCTCACTCAGGTCGATATTCTCCATTATGTACGGCGTCGGCGTGGAGATATCCACCACGATGCCGAGGAAGTCCGACAGAGCCGTGGCACTTGCGCCCATCATCTGGTTCATGACCTCCGACACGGCGCTGATATTGAGCTCATCGAACTCGAAATCGGGAGTTACCTCGAGCGGCTGACCCATGAGCTGATTGAGTATCATCTGCACGTCGTCCTGCCGCAGGACCATGAGGTTATTGCCCGAGAGTCCTCTTACATATTCTATTTTAACGCAGACGGCGGGCTCCAGCTTATCATATTGGAGCATATCGTCCGCTCTGACTACCTCCACCCTCGGAGTTGTGATCCACACCTTGGCGCTGAGAAGCTCGGAGACCGCCGTAGCGGCACTTCCCATGCTTATATTCATGACTTCGCCGAGGGCGTCCTTTTCCATCTCGGAAAGGTCTGTTACAGCCATAGATCAAACCTCGCTTCTGTAAACATTTTCG
>CAJOMV010000124.1 GCA_905235805.1 uncultured Ruminiclostridium sp.
CAAACCCCTTTCAAAAACTTCTATCAGCTGCCGCGCTGAGTGCGGAGGTGATCTGCACCCGACAGCCATACAGCAGAAAAGGCATGGATCTGTTCCGTGCCTTTGTTGTTTTTATCGTGATAATGGTGTATAATAAAATGGAAAAAATTTTGCTGAAAACGACGGATTTAGAGTTTTTCAAACGTATTATAGGTGAAAGGTCCTTTCGGAATACGAAAAGGGGGAGGTGACCGAAGATGACGGACAGCGAGCTTGAACGATATGTGGGATTGTACCGCAGAAGCGTGTGTACCACGGCACTGTACTATGTCAAAGACCCGAGCGATGCCGACGACATCACACAGGACGTGTTTTTTCGCTTATTTCTGTACGACGGTGAGTTCGAGAGCGACGAGCACGTCAAGGCATGGCTCCTGCGCTGCACGGTGAACAGGAGCAAAGACCTGCTGCGCTCACATTGGTACAAGTTCTCCGCGCCGCTCGATGAAGCGGAGAATGTGACCGCGACGAGCAGCTCTGACAGCGACGGGAATGTGCTGGATATACTGCGTAAGCTCGGCAGAAAGAACCGTATAGTGCTGTATATGTACTACTACGAGGGCTATTCGTCACCCGAGATCGCCGCAATACTGGAAATAAGCGAGCGCGCCGTGTCATCACGGCTGCGCCGCGGCAGAAAGCAGCTGAAAAAGCTGCTCGAGGAAGAAAGGAACGGTGCAGACAATGGATTACAGAGACTTTTTTGAAAAGGCTGTGTCCGCGGCATACAGAAAATACCCCTTTTCCGATGACAGTGCAATCGTAAAAAGCGTCAGAGAAAGGGCGAAAGGTATGAGCAGAAACAATGAAAGAAAAAGCAGGGCTTTCGGTATTGCCGCGGGACTTGCCGGAACAGCCGCGGTCCTTGCCGGAGCGGTGTTCGGGCTGAACTGGCTGAACGAGCACGGCGGACTGAAGGAGAGAACGGATATCGGCACGGGCGCGGGGTATTCCGCGAACGATACCGCAGCGTCAGCGGAGGAACAGGAGGTCTCGGAGTACATCAACATTGAAGATCTCGCGGGACGGAAGTTCGAGTTCTCCGACCTGACCGTGAAGATACAATCCGCGCAGTATGACGGAAAATATCTGCGCCTCGACTACGAGGGCATATCCGCTGACCCGGGCATGAGAGGGAATTTCGTGCTCGAATCGACAGTCTACGGGTATTTTTCAAGCAGCGAGCACGATTTCGCGCGGTACCGGTGGGACGGCGAGGGAGAAAATGACCGGGAAAGCGATAATGTTACGCTGATAATGGAGATACCGCAGAGCACCTATCAGTATATGTATTTTATCCCCGCCTGCTACAAGAACGATGAAGAGGCGGAGCGCAAGGACGATATCAGGGTATGCGCCCGTGCGGCGCTTCCTGACCCCGCGTATCTCGCGCTGGCGGCGGAGGAAACGGAGCTGTTCCCGACGGTGCGCATGAGAGTGTCGCCGCTGGTATTGAAAACTATCTTCAGACCGAATACGGAAATGAGCTATACGGAGATGTGCGACAGTCTCCCGTCAATAACGGCGGTATATCCCGACGGCACGACCGCGGAGCTTGAAGCGGGTCTCCCGAAGCCGGAGGACATCTCCGGCGAACAGTGGTGGAGCGTGCTGTATGCTCCTGTTTCCTCGGACGCACCCTCGCTTCTCACCGCGGAAAAGGTCATAATGAACGGCGAAGAGATATCCTTCGATGTGCTGAGCACGGGCGAGCTTACCGAGATCACCGAAGCGGCGGGCACGGTGCTCGAATTCACGGACATGACCGCGCAGATACTGAGTGTCGATTACGACGGACATTTTCTCCGTATCATCTACAAAGCAGACTATCACGGAGAGCCCTATATCCCGGAAAGAGACAACTACCTCGGCATCTACGAATACCAGACGACCTTCAAGCGGCACTGGTTCAACGGCTGTGCAAAAATGCCGGAGCTCGGGGACGATGTGTATATGGTCACATACGAGCTGGAGCTGGAGCCCGGCGAGAGCACCGAGCGTCTCGCGTTTGAATACTTCCCGACAGACCAGCCCTGTGACGAGAGCACGCTCCAGAGAACGGGCTTCTACAAAGTGACGGGCATAGGCGACGATATGCACCCGGCTAATTACTATGCCGCACCGACGGACACCGGCGACATAAAGGGTATCGTTATATCACCGCTGGGCGCATACATTCTCGACAGGACAGGCAAGGCATATTTCCGCGCGGCAGACAGCCTGATATTCACATTTAAGGACGGTACAACGAAGGATTTCTCAATAGCAAACGGTCTTTCCACCACCGAATATTATACCGACGACCCCGATACTGTGGCTAAATTCAGTTACGTTATGAAAGCGCTTGGTCTGTCGGACACTTCTCCCGAGGGTCATGCCGTGACAACGCTTATATGGAAGAATCATGGCACGATAGATGTGGACAATATCGCGTCGGTCATTCTGGACGGCACGGTGATAACGAATAGCTTCGCGCTTGAAAATTTCGTGGGAATGACGGATAAGGACGCAATAGAATATCTTCAAAGAAATAACATGAACTACGGCTTCTCGGAAACAGCGAGCGACGAGCCCGAGGGCATTATCGTAAAGCAGGAACCGCCCGCGGGAACTGTGGTCAGCCCGTCCGTCACCGTGGATCTATATGTGAGCAGCGGGAAATCAGACACCGAGCAAACAACTGACTACTATGAGGGCGAAGATGAGCCTGAAATACTAAGTGAGAACAACATTACCGAATAATAATAACCCCGTATTGCTGAAAGCGATACGGGGCTCTTTCTGTCTGCTATACTTTGTAGTACCCTGCCGAGTATGCGGGGACTGTAACGGTACCGCCGCTCTGCGCCGCCATGGCGCCGTACCGGTATACTGCCTCGCCGAGGGAGCCGCCGAACGGGAATTCCACAGTCTTTGCGGAAGGGTTCAGGATAACGAGTATCTTCTCATTGTCTCCCGTGCGCAGATACGCGAGGGGGTATTTGTCCTTCTCGCAGTAAACGAAGTCGATATCACCGTAACTCTGCAATGCCGGGTGCGCCATGCGCACGGCTGTCTGCCGCTGTATCTCATGCCAGAGGGAACCGCTGTCCGCCATTGCGGCTTCGGCGGTAGGTCTGTCGTCGGAGGGGTCGAGCTTTATGTAGAGCTTGTCGGCGGGAGCGTTGCTGAAGCCGGCATTCTCCGAGCTGTCCCACTGCATGGGCGAGCGTGAGCCTGTGCGCTCATAGCCGCCCTCGACCGAATACAGCCCCTCGACATAGCGCATACCTATCTCGTCGCCGTAGTAGATGAACGGCGCGCCGGGCATTGAGAGCAGGAACGCGAAGGATATGCGCAGCCCGTCCCCGTGAATGTATTTCGCGAGGCGGTACATATCGTGATTGCCGGAGGGAATGCACATCAGCCCCTTGCCGCCGGACTTTTTGCGGTTCTCGAGGTATTTCGCGACGAATTCCGAAGCGTCGCCCTCGCCGCCGAAGAACGGCTTGTCACAGCGGAAAAGGTCGTTGTAGTGCGACGGACCGAAGTGCAGGAGGAAATCCATGTGAAACCCGCCCTGCAGGGACTTGTCGGGCTCGCCCCACTCCGATACCATAGCCGCGTCGGGGAATTCTTTGTCGAGGAACTCCCGGACATTCTGCCAGAGGGCTATCGTCCCCTTGCTGTCCTCGTCGTTCTTGACGAGGGAGTGCGCCATATCCACGCGGAACCCGTCGCACCCGAGCTTAAGCCAGAACCGCATGATATCCTTCATCGCTTCGAGGGTCGCCTTCGGACCGGGAGCGTCCATGGGCTGCTGCCACGGCTTGTCGGGCTTGGGCTTGTAGTAGCCGTAGTTGAGGGCGGGCTGGTGGGAGAAGAAGTTCACGCCGCAGGCGCCTACTCTCTCGGCAAGCCCTATGAGCGCGTTCATGCCCTCGGGTGCCTCCCATGTATTGTCCGTCCAGATATAGCGGTCGGTGTATTCGTTGCGCTCACCCTTGCAGGAAGCCTTGAACCATTCGTGCTCCCACGAGGTATGCCCGGGAACGAGGTCGAGCAGTATGTGCATATCCCGCCTGTGCATTTCGTCGAACAGGCGTCTGAGGTCGTCGTTCGTCCCATAGCGAGGAGCAGCCTTGTAATAGTCCCGCACATCATACCCCGCGTCAAGGAACGGCGAATCATAGCACGGGTTCATCCATATAGCGTTGCAGCCGAGCTCCTTTATATAGTCGAGCTTTTCGATTATCCCCTGAAAATCCCCGATACCGTCGCCGTTGGTATCGTTGAAGGACTGGGGGTATATTTCGTAGAATACGGCATTTTCGAGCCATTTTACATTATTCATGAGGTCATGCTCCTTTCGGTCTTCTGATGATATAATCATACCACATTCCGGGCGGAATTTCAAGAGCGGAACAGAATTTTATCCTCTCGATACTTGAAATATATGTTGTTGTATGGTATAATCAGGATATACAAATTCTACGGAGGTAACACACATGCCCATAACATACAACGAAGCCGCGAAGAGCTTTAAGCTCACCGCAAAGGACACCTGCTACATCATGCAGGTAGCGCCGGGAGGCTATCTCGCCCACACCTATTTCGGAAAAGCGCTCCCCGACGACGACCTCACCTACCTGCTCCGGCTCGACGAGCCGCCCTTCACTCCCGAGAAAAATCTCCGCGAGCTCAGCAGCTATATGGACTGCTTACCGCTGGAATACCCTTGCTTCGGTATAGGGGATTACCGCGAGCACTGCTTCTCCATAGTTGACGAAAACGGCGCTACAGCCGCCGACCTGCGCTACAAGTCCCACAGGATATATGACGGAAAGCCGAAGCTCGAGGGACTTCCCGCGACCTTCGCAAATAATGACAGCGAGGCGCAGACCCTCGAAATAACGCTGGAGGACAAGCCGGCGCAGCTTGAGGTGACGCTTATATACACCGCGTTCACCGACCTTGATGTTATAACACGTTCGCTTACCGTAAAGAATGTAGGCACCGGCAAGGTGCAGCTCACCCGGGTTTACTCGACCTGCGTAGACTTCGATACCGACGCGCTCGACATGATAACGGTCAACGGCTCCTGGGCGAGAGAACGCCACCCGGAGCGCTCGCCGCTTCACCGAGGAAAGCAGTCTGTTGACTCCGTGAAGGGCGAATCCAGCCACCAGAGCAACCCCTTCACCGCTCTCTGCGCACACAATGCCGACGAGGATACGGGCGAGGTGTTCGGCTTCAATTTCGTTTACTCGGGCAACTTCCTTTCCGAAGCCGAGGTGACGCAGTTCGGCAGAACGCGCTACGTTATGGGTATCAACAGCACGGATTTCGGCTGGCTGCTCGAGCCGGGGGAGCAGTTCACAGCTCCCGAGGTCGTCATGGTGTACTCCGACAGCGGTCTCGGCAAGATGTCCCGCACCTTCCACGACCTGTACAGAAACAATCTGATACGCGGCGAATACCGCGACAAGCGCCGCCCGATACTGATAAACAACTGGGAGGCGACCTATTTCAACTTCAATACGGAGAAGCTCATACAGATAGCAGAGCAGGCTTCAAAGCTCGGCATAGAAATGCTGGTAATGGACGACGGCTGGTTCGGACACCGCGACTCCGACAATTCCTCCCTCGGGGACTGGTTTGTGTATGAGAAGAAGCTCGAGGGCGGACTGAAAGCGCTCGTTGACCGGGTGAACGCCCTCGGTATGAAGTTCGGTATATGGTTCGAGCCGGAGATGATATCCCCCGACTCAGAGCTGTATAAGCAGCACCCCGACTGGGCGATCCAGATAAAGGGCAGACCCCTCACCATGAGCCGTGAGCAGTATGTGCTCGACTACTCCCGCAAGGAAGTGCGCGACCATATCTACGGAATGATGAGGAAAATACTCGACAATGCGAATATAGAGTATATCAAGTGGGACATGAACCGCCAGATATCCGAGCCCGCGTCGAACGCTCTCCCGAAGGAGCGCCAGCGCGAGATATGGCACCGCTATGTGCTGGGAGTGTATGACCTGATGGACCGCCTCACCACCGATTATCCGCATATCCTGCTGGAGAACTGCTCCGGCGGCGGAGCACGCTTCGACCCCGGTATGCTGTACTTCTCCCCGCAGATATGGTGCTCAGACGACACCGACGCGATAGAGCGTCTGAAGATACAGTATGGAACGTCGCTCTGCTATCCCTGCTCGACCATGGGTGCCCACGTCTCCGACAGCCCGAACCATACCGTCGGCAGACAGACGCCCTTCCAGACACGCGGTCATGTGGCAATGGTCGGCACCTTCGGCTATGAGCTCGACGTGACAAAGATACCGCAGGAGGACCGCGACGCTATTCCCGGACAGATAGAGCAGTTCAAGAAATACAATCCCCTCGTCCGCACAGGCGATCATTACCGCATAGGAAACGTGTTCGAGGACGACGGCTGGGACGCTTGGATGTTCGTCGCGAAGGACAAGAGCGAGGCGCTCCTCGAGTTTGTGCAGATACTCCGCCGCCCGAACTACCACTCCCGCCGCATAAAGCTCAAGGGGCTCGACCCGCAGGCGTATTATTACGAGGAGAGCACCCCCGACAGGAAGTACTCCGGCGCAGCCCTCATGCAGGCAGGCGTCATTATCCCCGAGCCCTGGGGCGACTTCCGGTCTGTGCTGCTGCATTTCGTCAGAGCATAAAAGTCGCTTCGCTTGACCCCACTCTTCTTCCGGAAAGAGCAATCGCTTCGCCTTGCTATGGGGGAAGGCACTGCGCCTTTTGACAGAAAAAGGTTGATTTTTGTCGGGTAATGTGATATTATAATAAATAGTGAGGTGATATCTGTGGAATTTTTGTCCGTTATCTTCATGAATTTCTTCGGATTCGATATGGTGATATTCTTAGCCGCTGTTCTCAACGGCGCAGTGTTCTGGTTCCTGAAAAGAAACGCGGACAAGCTCCACGGTATGATGAACCACAATATCTATGTGCCGCATTTCCACCTCTCCCGGGCGCAGACAAATGAACAGGTCGCGAGACTGCGCGAGGAAGATGTTATAGCGCTGAATACCACCGCGGGAAAGCTGTATTCGCTGTTCATCAATATCACGGGTATATTCCCACTGCTCGGTATCCTCGGAACGGTGATATCGCTGCTCGGACTGGTATCAAACATGGACAACGTCACGGGAAATTTCTACGGCGCGCTCACCTCGACCTTCTGGGGACTTATTTTCGCCATACTGTTCAAATTCCTCGACGGAGTGATCTCACCGGAGATAGAGAGCAATACAAGAAGCGTGGAGATATTCCTCGAGCAGAACAGCAATGAGGATATAAAAGCGGCAAAGCCGGTCGTTCCCGAGGAGCCGGTACCTGAGGAAGCCGTCCCCGCAGTCGCGGAAGTCGAGATAGTAACGGAGGAGTATTCCTCCGAAATGCCCGCGGCGGTCATCGAGGCACGAAGCGATGAGGAATAAGGGAATAGCTATCGAGCTCACCGCGCTGCTCGACGTTATACTGATAATGCTGTTCTGGGTCATGCTGAATATGGAGCGCGAGAACGAGCGCATAAAGACCGAAGCCGCCGAACAGGCTGCCGCTTATGAGCAGCAGGTCGGGGAGCTGTCGGACGAGCTGGAGACGGTGCGTGCCGAGCATGACAGGATACAGGCGGAGTTCGACCGGTATGTCGCGGAGAACAGCGAGACTATCGCAGCGGCAAATCAAAAGGCTCTCACCGATTTCGCAGAGGGGCGCATGATAACGCTCAACCTCACATACGACGCGGTCGGAAAGCTGTTTATCCTCGGAGAGAACGGCGAACTCGGGCATACGCTCCTCACCGACCGTGACAGCATAGCGGAAAGTATCGGGAAGGTGCTCGATGACGAGGGACTCGGCGAGGACGACGTTATACTGTGCGCGTTCGTGTACGACGGAGACCGCGCACTCTACAGCGACGTGAAGCTGATAACCGGCGCAGCCGATGATGTCGGCAAAAAATACGGCAATTTTTATTGTACATACATCAACATTTCACGCTGAAAAGGAGTATAAAAATGGCAAATCTCGAAAAACAGAATGAAAAGCTCAAAAAAAAGAATAAGCGCGGCGGAACGGTAATTCTTATCCTTCTGCTGATAATCCTTATACTTGCGGCGATAATTTTCCTGTTCGACCCGCTCGGTTTTGGTAACGGAATGGGCATTCTCAAGGGCGGGAGCGGAAGCACCGCCGGAGAAAGCAGCGGCAATTCCTCCGTCACCACAACAGCGCCCGAACAGACAGCGGCAGTGACCGAAGAGACCGCTCCGGCACCGACGACGCTGGATGTCAAGGTCTCCGGCGCCACCTACCTGCTGGACGGTGCGGAATCCGCTCTTGGCGACATAATCTCGGCAGCGCAGTCTGCGAGCGGTGAAGTCATCGTGCAGATAACCGACGACAGCGCTACCGCGAACGCAATGGACGCACTGACCGCCGAGCTTGAAAAGAACTCGATACAGTACACTATCGGCTGAAGCAAGAAAGGACTGAACTCTCGCGGTTCAGTCCTTTTTCTTTTAACAGGCGCACTGCCCAGCCGCCGCCTCGAGCGCCAAAGCAGGAGGCTTTGAGTTTTTCGCCAAAAGCGTGCATGGACGCGCGCATCTAAGCGAAAAACAGGCGACCCGGTCAGCTGATTTTTTCGAGCTCCCGACGAAGCCGCTTGATGATACGTTTTTCGAGGCGGGAGATGTAGCTTTGGGATATGCCGATGAGGTCGGCGACTTCCTTTTGCGTGAGCTCCTTGCCGTCCACAAGCCCGAAGCGCTTCTCCATGATGAAGCGCTCCCGGTCCGGGAGTTTCGCGACCGAGTCGAGCAGGAGCTTCTTCTCCGCCTCGCTTTCGATATTCTCATTCACGATGTCGTCATCGGTGCCGAGAACGTCCGCGAGCAGGAGCTCGTTTCCGTCCCAGTCTATGTTGAGGGGTTCCTCTATGGATATCTCGGATTTGTACTGGTTCGCCTTACGGAGAAACATCAGTATCTCATTCTCGATACATCGTGAGGCGTAGGTCGCAAGCTTTATGTTCTTGTCGGGACTGAAGGTATTGACTGCCTTGATAAGCCCGATAGTTCCTATCGAAATGAGGTCTTCTATGCCTATGCCCGTGGACTCGAATTTCTTCGCTATATATACGACAAGGCGGAGGTTATGGGTTATGAGCTTGTCGCGGGCTTCGGGGGAATTCTGCATGAGCCCGGCGAAGGCTTCCTCCTCCTCTTCCTTCGAGAGCGGCGGCGGGAGATTATCGGAGCCGTTTATGTAGTATGTGCTCACGATAGAGTGCCGCGCCGTTATACCCCGGATTATCTCGTTTAATTTCATTGCTGCGTTCATTTTGTCTGCCTTTCCTTTTTTATCTGAGAAGCTTTGTGTTTATAAGTGCGTCGAAATCTTCATTTTCAAGGGCTCCGGGAGCTGCCGCTATCAGCGCGTCGAGCCGCTTTCTGCCTGCCGGGATATCGGCGGTGAGACTGTCGGGACGAAATGCCGCCGCAAGTGTCTGACCTGCCGCCGTAGTCATAGGTATCAGCCGTATGCCCGTCATATCGTCGGTGCTGCCGCTGTTCAGGTACGCGCGCACATTAGCGGGAAGCACCGCCGCGGCAGCCGAGGCTTTGCAGAGAATTACCGGTCTGCCGGTGAGAAAGTCGCGGAGGAAATTACCGCTGTCGGCAATGGCTGAAAGCGTGACCGAGCTGCCGCGGTATGTGACAGTTAGAGGTATCCTGCCGCTGTCGGCAGGGCTGTCGGTGAAGCGCCTCCACAGCGACAGTACGCCGTAAATGACAGCCGAGGAAATTACCAGCGCAAGCGCCGACACGTTGATATACGGATAGCCGTTCGCGGAGAATACAAGGTCGGTGTGAGCAAATTCGTGTATCAGCGCGGCAGCCCCGCATATCAGCATACTCACAGCTATGCACAGGAATGAGCGGAGCAGCGTGATACCCGGCTTCCCTGCCCCGAAGGCTGCCAGCACCACCAGCACTGTCAGCACACTCTTCAGAAGCAGCGACACCGGCACCGTGATATCCGCGAGCGCCGCAAGAGCCGTAAAGCCCCCGAGCACCGACGCCGCCGCGAGCCGCGGGAGCTTCAGCCGTGTGTGCAGCATTCCCGCGGCAGCCCGGAGCGTAAAATATGTGATGTATATGTTTATCACGATAAGCACATCTATGTAAACTATCATCCGATGCACCTTTCTTTCATATTGATTATAGCACTGTCGGGTCAAATTTTTTGTCGGTTCGTGACAGCGAAAACGGTAATTTTGGGGCGGAATTTGTATAAAACAGAAAAAATCACACTTTTTTTGAAAAAACGCTAAAGTTTTCGGAATGCCTGACGATATAATATATGATACGAAATCTGTAATTTTCCGTAAAGGAGGAATCATATATGGCAGACCTGAATGTTATGTTCCCGTCAACATCGAATATATCCGCCCGCCAGAGCGCAAGCATAATGAGCGCGTGGACACAGGCTACCGAAGAGGAAAATGAAGCCGCGTCCACACAAAGCCTGTTCAAATCCTACTTTGACTCGCTCAGAGAGCGCTCCGACGGTGAAGCGAAGAAGCTTTTCCAGGATCTCGAAACTACACCGATATCCCAGATAAGCAGACTGTTTACCGATGTGCAGACTGCCTCGATAGACAACACGAGCCGCCTGTTCGAGGATCTGCGGATAAAGCCCGTGAATGAGCAGGACTCCCTGTTCGAGACTCTCCGCGCGAACGGTCAGGCAAAGGTCGAGCAGATCACCGCTATGGCGCAGAAGAACAAGACCGACAAGGTCGATCAGACAGACAAGCAGAAGGATCGGGTCGATGAGACCGATGACGGCGACCTCACCGAGGAGACAATCGCCAAGCGCATAAAGACGCTCACGGAGAAGGATCAGATACCCGCGGACAACAATAAGCTGGGTGATATTACCGCCCGCACCCTCGAAGCTGTGCAGAAAACAGAGCAGTCCTTCTTCCGCAGTCCCGAGACCGGCGAGATAGACAGAAACGGCGCGTACAATGCCGCCGAGGATTTCGTGAACAGCTACAACGCCTTCGCGGGTGAGATAAGCGGCTCCGGGAACGGCACAGTCGCAGGCAAGTCCGATTTCGTCAGCAATATGACCGAGGCATTCCGTCCCCGTCTCGAAAGAGTGGGCATCACCCGGAACGAGGAGGGAGAGCTCAGTATCGACCGTGAGGCTTTCGAGAAGGCTGCCGACAGTGACCTCGAGAATGTGTTCGGTGAAAAGGACTCCTTCGCAAGCTTCATCGAGGGACAGGCAAAGCAGCTTGCCGCTTACGCGCAGACCGACCTCTACCAGCGCTCCAGCGCCTACTCCGACTCGGGAAATATCACACAGGTATCTAATATCAACGGCTCCTATTTCAATATGCTCGGATAATACAAAAAGCAATACCGCATGGAAGATCTCCGTGCGGTATTTTTATATGCCGCGATATTGACAATAGATAAAATAAATGGTATAATTGATTTGTAGTATGTGCATTTTGCCGAAACTGCAAAACACGATATCCCCCGATGAAAAAAGGAGAGTGCGTTATGAGCAGCTTATCGTCCGGAATGACAGAACGGGAAAGATTTCTCGCCAATATAAAGCAACTCGCGGACTGCGCGGTGATGCTGAGCCGGAATGAGGACGGCAGCTTCACCGTGGAATTCGTGACGGAAAAATTCGCGGCAATGCTGGGCTATGAAACGACAGGCGCGGCATTTTCCGCTATGGGCGGAGAGGGCTTCTTTGATACGGTGAACGCGGCGGACAGAGTCTCCGTAAGACAGATACTCCGCCGCAGAGTGAACGAGGACGGCAATTCCGACCTTTCGCTCCGCATGATGACCGCAGCGGGACATCAGATTCGGTGCAGTACGCATTTCTCGTTCATCGACGACTATGATTCCAAGCTGATATATATAACGTTCTTTGATATAACCCTGATGAAGGAGTATGAGGACAGACTGCGCGGGGCGTACATGAACCTCGGGAACAGCTTCTACCGCACGGGAGGGCATACTCTCGGAATGTTCCGTGTGAACCTGACAAAGGACACTATCGAGGACATTCAGGGCAGCGACCTGTACGCGACCGACTCGATGATATACCCGTATTCCGAGGTCCTGCGGCTGCGGTCGGAGCACTGCCCTATCGAACAGGAACGCACGAAGCTGCTCGCGGCATTCGCGAGAGAAAAGCTGACAGCGGATTACCTCGGCGGTCAGGCAAGCGCCTCCGTGATAGTCTATTCCCGCCGCACAGACGGGAGAGTGTGCTTCGTCAATATGTCGGCGAATATGACCCGTCACCCCATGACCAGCGATGTCATAGCGTTCATCACGGAGCGCGAGAGCAACGACGAGAAAATAAGCGAGGCACTGGTGGACAAGATACTCGTCCGTCAGTTCGATATGGTGTCGTATATCGCGAACGGTATGTACGGAGTGGTCGTGGGCGACGCGTCGCTGATAAAGGGCGGGAGCATCTTCCCCGTGACGCGCACGGGAGACTATGACTACTACCTCAAGTCGCAGGTCATTCCCGTGCTGTGCGGAAGCGAGGAGGAAAAGGACGAGATGAGCCGCGACCTCTCACTCGGCTCCATAAAAGCACATCTCGCCGAGAAGGAACCGTACACGGTCAATATCGCCTGTGAGATAGAGGACTCGATATACTACAAACGCTTTGATTTCTTCACGGTGGATAAGCAGGCGGATTTCTTCATTCTGCTCAAAAGCGATACCACCGAGATACATAACAAACAGCAGGAGCGCAACGAACAGCTCCGTCTCGCACTGAAGGAGGCGGAACAGGCGAATATCGCCAAGACCGCGTTCCTCTCACGAATGAGCCACGAGATACGCACACCCATGAACGCCATAATCGGACTTGACAGTATCGCGCTTCAGGAATCCGACCTGTCGGACTCCGTAAAGAGCGACCTCGAAAAGATAGGCGAGAGCGCGAGATACCTGCTGTCGCTGATAAACGATATCCTCGACATGAGCCGCATAGAAAGCGGGCGCATGACACTGAAGAACGAGGAGTTCTCCTTCCGCTCCTTCCTCGACCAGGTCAACACCATGATAGACGGTCAGTGCCGCGACAGAGGACTGACCTACGACTGCACCGTGCGCGGGTCGATAGATGAATTCTACATCGGTGACAACACCAAGCTAAAGCAGGTGCTCATAAATATCCTCGGCAACTCGGTGAAGTTCACCGACCCGCCCGGACAGGTCTCGCTGTCGGTGGAGTGCATTTCGGAATTCGATAACCGCGCCGCTCTGCGCTTCATTATCAGGGACACGGGCATCGGAATGGACGAGGAGTATATCCCGAGGATATTCGACGCGTTCAGTCAGGAGAATGCCACCAAGACCAGCAAATACGGCGGCTCGGGACTGGGGCTCGCTATCACGAAGAATATGGTCGCGATGATGAACGGCAGCATAAGCGTGAAGTCGAAGAAGGGCGAGGGCTCGGAATTCACGGTGGACGTAACGCTCCGCAAGACAGACCGCAAGGGGCTTGAAAGCGCCGACCTCAACGTGGTGCCGCATGAGCTGAACGTGCTGATAATAGATGACGACCCCGACGCCTGCAAGCACGCCTCCATAGTGCTGGAGGAGGTCGGCATAGCCTCGGAGTACTGCCTTTCGGGCGCGGAGGCTCTCGAGCTGATAAAGCTCGGTCATGCCCGCAGGCAGGAATACAATCTTATCCTTGTGGATCTGAAAATGCCGGAGCAGGACGGAGTGGAGGTAACGAGACGCATACGAGAGCTTATCGGCGACGAGACGGCTATCGTTATACTCACCGCGTACAGCTGGAGCGACGTGGAGGAGGAAGCGATAAAGTCGGGCGTTGACGGGTTCATGAGCAAGCCGCTGTTCGCTTCGGGACTTATCAACGAGTACCGCGGCGCGCTTCTCCGCAAGAGGCTCCGCAGCTCCGACAAGCCCGAGGCTGAGCTTAAGGGCAGACACATACTCGTAGCGGAAGACGTTATGATAAACGCGAAGATAATGATGAAGATACTCGGCATGAAGGAGATCACGGCAGACCATGCCGAGAACGGAAAGATAGCCGCGGAGAAATTCGCGGAGAGCGAGCCGGGCTGGTACGACGCAATACTCATGGACGTGAGGATGCCGGTAATGGACGGGCTGGAGGCGGCAAGAACGATACGAGCCCTCGACAGACCCGACAGCAAAACGGTGCCGATAATCGCCATGACGGCGAACGCCTTCGACGAGGACGTTCAGATGTCGCTTCAGGCGGGCATGAACGCGCATCTTTCAAAGCCCGTTGAGCCGCAGCTCCTGTACAAGACGCTTTCCGAGCTTATCAAATAAATAAAGGACAAAACGAATGAACAAGAACCGCAAACAACTTCTCGACGATATGTTCGGGGCACTCTCGATAATGTCGGGAGGACACTATGTATCACTGTATGACATCAAGGGAAAGCTCACCCGCTTCTCCGCGGGCGCTGTGGAGCTGTTCGACCTGCCGGGCGAATATATCCCCGACGGTGCCGACAACTGGGCGGATCACGTCCACAGCGAGGATAAAGCGTACTACCAGAAGATAATGGGCGAGCTGATACTCTGCAACAAGCTCACCTACGACCTGACCTACCGTGTGAAGCAGAAGGACGGCAGCTACGGTCTCTACCGCTTCAAGGGCGCGGTGATACGCGACGACAGCGGCAGTCCGAGCCTTGTGGGCGGCGTCATCATAAATGAGGACGTTCTCGACAACACCGACCCCGTTACCGTGCTGAGAAACCGCTACGGCTTTTTCCGCGACCTCGGGGAAATGCAGAAGATGAGGCGAGAGAGCGTGATACTGCTCATCGGCATAGACCGCCTCGCGGAAATAAACGAGGAGCAGGGCTACGGCTACGGTAACAGCCTGCTGCGTCAGGTGGGCTGGACGATACGCGACCTGTGCGAACAGGACGGCTTCGTGTACCGCATGGAGGGCTCGAAGTTCGCGTTCATAGCGAAGGACCGCTCGATAAACGACGTGACCGGCATCTATACCAAGATACGCAAAAGGCTCCAGAGCGGCATCGAGATAGACGGGGTGCGGCAGTCCCTCAACCCCTGCGCCTCGGCTATGACGGTCAGCGACCCGGACATCTCCGAGCACGCGATATACACCTGCCTGCTGTACGCATACGGCGAATCCAAGCGGAAAAAGCACGGTAATATCGTGATATTCAACGGCAGCGGAGCGTCCGACGGCATGGACGAGCTCAAGCTGACCGACGCGATACACAATGATATCCTCAACGGTTTCAAGGGCTTCTCGCTGCGTTATCAGCCTGTTTACAGACTGGCAAGCGGAAAGCTCATCGGCGTGGAGACCCTCCTTCGCTGGAACAGCGAAGAATACGGCGAGGTGCTGCCCTCCCGCTTCATGCCCGTGATAGAGCATGACTACGCGCTCTCCGAGCTGACGCTGTGGGTGACGAGAAACGCTATGCTCGCGGGACTGAGCTTCTTTGAGAAGAATGATGAGATGTTCCTCGGGATAAATGTCTCCGCCGCGCAGATCGAGGACGATTACTTTATCCCGGAGCTTATCGAGACAGCGCATCAGGTGAAATTCCCGCTGCATCGGCTGATCGCGGAGCTCGGGAAGGACTGCCGTCTGCTCGACCCAGAGACGGTAAAAGCACGGACAAGGGAGCTACGCGACAACGGGATAAAGTTCCTGCTCGACGACTTCGGGAGCGGCTTCTCCTCCATTGAGGTGCTCAAAGCGCTGAAAGCCGATTACATAAAGTTCGACCTCTCCTTCGTGGAGAATATTGAGAACAGCGAGTATGACCGCAGCGACCTTCAGAAAATGTCGGAGCTCTGCGCCGCCCGCGGCTGTGATGTCTGCGTCAAGGGCATAGAGACCGAGGAAATGCATGTCATCATAGAGAATATGCCCATAACCAGCGTTCAGGGGTTCCATTATTCAATGCCCGTGGAAGCAGAGAAGATCAGAGAAATGCTGTAGTCCCCGCCTCTACATTTTGCAGCTGTAAGCATAAGCGGAAGAGCCCTTCTTCCGCTTTTTTGTTTTTATACGGTTGACATTGCCCGGAAAAAAGAGTATAATAATCAAAGTATGTCAAAGGGAGAATTTTAAATGGAAAAGAAAACAACGCACAGCAAATTCGGCAGCAAGCTGGGATTTGTGCTCGCCGCAGCCGGCTCCGCTGTCGGACTCGGAAATATATGGAGGTTTCCGTACCTCGCGGCAAAATACGGCGGAGGTATATTCCTGCTGGTGTACCTGATACTCGCGGTGACCTTCGGATTTGCCCTGATGCTGACGGAGATAGCGATAGGCAGACGCACCGGAAGGAGCGTCCTCGGTGCCTATCAGACAGTCGAAAAGCACTGCGCGCCCCTCGGGTGGATGGCGGCGGTGATACCGGGACTGATACTTCCGTATTACTGCGCTATAGGCGGCTGGGTGCTCAAATATATGACGATGTTCGTGATCGGACAGGGTACCGCCACCGCACAGCCTGTCGTTACCGGAACAGGAGAGAGCGTCTCCTTTTTCGGCAGCTTCATAGGCGACCTCGGCGGTCCGACCTTGTTTTTCCTTATCTATGTCATTCTTAACGCAGCGGTCATTCTGCTCGGTGTGCAGAAGGGCATAGAGAAGGTCAGCAAGCTTCTGATGCCCGTGCTCGCGGTGCTGATAGTCGGCATCGCAATATACACCATGACCCTCGACGGGGCATGGGAGGGTATAAAGTACTACATTCTTCCCGACTTTGAGAGAATGACAGCCGAGAAGCTGTTCAAGACCATTGCGGGCGCGTGCAGTCAGCTGTTCTACTCAATGTCGATAGCTATGGGTATTCTCGTGACATACGGCTCGTACATGAAAAAGGAGTATTCCCTTGAAAACTCCGTCCGTCAGATCGAGATATTCGATACGGCTATCGCGTTTCTCGCAGGACTGATAATCGTGCCGGCGGTGTTCGTATTCTCCGGCGGAGACAGCTCCGCGCTCAACGCGGGTCCCGGACTTATGTTCATCACTCTCCCGCAGGTATTCGAGACAATGCCCGGCGGGCAGTTCATCGGCGCGGCATTCTTCGTTCTTGTGGCTCTCGCGGCGCTCACATCATCTATCTCCCTCATGGAGACCGTTGTTGCCGCGGTAATGGAAAAGTTCAGACTTACCCGCGTAAAGAGCTGTATCATAGTGTTCGGCATCACGATAGCGCTCGGTATGCTGTCGGTGCTCGGATACAGCGCATGGAGCGGCGTAACGGTATTCGGTCTGCAATTCCTCGATTTCTTCGATTTCATCACAAATTCGCTGATGATGCCGATACTTGCGCTTCTCACCTGCATACTGATAGGCTGGGTAGTCGGCACGAAATATGTGGAGGAGGAGGTCCTCCACGGGGAGAAGAAGTTCGGCGCAAAGTGGATGTACCGCATAATGATACGGTTCTTATGCCCGATATTCATGATAATAATTCTCATAACCCCCTTCGTTACCGAGATATAAAAACAGAGCTTCCGGAAACTTTCCGGAAGCTCTTTCTTTTATCCTTCAACAGCCGCACTGCCTACCCCCCCGCTGTAGGCGCAGCAATTAAAAGTCTTTGGAAGGAGGTTCCCTCCCCCGGTCTCGAGCGTTCAAAGCAGGAGGTTTTGAGTTTTTCGCCAAAAGCGCGCACGACACGCGTATCTAAGCGAAAAACAAGCGACAATAGCGCGCCAGCGCCGACTCGAGCGCCGGCGTTTAATTCAGCCCCTTCATAGTCAGCGAAATACGCTGCTTTTTCAGGTCAACTCCGAGGATACGCACATTCACGACATCGCCGACCTTGACTACATCGAGCGGGTGCTTGATATACTTGTTGCTCATCTGCGAGATATGCACGAGTCCGTCCTGATGCACGCCGATATCGACGAACGCGCCGAAATCGGTGATATTGCGGACTGTTCCTTTAAGCTCCATGCCCTCCTTAAGGCTGTTGATATCCACTACGTCGGTGCGCAGCATGGGCTTGGGCAGCTCATCACGGGGGTCACGTCCCGGCTTCATCAGCTCCTTGATCATATCTGTCAGGGTAAGGTCGCCGACGCCTGTTTCCTCGGCGGCTTTTTTGATACCGAGCTTCTTGACAGTATCATTCAGCTTCTCGCCAGCGACTCTTGAGCCCTCGCCCTTCAGGTCGGCTTCCGTGAGCCCACAGAGGGTAAGCAGCTTCCTCGCCGCTTCGTAGCTCTCGGGGTGCACCGCGGTATCGTCGAGGGGCTCCTTGCCGTCACGCACACGGAGGAAGCCCGCACACTGCTCGAAGGTCTTTTTTCCGAGCTTTGCCACCTTGAGGAGCTCCTTACGGTCAGTAAAGCCGCCGTTCTCCTCGCGGTATGCCACTATATTCTTCGCGATGCCGGAATTGATACCCGCCACATACGACAGCAACGCCACAGACGCTGTATTCACATCTACACCGACGCTGTTCACGCAGTCCTCGACCACGCCTCCGAGAGCTTCGGAAAGCTGCGCGGGCGGCATATCATGCTGATACTGTCCTACGCCTATCGCCTTGGGTTCTATCTTCACCAGCTCGGACAGCGGATCCTGCAGACGCCGGGCAATAGACACCGCGCTCCGCACGGTCACGTCATAGTCCGGGAATTCCTCCTGCGCGAGCTTGCTCGCGGAATAGACGCTCGCCCCCGCCTCGGATACCACCATATAGCTCACCGGCAGTCCCGAGTCGCGTATCATGTCCGCGATGAACACCTCGCTCTCATGGCTTGCGGTGCCGTTTCCTATCGAGATCGCGGTGATACCGTACTTTTTTATGAGCGAGATCAGCTTTCGCGCGGATTCCTCTGTTCTGTTCTGCGGCATTGTGGGATATACCACCGTATGGTCGAGTACCTTTCCGGTCTCGTCCACCACAGCGATCTTGCAGCCCGTTCTGTACCCGGGGTCGAAGCCCATGGTCACCATGCCCTTTATGGGCGGCTGCATGAGAAGCTGTCTTAAATTGCCGCCGAACACCTTTATCGCAGCCGTGCAGGCTTTATCGGTGAGGTCTGCGCGCACTCTGCGCTCTATGGAGGGGTGTATCAGGCGCTTGTACGCGTCCGCGGCAGCCTGCTCAACAAGGTCGGAATTCCTGTTCCCCGCCCTGCCGGTCACATAGCGGCTGTTTATCGTGGCTATCATCTCGTCAGCGTCCACCTCGACGGCAGCCTTCAGCACGCCCTCGCGCTCGCCGCGGTCAATGGCAAGGATACGGTGTGTGGGTATCTTTGTGACAGCCTCTCTGTAATCATAGTAATTCTCGTAAACGCTCTGCTCGGTGCTTTCCTCGTCAGCCTTCTTGGAGGTGATGAGCGCCTTGCGGTCGTACAGCTCACCGAGTATCTTGCGTATCTCGGGGTCGTCGGAGATGTTCTCCGCGATGATGTCGAGTGCTCCCGCTATTGCGTCCGCGGCATTCTCAACACCCTTCTCCGGATCTATGTACTTCTCCGCTTCTGTGTCGGGGTTATCCTTCGACTGGGCAAGAATGAACTCCGCGAGAGGTTCGAGCCCCTTTTCCTTCGCGATGCTCGCGCGGGTCTTTTTCTTCGGCTTGTAGGGACGGTAGATATCCTCGACCGCCGCAAGCGTTACCGCCTCCGCTAAGCTCTGCTCTATCTCCCCGGTCATCTTGCCGAGAGACTCTATCGACTCCCGTACCTCCTGCTTGCGCTTTTCGAGATTGCGGAGATAGGTGAGCCTGTCCGACAGGTCGCGGAGCTGCACGTCGTCGAGGGCGCCTGTGGCTTCCTTTCTGTATCTCGCGATGAACGGGATAGTGTTCCCCGCGTCGAGCAGATCAACGGCAGCCTGTGCCTGTGTCCTGCGTATTTTCAGTTCTTCGGAAATTTGTGTTACGATATCCATGCTGTTTCTCCTTTATTTGGTCTGTTTATTATAACACATTCCGAAGAATTTTTCAAGTGCCAATTGCCCCATAAACATCATTCGTTCTTCGGCACGAAAAGTGTGCCGAAAACGGGACAGTTATCCCCGGAAATAAATTGACTTATAATGCGGTTTATGCTATAATGAAAAAATACAATACCGCAAAACTGTTTCACGGAGGGTATTTATGCCGGAAAACACCGATGACAAGATAGACAGACTTTCAAAGGAGCTGCTGAAGCTCTCACATGACAGCATAGCTGTGGAAATGCGGTTTCTCGGCAGGGCTCTGAACCGGCTCGTCTGCCGCAGCTATGAGGGGACTCTCGCCACAGACGGCAGGAGCCTGTTCTATGACAAAACATACCTGCTGAAAAAATACAAGGATACCGGCGAAGCACCGACAAGAGACTATCTCCACATACTGCTGCACTGCGTGTTCAGGCATATGTTCGTCGGACCGGGCATACGGAAAGATGTGTGGAACTTAGCCTGCGATATCGCCGTGGAGAGCGCGATAAGCGCCTTCGGACCCGATACAGCAAAGTCGGCAAGAGAGCCGGGACAGCAGGCAGCCTCCAAACTTATCAGAATAAGCACCGAGCACCTCACCGCCGAGAAGATATACCGCTATCTGCTCGCCATAAACATCAGCGACAGAGAGGTACGCGAGCTGGGAGCGCTTTTCGGAGCGGACGACCACACGATGTGGTACTCCCGCGGCGCCGCGCTGAAGGCGTACGGTATAACGGGCGCAGAACAAAGCTCTGACAGCATCTCCGCCGACGGCGCCGCGCATTTCAGCCTGATATACGGCGAAGCTCCCGAGGCTGTCGAGGAGGAGTGGAAAAAGATATCCGTACAGATAAAGTCAGACCTCGAAAACTTCTCGAAGAAATACGGGAAAAAGGCAAGCAATCTCGTGAACGGCATCGACGAGGTAAACCGCGAGAGATACGATTATGCCGATTTCCTGAAAAAATTCGCCGTAATGGGTGAAGTAATGAAGGTAAACGACAACGAGTTCGACAATGTGTTCTATACATACGGGCTGTCGCTTTACGGAAACATGCCGCTTATCGAGCCTCTCGAATACAAGGAGGAGAAGCGGGTGCGGGAGTTCGTGATAGCGATAGACACCTCCGGCTCCGTACAGGGGAAGCTCGTTCAGGCATTCATACGAAAGACCTGCAACATACTTATGCAGGAGGAGAACTTCTTCTCCAAAATAAACGTACACATTATCCAGTGCGACGCTGATATACAGACCGACACGAAGATAACCTCCGCGGCGGAGCTCGAGCAGCATATCTCGGAGCTTGAGCTGCACGGCTTCGGAGGAACGGATTTCCGTCCGGTATTCAAATATGTGGAGTACCTGCGGAGCAGGCATGAGATAACCGAGCTCGGCGGGCTGGTCTATTTCACCGACGGCTGGGGATCTTACCCCAAATCGCCGCCGGACTACAATACCGCGTTCGTTTTCGTGGGAGACGATACCGACGAACCGCCTGTGCCGCCGTGGGCGATAACGTTAAGGCTGCCGGAAGAGGACATAGAAGCATTCGATAAGGGGGAATGAACTGTATGAACATCAAAGAAGCAAAGGAACAGATCAGAAACGCAATGACCGCGTATTTCGCGAAGGACGAGAACGGCTCCTGCCTTATCCCCACCGAGAAGCAGCGCCCGGTGTTCCTCGTGGGACCTCCCGGCATCGGAAAGACCGCGGTAATGGAGCAGATAGCTTCGGAAATGGGCGTGGGACTTCTCACCTACTCGATGACCCACCACACAAGACAGAGCGCTCTCGGTCTCCCCTTCATCTCACACAGGAAATACGGCGACACGGAATTCGATGTCTCGGAATACACGATGAGCGAGATAATCTCCTCGGTGTACGAGCTCATGGAAAAGAGCGGCGTCAAAGAAGGGATACTGTTCCTCGACGAGATAAACTGCGTGTCCGAAACGCTGTCCCCGATAATGCTCCAGTTCCTCCAGTACAAGATATTCGGGCGGCACAGAGTCCCCGACGGCTGGATAGTCGTCACCGCGGGTAACCCGCCGGAATACAACAGATCCGCGAGAGAGTTCGATATAGCCACCTCCGACAGGCTGAAAAAGATAGTCGTACAGCCGGAATTCGCCGCATGGAAGGAATACGCCTATGCAGCCGGCGTTCATGCCGCGGTGATAACGTATCTGGAGAGCAAGAAGGACAACTTCTACTCGATAAAGACCACCGTTGACGGCAAGAGCTTCGTGACAGCAAGAGGCTGGGACGACCTGAGCCGTATCATGCAGGTCTATGAGATGACCGGCATAGAGGTTGACGAAAAGCTGATAGTACAGTATGTGCAGGACAAGAAGATAGCTTCGGATTTTGCGGCATACTACGGACTTTTCCGTAAGTACAGGAGCGACTATAAGATCTCCGATGTGCTGAGCGGGAACGCCCCCGCTGAAATAAAGAAGCGCGCCGCGGAAGCGTCGTTCGACGAGCGGGTAGCGCTTCTGGGTCTTTTTCTGGACGTGATATCCGCCGAAGCGAGAAGCGTCGTCAGAAGAGACAAGGTGCTTGTGCGGATAAGGGATATCATGCGGGAGTACAAGAAGCAGCTTTTCAACGTCCCGGTCGTACCCGACCCGAACGAAACGCTCAAAAGCCTCATCACAGCCGAAGAGACCGCAATGGAAAAGCGGAGGAGCTCCGGTATCCTTGACCGTGACAGCAGGGACGAGTATATCCATGTCCTGAAGGAGCTAAGGAAAATGCAGCAGGAGACGGAGAAGCTGTCGGAGGCTGAGCCCGCTTTCGAGCTTATCCGCGCACTTTTCGGCAATATGACGGACAAGCACCGCGCAAAAGCGGAGCAGGTAAAGAAGGAGCTCTCCAACACGTTCGGCTTCATAAATGAGGTATACTCCGACGGTGAGGAGATGCTCATATTTATCACCGAGCTCACCGCGAACATATACACCGCGCAGTTCATCGCCAGATTCGGCTGCGACGAGTACATACGCTTCAGCGACAGCCTCATGCTCGGACAGCGCGGCAACCGTATAAAGGCAGAGATAGAAAACCTCGATATCTGACTAAAGGAGGTCTGAATGGCACCCGCAAACAGTTCGTCATTCTTTCGGTTTTACGACTATGATCCACGCATCCCGGAATTCAGCTACGACGAGGAGACGCAGAGCCTTCACATTTATTCCGACGGCTTTTATTACCCAAAGCACGGCGATAATAAGCCTGCAAAGAATGTTTATTTTCACGGCGGCGTCCGCTCCATTGACAGGGGGGCTCTTGAAGACTGCGTGACCGTCGAGAACGTATATATGGACGATACAGTGGACAATTTGTCATACGGTGCCTTTTTGCAATGCACAAGTCTGAAAAACATAACGTTCTCAAAAAGCCTGAAAAAACTGGATCTCGCCGCCTTCGACAGATGCAGCGGTCTCAGGTTGCTTTACATTCCCGATACAATAACGGAGATAGCCCCTCCCGTTATGAATGAATGCGGTGAATTCCGTGAATTCATTGTCAGCAAGGATAATAAGGAATTCACGTCCGCTGACGGGGTGCTGTACAGCAAGGATATGAAAGTGCTTGTCCGCTTTCCTTCCGCAATAAACGGTACCTTCACCGTCGGGGAGGGCGTGGAAAAGGTGGGAGCGTTCGCGTTCAGTGTCTGCAATATAGAAAAGGTCATACTGCCGGACTCCCTCAGAACGGTGGGAGAAGGTGCCTTCTATCGCTGCGAGCGGCTCAGTACAGTAGAAGGGGGACGATACCTTGAGAGGGTGGACTCGGAAGCATTCGCGGAATGCTACAGCCTTACCCGCTGTCTTCTTCCCGATACTGTGAAGGAGCTCGGAGAACACGTCTATATTGACTGCACTTTCATAAAAGAGATACACCTGCCCTCCGCCGCGCAGTATTATGAGGCAGGCTTCACGCGTCACTGCCGCATGCTGGAACGGATAACGGTGGGCGATGACAACCCATACTATATGGTACACGAGGGCGCCGTATATACAAAGGACGGCAGATATCTCGTCAGCATTGTCAATTCCTTCAAGGGGCGCTTGGAGATACTCCCCGGTACGCTGGAGATAGAACCCGATGCCTGTGCCGATCGTGACGGGCTTGAGGAGGTCATCATACCCGAGGGGGTGACGGTGATCGGTTCGGAGGCGTTCCGAAACTGCCATGCGCTAAAGAACGTCATTTTCCCCGAAAGCCTCGCGAAGATAGACAAGCAGGCGTTTGAACATTGCAGCTCCCTGACAGAGATCTCACTTCCCGACAGGACGCGTTCCTTCGGAGAGGAGCCGTTCGGCGGCTGCGCGGGGCTGAGGCGGCTCCGCACATACGCATCTAACCCCGCACTGCCGGTATTCCGCGGCTTGGACAGGTGCCGCGCGCTTGAGGCTATACTTGCCCCCAATATAAAGGTATCACGCTTCAATACCGCACTTTCCCCTCTCGCAGCCGCGGGAATGGCGGAGATGATACTTGACGGGGAAGTAACCGACGCGAATATGAAGTCCGATCTGGACGGCTGCATACGGGCTCGCCGCTCTGCGCTCTATGTCCCCGTCACTGTGAATAAGCCCCTGCGTGAGTACATACTGAAGAACGGTCTGTTCGATACGGACGATATCTCGGCAGCGCTTGAGACAGCCATCGGCAACGGAAGGATAGATGTCGCCGCAGAGCTGGTAAGAGCGAGAGACGGCTCCGGCGGTTCGGACGACTTCGATATCTGAATAACACCCGCATACCAAAACGGCAGCACATCTGTTGTGCTGCTTTTTTGTTGCAAATGCTGTAATACTGCTTTATAATGTTGGTGATAATGCCGATTTTTGAAAAGCTCAAACGAAATCACGCCGCTGATTTGTGTTATATGTGAAAGGACCTTTCGGAAAGCAAAGGGGGGTGAGATACGAATGACCGACAATGAGCTGGAGTACTATGTCGTGCGCTTCAGGAAAAGCGTCTACAGCGCGGTGCTCTGCTATGTAAGGAACGAATACGACGCAGAGGACATAACGCAGAACGTGTTTATGAAGCTCTGTACATACAATGGGAGCTTCAACGGCGATGAGCACGTCAAAGCATGGCTCTTGAGGTGCGCGATAAACGAGAGCAAAAATCTCCTGCGTTCTTACAAATATCGCTTCACCGTGCCGCTGGAGGCTGCCGGAGCACTGTCATACCGGGACAGCACGGACAGCGATGATGAGATGCTCGCGCTGATGCGAAGGCTTAACAGGAACAATCGTATCGCACTCTATATGTATTATTACGAGGGATATACGCTGGAAGAGATCGGAAAGATACTCGGCGTCAGCCCGGATACGGTATCCTCTCGTCTGCACAGAGGAAGACAGCAGCTGAAAAAGCTGCTGTCCGAGGGAAAGAAAGGTGTATTCAATGAACTATAACGATTTTTTCGGCAAAGCTCTGGCAGCCGCATATAGAAAAGCCCCCATGACCGACGATAAAACATTTATGAAGATCGTTAAAGAAAGGGCGAGTAAAATGGAAAAGAAAAATTTCAAATTAAAGAAGCCTGCGGCTATTGCGGCATCTATCGCGGCAGCGGCTGCGCTGACCGTTTCCGTAGGCGCGGCGCTGGGCTGGGATATTGCGTCGCTGTTTATGAATGAAGCAGCCATCGAGCGTGAGGGTTACGCGGAGATCTCTGAAAAAACACTTCGTGATTATTATCAGAATGAGGGATATACTGTTCACGGTGTTTCGGCTGAAACAGAGTATGATATTCTTCAGGCGCTTTCTCACGAAATTGACAGTGATTTCAATGTCGCGGGTCACGAAGTTCACATTACAGGCTATGCGTACGATGGACATTGGCTTGAGCTGCTGTACGAGGTAAAATTTGATGAGGGCGTCCCGGACGGTGAAATGGATCGCTTTCCGATATCAATTAATTTCGCTTCAAATGACAGCCGATTTGAGGAACCGGGCTGGCTCACCCACATAACACAGGCTACCGCGGATACTATAAAATACCATTCATATCATGAAATAGCTTTACCCGATGATCTCGATTTAAGAATACTTGTCGTACCTCACGATGATAATCTGCGGGCTCATATACAGGGAATGGCTTACGAGACCGAAAGCTATGTGGATATCAGCCTTAGCGGTACAAACAAATATTCATTAAGCAAAGAGGTCAGTTACAGTGTAAATGTCGATAACGATGTTATTAACATCAGAAATATCAGTATATCGCCCTTCGGCGTTGTCCTGAAGGGTACAAGGAACGAAAGGAGTATCGAAAGTACAGACCTTACAGTACTTGCGGTATTTAATGACGGCACAGTAACAGATATGGCGGGAAGAACCGGCGGCAGTGATATTACAAGTGACGGTATGACCGAATTTACTTCATCTTTCAGTTCTCACGGTGTACTCCTCGACGCAAGAGAGATAACCGAGCTTCGCATAGGCGATACGGTAATACCTGTAAACGGATAATACGATCGGCTTCCGGTAAATTTCCGGGGCCCTGTGTGCTCAAAGTTAAAATGAAACTCCGCAAATCAGTATCATTACTGTATTTGCGGAGTTTATTCCATCATTCCCGCAAATATTGTATTAAAAATTCCCCCGTTACGGTTGATTTATCTGCGCTGATATGCTATAATGTTAGCTGGGTCTAACGCTGAAATTTACGGCATAGCTGCCTGCATTATATCGGAGGAGTAATATGATAAAAAAGAGACTGATAAAGGAAATGGGCGACAGCAAACGCTATATCTTCGGAAATGTGGCTGTGCAGTGGATATCGCTGGTGTCGAATATTGTGATGATCTTCGGCATCGCGAATCTGCTGGATAAGATGATAACACGTTCGGCAGGTAACGCAGACTACGCTTACGCGGTCATCGCCGCGGTCTGTTCGCTCGTGATAAGGTTTGTCTGTTCGCGGCTTCAGGAAAAATGCAGCTATCTTTCAAGCAGGTCAGTGAAGAAAAAACTCCGCGAGCTTATCTTCCGCAAGCTGCTGAAGCTTGGCACGAGCTACCGTGAGAGCGTTCCGACAAGCGAGGTGGTGCAGCTTTCCGTCGAGGGCGTTGACCAGCTTGAAACGTACTACGGGCAGTTCCTCCCGCAGTTCTTCTACGCGTTTCTGGCACCTCTCACTCTGTTCGCTGTGCTGTGCTTTGTGAGCGTGCAGTCGGCGGTCATACTGCTGATATGCGTTCCGCTTATTCCCGGCGCGATAATGGCGGTGCAGAAGATCGCGAAGAAGCTGCTTGGAAAATACTGGGGGCAGTACGCCGCGCTTGGTGACACCTTCCTTGAAAATCTGCAGGGGCTTACAACTCTGAAAATATACCGGGCTGACGAATACACCACGGAAAAAATGCAGCATGAGAGTGAGCATTTCCGCCGCATTACAATGAAGGTGCTGACGATGCAGCTGAATTCCGTAACTATCATGGATCTGATAGCTTACGGAGGAGCGGCGCTCGGAGTGGTGCTCGCAGCGAGCGGACTCAGAGACGGAAATATCGGCTTCATGGGTTGTTTCGCGATAATCATGCTGTCAGCGGATTTCTTTATCCCGATGCGAAAGCTGGGCAGCTTTTTCCATGTGGCAATGAACGGCATGGCTGCCAGCGACAGGCTTTTCCGAGTTCTCGACCTGCCGGAGCCGGAGAGAAAAACGGGAAGCGTTGACCGCGAAAACTGCGGCATAAAAATATCGGGACTGCGCTTTTCCTACGGAGACCGTGAGGTGCTGCACGGCGTTGACATGGACATTCCGATGAAGGGGCTGACCGCGGTATGCGGTGAGTCAGGGTGCGGAAAATCCACTGTCGCCGCGATACTCATGGGTCGCAGCAAGGGCTACTCCGGCAGCGTGACCGTGGGCGGCACCGAGCTGTCGGAGATAAGCGAGGAAAGCTTAATGAGCAGCATCACCTACATATCGCATAACAGCTATCTGTTCAAAGGAACGGTGCGTGAGAATTTGCAGATCGGCAGCTTCTCTGCCTCCGATGAGGATATGTGGGCAGTGCTCGAACGCGCTGAGCTCGCGGATTTTTTGCGGTCGGAGCAGGGGCTGGACACAACGCTTACCGAAAACGCGGGGAACCTGTCCGGCGGTCAGCGACAGCAGCTCGCCTTCGCGCAATCCGCACCAGTAAAGCATCTCGAAAGCGTAGTATGAAAGCGGCTTGTCCATAACTGCTTCTGCGAACCTCTTGTACTCGTCA
>CAJOMV010000125.1 GCA_905235805.1 uncultured Ruminiclostridium sp.
AAGTGGGTTCCCTCCCTCTGTCGGTCAGCCCCTCTGGCTCCTTCGTCGCCACCTCCCCAGCGGGGAGACCACCCTTGACCCCACTCTCCTTCCGGAAAGAGCAATTGCTTCGCCATGCAGCGGGCAGCTTGCAGAGAATACCGACAAAAAGAAAATTATTTGAAAGGATATATATAAAACTATGATCGACATCAGATTCTTAAGAGAAAATCCCGAGGCTGTAAAGGAGAACATCAGGAAAAAGTTTCAGGATCAGAAGCTCCCCCTCGTTGACGAGGTGATCGAGCTCGACGCCGAAAGCCGTAAGACCCAGCAGGAGGCTGACGGACTCCGCGCCGAAAGAAACCGTATCTCCAAGCAGATAGGCGCCCTCATGGGTCAGGGAAAGAAGGAAGAGGCGGAGGAAGCGAAAAAGCAGGTAAGCGAGTTCTCCGCGCGCCTCGCCGAGCTCGAGGCAAAGGAGCAGGAGCTCTCCGAGAAGGTCACAAAGATAATGATGACCATTCCCCAGATCATCGACCCGAGCGTCCCGATAGGCAAGGACGACAGCGAAAACGTCGAGATCGAGAAGTTCGGTGAGCCCGTTGTCCCGGATTTCGAGATACCCTACCATACCGATATCATGGAGAAGCTGCACGGCATTGACCTCGACGCCGCGAGAAGAGTGGCAGGTAACGGGTTCTATTACCTCATGGGCGATATCGCGAGACTTCACTCCGCCGTTATCGCTTACGCGCGTGATTTCATGATAGACAAGGGCTTCACCTACTGTGTACCGCCCTTCATGATAAGAAGCAACGTCGTTACCGGCGTTATGAGCTTCGCGGAAATGGACGCAATGATGTACAAGATTGAGGGAGAAGATCTCTACCTCATCGGTACGAGTGAGCATTCCATGATAGGCAAGTATATAGATACGATAGTACCGGGAGAGACGCTTCCCCATACGCTTACGAGCTATTCCCCCTGCTTCCGCAAGGAGAAGGGCGCGCACGGTCTCGAGGAGCGCGGCGTTTACCGTATCCACCAGTTCGAGAAGCAGGAAATGATAGTTATCTGCGAGCCCGAGGACAGCCCCTACTGGTTCGAGAAGCTGTGGCAGAACACCGTTGAGCTGTTCCGCTCCATGGATATCCCGGTAAGAACGCTCGAGTGCTGCTCCGGCGACCTCGCCGACCTGAAGGTGAAGAGCCTCGACGTTGAGGCATGGTCCCCCCGTCAGAAGAAGTATTTCGAGGTCGGAAGCTGCTCCAACCTCGGTGACGCGCAGGCGCGCCGCTTAAAGATCAGGATCGCGGGCAAGGACGGAAAGAAGTACCTCGCCCATACCCTCAACAATACCGTCGTTGCTCCCCCGAGAATGCTCATAGCCTTCCTTGAGAACAACCTGAACGCCGACGGCTCGGTCAATATCCCCGAGGTGCTCAGACCCTACATGGGCGGGAAGAGCAAGATAGAGGTTCCGCAGAAGTAAGAGCATGATAACAGGCGGCGGGGGGTTCCCCGCCCGTTCGGAGAGGAAATAATTATGGCAATATCGTACGGAAAAAACGTGATGATGAGGCTTATACTCGGAGTCGCGCTGGTCGGTCTGATATTCACGATAATGGGCTTCGTCGATCTCGCCAAGGATATCGGCGGCACTCATAACGACTTTACGACTATGGGGCTCTCCGATTTCAAGGAGGGTGACATTATCCACGGCACCATAACCGAAAACCTCGGTCAGGCTGCCTACATCACCACCACCGAGTACACCTTCGTTGTAGAGACAAATAAATACACCTCGGCAGGTTACTATGTGATACCGTTCTTTGAGTCCCTCGACGCGCCCGTTCCCGAGAAGATAATGCTCTACAAAACCGGGAACAAAAACCAGATGGAGCTTCTCGATACGCTCGAGGGCGAGACTGATAACTACTACTTCGGCGAGAACAGCAGAACGTTCAGCCATGTGACCGTTGACCGCGCCGAGGTAAAGCGCATGGACGCGGAGGAAAAGCAGTATTTCCTCGAGTATATCCGCGAATATGTGGAGTGGTTCTATCAGGGACAGTCCCAGTCCAGTATCGACGCTGTCTACGACGCGTACGTCGGCAGGATCGTTCCCTACGTCGTGCAGTACAACGCGGGCGGCGGCGGCTGGATGCTCTCGGTGGGCGTGACTATACTTGTTATAATGACTGTCGTCTTCGTGATATACCTCATAAAGACCCGCAACGTCGACCCTGTGACACATTACGTCGATTATATCCCCCCGACAAACAACAATACAGTCTCCTCATTCGACAGCAGCTCCCCCAACGGTGTGAACACCTACCAGCCGTACAGGAGCAGTACCCCCTCCACCCCCTCTGACCCCTCCTCCCCCGCTTCCCCGAACTACAACAGCGGGAGCAGCCTCCCGCCGTACCTGCAGAACAGCGGCAGCACCGGCGGTATGAGAAATACCGCGGCTCCCCGCACCCCGATAGTCCCCAACACCGGCAACAGCAGAATGGACGCGGAGATAAACAGGATACTCAGCACCCCCTCGCGTTCCCACGACGACATAAATATAAAGCAGACAGGGTTAGGACTGCATCCGCCGCGGAGAGGCAGGATAGGTCTGACAAACCTGAAGATCGACACTAAACACCGCGACTCCGATCAGGAGGCGTTCGCGAAGATAATGAACGCCGCGGGCATCGTTCCCGGCTCGACCCGCCGCAACTACTATGTCGGCAATACCGGGAGCCCGCAGGGCGGAAAGGGCAACTTCGACCGCCCGATGCCGCCGATAGAGGGGCTTGATGACAACGCTCCGCAGATGTGCGGGAATAACTTTCAGCAGAACAACATCTACGGGAGCTCCGTTCCCCCCTTCGTGCCTCCGTCACGTCCGCTTCCCCCGAAGGGAGAGGCTGCGCCGGCAAACCGTGCTCCGAAGGGAGATTCGATGCCGTCGGTAGACCCGCACTCGGAGGACAACGTAGACCTGACGAACGGCGGTATCACCCCCGAGGACAGGGCTGCGATGTACCGCGCGACAATGCCGCATAACGGGGATATCCCCGTGGTGAACCCGAACAGGAGCGAGGCTGACGCGGCGTTCGCGTATTCCCTCGGTGCCGATATGCCCGAGATGCCGAAGGCTCCCGAAATGCCCGCGGTCGCGCCGCCGCCCGCGCAGCCCGAGGCTGCGCCCGCCGACGACTTCCTTGTGCAGCCCACCGACCCGAGTATTCGTAATCAGTACAACATCGGCGGACATCTCATGCAGGAGGTAGACCCCTACACCGAAACGAATGTTGACGTGAGCAACGGCGGCATAGAGCGCGAGATATCCGAGCCCGTATACACAGAGCCCGAGCCGGTACAGTACACATACACCGCCCCCGAGCCCGTCACGGAGCAGCTCCCCGCCTTTGAGGAGCCCGCTCCGGTGCAGGATATCCCAACCGTGCAGGACGTGTCAGCCGGATTCGGTGATATCCCCTCCGTGCAGAGCGTCGGCGGCGTGCAGGATATACCCACGGTACAGGATATCCCGACGGTGCAGGACGTGCCGAGAGTGACGGAATTCCCGAGCGTGCCCGACTATTCGGACAGCTACGCGAGACCGGAGTTCCCGCAGGCACCGAGCTTCCCGGGCAGGATAGAGACTCCCGCGTTCCCGCAGGCTCCGAAGTTCCCCGACAGCGATGACGACGGTGACGGCACTGTATTCTGATATACGAAAGGCGGAAATGATCGAGGGAAAGTCTGAATAAACAACAAAAAACCACTTCGGTATATCCCGAAGTGGTTTTTTGTTATGTCTCTTATGCCTTCTGCACGGGGGCGAGCAGCTTTCTCGTCTGCGGAACGGAGTAGAGTATCACCGCGCCTATGACTGTGAACACTATCTCCGGCAGCATATAGGAGCCGTTGTAGAGAATGCTGTATATGAACTCGTTCTCGGTGGAGAAGCCGTCCCACAGCTCTCCGAACGAATGCCATATCAGCACGCCGCTCAAGAAGTGCGCACCGAGCCTGAGCATGAGCGCTAAGGTTGTTCCCAGTATCCAGCCGGGGAGCTTCTGGCTTCTGAGCATTCCCGCAAGTCCCAGCACCGTGTACGCGAGCAGGTAGTCCAGCGCGAAGCACGCAATGAGCGACACGGGGGTAAGCCCCCAGCTTAACACCTCGGCAAGGTCGATGAACAGCTGCACCAGCGCGTAAACGAAGGAGACGAACGTTCCCCATGCGATACCGTACTTTATGCTGAATACGCATATCGGCAGCATCGACAGCAGGGTTATCGAGCCGCCCCACGGGAGCTTGTACACCTTGATAAAGCTCAGTACCGCTGCGAGGGCGATCATTACCGCGCCCTCAACGAGCATTCTTGTTTTTGTGTTTTTCATTTCTGTCCTTCTTTCCGTTTTTACGGGGAATAAAAAATCCCCTTTTTTCGGCAAAAAGGGGTTATAAAGCCTATATTTACCTACGGCAGCATTATCTGCATCAGGTCACAGGTCGAAGCGTATCTAGCTTCCTCTCAGCCGAATATCATCAGCTCCCTCTTTGCGAATTATATTATAGCACGTCGTATCCGATATGTCAAGGGTTTTTTGCAGCCGACCAATATCGTAAGTATTTTATATATAGATAGTATTAATAGGTTAAAATAGTCATAAATATTTTTACCATGTTAAGAATAGTTTGTTGAAAGCTCCAAAAACATAAAAATGCTATTGACAAATATGCTGATTGGGTGTATTATATGCTCATGGCAGTAAAGCATATTGTATAGATAGGAATAGTAGGAAAATATGGACCCGCAAGTAATAAATGAATACCTGCCATTATTTGGCGACGCGGCGCTGCTCACGGTAGGACTTGGCGCGGCAGGCATAGGGCTCTCGATAGTCATCGGTCTGATCTGCTCCCTTGTGCAGTTCTACAGGATACCTGCGGCGCGGCAGATAGTACGCATATACATAGAACTCAGCCGCAACACTCCGCTGCTGATACAGCTTTTCTTCATATACTTCGGGCTTCCGAAGATCGGCATAAAGACAGACCCCACAGTCTGCGGCATTGTGGGACTCGCGTTTCTCGGCGGCAGTTATATGGCGGAGACCTTCCGCAGCGGACTGGAGGCTGTTGACAAGGTTCAGTCGGAAAGTGCGTATACACTGGGACTTAACAGATTTCAGACATTCATATATGTAATACTTCCTCAGGCTGTATCGACCAGCATACCGCCGTTCGTGGCGAATGTGATATTCCTGCTGAAGGAAACGAGCGTATTCTCGGCGGTGAGCCTTATGGATCTGATGTTCACAGCCAAGGACCTGATAGGACTTTACTACAATACGACCGAGAGCCTGTTCCTGCTGGTGGTATTCTATCTGATAATACTGCTGCCGGTATCGCTGCTCGGGGCATTGCTCGAAAGAAAGCTGACCGGATACCGCACCGCGAATGAGAAGGTACGGCGGGGCATGATCGCACAGAGAAAAGAGGCGTCCGGAAATGTGGGGAATTGAAGTATTATTCAAAGGGAAGAATTTCCTCCGGCTTCTGGAGGGTCTCGGGATCGCGCTTGAGATAAGTATGGTCTCGGTGCTGATAAGCATACCGATCGGCATAATACTCGGAATACTTATGGCGGGCAATAATCCGGTGATAAAGGCGATACTGCGGATATACCTTGACTTTATCCGCATAATGCCGCAGCTGGTGCTCCTGTTCCTTGTGTTTTTCGGAACAACAAAGGTATGGGGCTGGGATCTGTCCGCGGAAGCATCGTCGATCATCGTATTTTCGATGTGGGGCGCGGCGGAGATGAGTGACCTTGTGCGAGGCGCGCTGAAGGCAATACCCGCGCACCAGTACGAAAGCGCGCAGATGCTCGGGCTCACGGCTTTGCAGACCAAAATATACATCATTATACCGCAGTGCATCAGACGGCTGATACCGCTTTCGATAAACCTTATAACAAGAATGATAAAAACGACCTCGCTGGTGCTTATGATAGGCGTTGTGGAAGTCCTGAAGGTCGCTCAGCAGATAATAGAGGCAAATCGGATGAGCGTTCCCAATGCGGCTTTCGGAGTATATCTGTTCGTATTTGCGCTGTACTTCGCGGTATGCTTCGTGCTTAGCATGGCAGCAAGAAAACTTGAAAAGAAATGGAGCTGATAGTATGTCGGAAACCTCTGAGCTTCTGGAGATAAAGCATCTCACAAAGAGCTTCGGCACCACCTCCGTTCTTGAAGATATAAACCTCACAGTCAGAAAAGGCGAGGCTGTGGTGCTTGTAGGACCCTCCGGCTGCGGAAAGAGCACGCTCCTCCGATGTATCGGCGCCCTTGAGGATATACAGGGCGGCGAAATAATCATCGACGGAGAGCGGATCGTCAAGGGCGGCAAAAACCCGAAGGTCGGAATGGTTTTCCAGAGCTACGACCTCTTCCCGCACCTGAATGTGCTGGACAACATCACGCTTGCGCCGAGAAAGGTGCTGAAACGTGACAAGGCGCAGGTGAAGGAGGAAGCACGCGAGCTGCTCAGACGGGTGGGGCTTGCGGACAAGGAGAAAAGCCTTCCGCGTGAGCTCTCGGGAGGACAGAAGCAGCGTGTCGCAATAGTAAGAGCTCTGATAATGCAGCCTGAGATAATGCTGTTCGACGAAGTGACAGCGGCTCTTGACCCGGAAATGGTCCGTGAGGTGCTCGAGGTGATCCTCGATCTCGCAAAACAGGGCAGGACCATGATGATAGTGACTCACGAGATGCAGTTCGCGAGAGCGGTCGCCGACCGCGTGATAATGATAGACGGCGGCAGAATAATAGAAGAGAACACCCCCGGGCGTTTCTTTACCGAACCTCAGACAGAGCGCGCACGGCAGTTTCTCAACACATTTACTTACGAAAGTGTCAAAAAATAAATATAGACACCCCCAGACAAAGAAAGGAAGAATTATTATGAAAAGGACAAAATTAAAAGCAATCGCAGCAGGCTTGCTGCTCACCCTCGGACTTACAGGAGCCGCTTCCTGCTCGAGTGAGGGAGCAACCGGAGCGACAGCCTCCGCGGCCGGCAATGAAGCGGATAACTCCGCAAAGGCAGTATACCGCACTCTTGATGAGATAAAGTCGAGCGGTACCGTGAACATCGGCGTGTTCTCCGACAAGAACCCCTTCGGCTATGTTGATGAGAACGGCGAATATCAGGGCTATGATGTTTATTTCGCCGACCGTATCGGAAAGGATCTCGGCGTTGATATCAACTATGTCTCCACCGAAGCGGCAAGCCGTGTCGAGTACCTCGAGACAGGCAAGGTGGATATCGTCCTCGCAAACTTCACCGTGACCGAGGAAAGAGCTCAGAAGGTGGATTTCGCGCTGCCGTATATGAATGTGGCGCTCGGAGTCGTATCTCCCGACAGCCGCGTTATCACAAGCCTTGATCAGATCGGTGCTGACGATCAGGTGATCGTGATCTCCGGCACGACCGCCGAGACTTATCTCGCGGCAAACAACCCCGAGATCAAGCTTCAGAAGTATGATACCTACGCAAACGCCAAGAACGCTATCGAGAACGGCAACGGCGCCGCGTGGGCAAATGACAATACGGAAGTCATCGCCTTTGCGCTTCAGAACCCCGGATATACGGTGGGTATCCCCGAGCTCGGCTCGCAGGACACTATCGCTCCCGCGGTCTCTGAGGGCAACACCACACTCCTTAACTGGCTCAATGACGAAATAAAGACTCTCGGAAACGAGAACTTCTTCCATGCTGACTATGAGGCGACTCTCGTTGACACATACGGTCTCGACTATGAGGACAGCCTCGTTGTCGAAGGCGGAGTCGTTGCAGCCGCCGCGGCAGTGACAACAGCGGCACAGACCGAAGCCGCACCCGAAGAAGCTGCCGCAAAGGGCACTATAAAGGTAGCCGCAAGCATAGTTCCCCATTCCGAAATACTCGCGGAAGCGGCAACGATACTTGCAGAGCAGGGCTGGACGCTTGAAGTCACCGAGTTCGAGGATTATGTTCAGCCGAACCTTGTAGTCGAGGCAGGCGACTTTGACGCAAACTACTTCCAGCACATTCCCTACCTCAACAGCTTCAACGAGGAGCAGGGCACACACCTTGTGAACGCGGGCGGCATACACTATGAGCCCTTCGGCATCTATCCCGGCACAAAGTCGAGCCTTGACGATATTGCCGACGGCGATACTGTCGCGGTTCCCAATGATACAACAAACGAAGCGCGCGCACTCCTTCTCCTTCAGGACAACGGCATTATAACTCTCCGCGAGGGTGCGGGTCTGACCGCGACAGTCCTCGATATCGAGGAAAACCCTCACAACATTCGGATACAGGAGCTTGAGGCAGCTCAGGTGCCGAGAGTAAAGGACGAGGTCGCGTATGTAGTGCTCAACGGCAACTACGCTCTTGAGGCAGGCTTCTCCGTAGGCAGAGACAGCATCGCGTACGAGAAGTCCGACTCCGAAGCCGCAAAGACTTATGTGAACGTAATAGCGGTAAAGGAGGGCAATGAGAACAGCGAGGGCATCGCAGCACTTGTAAATGTCCTCAAGTCCGACGCTATCCGCGATTTCATCAACAGCAAGTACGACGGCGCTGTTGTTCCGTTTGTGGAATAATTCACCGGACACCGGTTCTTTTCTTCCAAAATCTCTCTAAATTCAGAACAGGCGGACATATCATATCCGCCTGTTTTGAATAGAAAGGCTTTATATTATGGCATTTTTACGAGCCGAGCATCTCTGTAAGGAATTTGTATCCGATGACGGCAAAATATCCGCTCTCTCCGACATCTCATTCGAGGTCGAAAAGGGGGAGATCTTCGGTATCATCGGACTTTCCGGCGCGGGAAAAAGTACGCTTGTCCGCTGCATAAACCGCCTTGAGGAGCCCACCTCAGGCTGTGTCTACATCAAGGACAGGAATATAAACGAGCTGTCGGACAAGCAGCTTCGTACGGAGCGGCGCCGCATCGGAATGATATTCCAGCATTTCAATCTGCTCATGCAGAGAAGTGTTCTTGACAATGTCGCGCTGCCGCTTGAAATAGCGGGAGTCAGGAAAAAGGAAGCCCGGGAAAAGGCAAGGGGATATCTTGACGCTGTCGGTATTCCCGACAAGGCTTCGGCATTTCCCTCTCAGCTTTCGGGCGGTCAGAAGCAGAGAGTCGCTATCGCAAGAGTGCTGGCATCCGACCCGGAGCTGCTGCTGTGCGACGAGGCGACAAGCGCCCTCGATCCGCAGACCACCCGGCAGATACTTTCGCTGCTGCGGGACATAAACAAGAAGTACGGTATCACCATAATCATCATCACTCACGCAATGACGGTGGTGCAGGAGATATGTGACCGTGTGGCGGTCCTCGAAGGCGGCAGACTTATGGAGATGAACACTGTAAAGGAGCTTTTCGCTCACCCGCAGACAAAGGCGGCGAAACGTCTGCTGCTGATACAGGACAATAATGAAGAGGAGGCGGTATTATGAATATCGACCCTAAGGTCGTGGAAATGCTGCTGGAGGGGATACGGGACACGCTGTTCATGGTGCTCGTTTCCACCGCGGCAGGCTACGCTCTGGGGCTGCCGCTGGGCGTACTGCTCGCGGTAAGCGGCAAGGACGGCATTCACCCGCGCCCGGTGCTTTACCGCGTCTTTGATATCATCACGAACATACTGCGAAGCGTACCGTTCCTGATACTGCTGATACTTATTATCCCGCTGACGCGCTTTATTGTCGGCAAGAGCTACGGACCCGAAGCTACAATAGTCCCGCTGACCCTTGCGGCGGCTCCGTTTATCGGAAGAATGGTCGAATCCTCGCTGAAGGAGGTCGATCCCGGCGTTATCGAGGCTGCACAGAGCATGGGCGCGACCGACGGGCAGATCATCGTGAAGGTGCTTCTCGGAGAGGCGAGAATATCGCTTCTTGTCGGGGTGACCATTTCTATGGGAACAGTCCTCGGCTATTCCGCAATGGCGGGCGTCATCGGCGGAGGAGGTCTCGGAGATATCGCCATACGGTACGGGTATTACAGGTATGACACACAGATAATGATAATCACCGTTGTGATACTTGTCGCTCTTGTTCAGGTGCTGCAGTTCATCGGTATGCGGCTTGCGGCGCATCTCGACAAAAGAAAGAAATAACGGATCGGTCCTGCCGTTTTCCCGGCAGGACTGTTCGGCTGTTAGGATAAAGGAGCGTTTATAATGAAGAAAAGAGTTTATGACAGTACTCTCGGCTTCGGCACGAGAGCTGTCCACGTCGGGAACGATGTTGACGCGGAGACGGGGGCTGTGCGCAGACCGATAACTATGGCGAACAGCTACGAGCTGCCCTACGACCCGACAAGCATGAACTGGTCGGCAGCGGACGGCAATCTCTACACCCGCAACGGCGGCGCAAACCAGAAGTACCTGCAGGAAAAGCTGGCTTCCCTCGAGCACGGGGAGGACTGCGTCGTGCTCGCGAGCGGTGTCGCGGCACTGTCGGGGCTGTTCTTCGCAATGCTGAAGAGCGGAGATCATGTGATATTTTCCAGCGTTACATATATCGCGGTGTACCGGCTGCTGAACGAGCTGTTCAACACGAAATTCGGGGTCGGGACAACGATAGTCGATACCACGGATATTGAGAAGGTAAGGGCTGCGATACGCCCGAACACCCGGCTCATACACATCGAAACTCCCGGCAATCCCACGCTTGCGATATCGGACATAAAGGCGATAGCCGACCTCGCCCACGAGCACGGAGCGCTGCTGTCGGTCGACAACACCTTCGCCTCGCCGTTCAACCAGCGCCCCACAGAGCTCGGCGCGGACTTCACTGTGGAGAGCCTGACAAAGTACATCAACGGTCACGGTGACGCTATGGGCGGCGCGATAATCGGCAGGAAGGAGCACCTCGACATTATCCGCGCTCAGTCGCAGATAAACCTCGGCGGCGTGATAAGCCCGTTCAACGCGTGGCTGATAATGCGGGGCAGCGTGACGCTCCCGCTTCGTATGCAGCGGCACAACGAGAACGCGCTTGCCGCGGCGCGGTGGCTTACGGCACAGCCGGCGGTGAGCTTCGTGGCATACCCCGGGCTTGAGGACGACCCGGGCTATGAGACCGCGAAAAAGCAGATGACGAACGGCTTCGGCGGGGTGCTGTCCTTCGGGCTGAAAGCCGACCACGACACCCACAACCGCTTTGTCAGCGAGCTGAAGGTGATCACCTCGGCAGTTTCCCTCGGTCACGATGAGAGCCTTATCGTATTCCTCGGCGAGGACGACGAGCGGCAGTATCTCTACCCCGAACGGTTCCATAACGGCTTCTTCCGTTTCAGCGTCGGGCTGGAGGATAAAGAGGATATCATCGCGGATCTTGAACAGGCGCTTAAAGCAGTGGGGTTGGCATAAGTGGAAACAACAAACAAATACGAGCTCTCCGTCATAACGGATTTCAAGGATCTGATATGGGAGAGGTTTCTGGAAGGAATAGAAAAGTATCGGCTGATACAGCCCGGCGATAAGATAGCGGTGTGCATTTCCGGCGGCAAGGACTCGATGCTCACGGGACTTTGCATGAAGCATCTGCGGCAGTCCGGGAATATACCCTTCGAGGTGGTTTTCCTCGTGATGGATCCCGGCTACAACGAGATAAACCGGCAGAAGATCATCGAGAACGCCGCGCTGCTCGAGATACCGATACAGATGTTTGAGACGCAGATATTTGACGCTGTGGCAAAGGTGGACAACAACCCCTGCTACCTCTGCGCGAGAATGCGGCGCGGGTATCTGTACAAGAACGCACAGTCTCTCGGCTGCAATAAGATAGCCCTCGGACACCACTTCGACGACGTGATAGAAACGATAGTCATGGGTATGCTGTACGGCTCGCAGGTGCAGACGATGATGCCGAAGCTGCACAGCGAGAACTACGGCGGTATGCAGCTCATTCGCCCGATGTACCTTGTCCGCGAGCATGACATCATAGAGTGGCGGCTGCGGAACGACCTGCAGTTTATCCAGTGCGCGTGCCGCTTTACGGAGAACTGCACGATGTGCGACAACGGGGGCGGCGGCTCGAAGCGTCAGGAGGTCAAGCATCTGCTGAAGGGCTTGCGGCGCGTTGACCCGGGTATCGACATGAGCATATTCCACAGCGTCGAGAATGTTGACATCGGCTCCATGCTGTCATATCACCGCGGGGACGATCGCCATAGTTTTATAAAGGAATACGACACCCGAAAGCCCACGGACGCGGCGGAGGTGGAGCTGTGATATATCTCGATTACACTGCCGACACGCCGCCCGATGAGCGGGTACTGCAGGCTTACACCGATGTATCGGCGCGGCATTTCGCAAATCCCAACTCCGTACATTCCTACGGGAAAGCCGCGAAAGCTGTCATCGACAAGACGATATCGGACATTGCCGGGAGGCTCGGTGTACAGCCGGGTGAGCTGATATTCACAAGCGGCGCCAGCGAAGCGAACAACCTCGCGGTAAAGGGGCTCACCTTCGCGAACAGACGCCGCGGAAAGCACATCGTCTCCACCTTCCTCGAGCATTCCTCGGTCAGCGGGGCTCTCACATTTTTGCAGGAGCAGGGCTGGGAGATCGACCTTGTGAGCATTCTCCCGAACGGTAAAGTCGACCTCGATAACCTGCGGAGGCTGCTGCGGGGGGACACTGTTCTGTGCGCGGTATGCGCCGTGGACAGCGAGCTCGGGACTGTGCAGCCGATAGCGGAGATAGCGGAG
>CAJOMV010000126.1 GCA_905235805.1 uncultured Ruminiclostridium sp.
GTTGGGAGCGAAGCGAAGACCTCCCTTGTACGGACCGATAGCGGAGTTGAACTGTACTCTGTAGCCGCGGTTTACCTGAACCTTGCCATTGTCGTCAACCCACGGAACGCGGAACATGATCTGTCTCTCAGGCTCTACGATACGCTCGAGAACGCCTGCGTCAACGAGATCCTGTCTCTTCTCGATAACGGGCTCGATGGACTCGAATACCTCTGTTACGGTCTGAATGAACTCGGGTTCATTCGCGTTTCTTTTCTTTACTCTCTCGAGAAGTTCAATGAGATACTGGTTTTTCAGTGCCATTGTGGTTGTCCTCCTTAAAATATTTGTTGGCTGAAATTGCGGAATTTTCTTCCGCTATAAAATAACAGATATATCATAACACATTTGAAAGAATTTTGCAATAGTTTTTCAATAAAAAATCAAAAAATATTAAATTTCGGATAAAATACTGCAAAAATTGCGAGAAAACGGCAGGATTTTTGAAAAAATAATTCAGTTTCAATATCAATGAGCACCGCAAATAAAAAATATCGGAAAAGTATTGCAAATTTTATGTGATTATGCTAAAATAATATTGCGACATAAATTTTAATAACAATGAATGGCTACTCGCAGTTTTATCATAATAGTATGGTAAAATTGCAAGCTCTTCTTCGCGTGTAGTTAATTCATTGTTGAAAGAAATTTGTGTCGCAGCAAATCGAGCTTATGCATTTTTACGGGTGCGCGGCTTGATTGCTGCGCACTTTTTTCTTTCACAAAAACATTTTTATTGATATGGAGGACTTGCAATGAAGAAATTTAAGAAGTTGACGGCTGTGCTGCTGTCTGCGGTAATACTAAGTGGGTGTACAAATAATAATAACACGCCTATTGAAACCCGAAATAGTCAGGAAAGTGTTTCTGTCAGCAGTACTGGCAACAGCACCAGTTTTTTTAATGATTCTGTAACTGTTGACAATGAGACTAATGCCACTAATTATGAAACGGAGAGTCCTGAAACCGTCAGTGAGATAGCCCAAACAATCATACCGGATAATAGCGAAGAAAATAATGGTACTGTAATTATATGTGGAGAGGAGTATTCTGTTTATGAAACTATTTTGGATTTGTACCATAAACAGGTAGATAATAATGATATAGAGAATATAAAAAAATTAACAAGATTGGAAGTTCTTGATTTAGAAGGAACAGGGATATCGGACTTCAATTTTATAAAAGAGAATTTTAACTATTTGTATAAGCTGGTAATTGATGAAAGTCAAATTAATTCTCTTGATTGTTTTACAGATGTGTCAGGATTGGAAATACATATATGTGATGTAAAGATTTCTAATGATGAATTTTTACAATTAGAAGAAAAATACCCATATTGTTATTTTTATTGTGATCACGGTCAGTATAATAATGATGTGGAACAGGTGGCGGAGATAGAGATACAAGGAAGAACATATAAAACAGATATAACTGAGCTTGATTTATATAGTCCTACTGACGATGATATCATCTTATTAAGTAATTTTAAAAATCTTGAAACTTTAGAGATAGACAACGGAAAAATAACCAATATTGAACCGTTAAAATATTTGACAAAATTGGAAAAATTGACTATATACCGCAGCAATATTTCAGATATCAGCCCATTGCAGGGATTAGAGAAATTAGAAGAATTGTATTTAGGCGATAATAGTATAAGTGATTTAAGTCCTTTAAAAAACCTTAAGCATCTAAAAAAATTGTCATTAGTAAATTCGCCTATATGGGATACAAGAAATTCGGTATCAGATATTTCTCCTTTACAAGATTTGAGAAATTTGACAGAGTTAGATTTGTCGGATAATGATGTTTCAGACATCTCTTACCTTACAAAACTAACTAATATGCGTATTCTAAAGCTTTCAGTCAACCATATAAAAGATATAAAGGGCATTGAAAATATGTACAAGCTTAATGAGTTGTATGTATCTAATAATATTATATCCGATATTGATATAATCGGTAGCTTGACCGATTTGAAAACGCTTTATCTTGCAGGAAATGAAATTGAAAATATAAATGCCTTGTCTTATTTAACAAATCTTGAAATATTATACCTCACTGGAAATAAAGTAAAAGATATCTATGCTCTTAAAGATTTGCGGAAAATTAAAGAACTATATCTTTCAGAAAATTTAATTTCAGATATTTCACCATTAGCGGATATAATAACACTTGAATCATTGGGTCTATACACTAATAATATCGAAGATATATCTGCTCTATCGGGGTTAAAAGGAATTGGTCTTTTATTACTTTCAGACAATAATATTTCCGATATTTCGGTTCTCAAAGACCTCGATAATCTTGGAGTATTGTATTTAACCGATAATCCAATATCCGAAAGAGATATCGAATCATTGAGAAAATATTTATGGAATTGTGATATAACTTTTTAAAATGATAAACCGGTACGGTTCGCCCATACCGGTTTTTGTTATTCAGTTGTGTATGGAGATACTTCCGCTCATTGTATGAGCCTTTACGTTTTGCACATTGCTGCCGCCGATCGTGGCATTGCCGCCCTTGCTGAGGGATACCGACTCGCCGTCGAGCGCTATGTTTATGCTGCCGGACGCCTTTTCAAATTCCACAGCGGCTCCGGAGCCCTCCGGGAGTGCGGCGTCTACCTTACCGCTCATCAGGTCTATGCCGAGGGAACCGTTCCACTGCGCGTAGTTGAGATTTACCTTGCCGGAAGCGAGCTCGACGTTCACGCTGCCGGAGATGTCATTGAGCGTTACATTGCCGGAAGCGAGATTTACCTTGGTGCTGTCCGCGCCGAAGCCGTTCAGCACTATACTGCCGGAAGCCGCGTCTATATCTATATTATTTGCGGTTTTGTCGGTGCAGTTGGTGACGGTCATTTTCCCGGAGGCTATGTCAAGGTCTATGCTGTCCGCGAAGATACCCAGCTCCATCGAGCCGCTGGCTGCCTGCGCTTTAAGGCTGTCCGCGGTGAGACCGGAGGTTTTGATGCTGCCCGAAGCGAGCTCGAGCTTCAGGGATTCATACAGCTTTTCCGGGAGGCTGAGGGTGAGCGAGGAGCTCTTGAAGCTGCCGATGTTGAACACCGATGCGGGCTTTTCGGTTATTTGCAGCACGCCGTCCCGCAGCTCCGCGGAGAAGTACACCTTGGCGCTGCCCGTCCTGTAGGTGAGGGAAGCGGTGCTGCCCGAGGTGCAGGTGATATCCGCGTTGCAGCTCGCGAGAGCTATCTGTATGTCCTTCAGCCCGGATGCGTCGAAGCTCTTGTCGTAATCCTTGTTTGCCTCAAAATCGAAGTCAATGTTCGTAACGTCCTCTCTGAAATGAATGCCAGAATTTCCCGGTAAAAAGTTCATTGTGGTTCCTCCTAAATTAAATATCGATACGTCTTTGTCGCCTATTGAAATGCCGTAATTGTTGTCCTTTACTCCGAAAGCCGCCACGCTTATCCCGAACAGGACAGCGCCCGCAAGCGCGACAATACCGAAGATGAGGAGCCATTTTCCCATTTTGCTCATTAATAAGCCGCCTCCTTTTTTCTGCCTATCTTATCGAGAACCTTCTTTCCCGAAAATGCCTTTGAATGTTGATTGATTATTGCTATGCAGATATTGATGAAGCCCTTTGTCGAAGCTATCGAAGCTATCACGAGCATTCCCGCGAAGCCGATGAACATAAGTCCCATTGACGCTACCGCAAGGGAGGGAAGCCCTGTTATGATGAAGCTGCCGAGGTCGATGCCTATGGATATCAGCCCGCCGACGAGCAGCGAAATGCCGGTCCCCGCAAATGTTATCGTCACGCTGTACAGTCCGACTATCAGCCCGAGCAGTGCCGGCAGCGCCCAGCAGTAAACGAGCAGATCGAGGATTATCACCCCGGCGATCCTTCCGCCGTCAGCGCCGCTTTGCTGCGGGGGCTGCTGATACTGCGGCTGTTGATAGCTCTGCTGACCGTATGCTGCGTTCGGCTGGGGCTGCTGCTCGTAGGTATTCCCTCCGAAGCCGGTGCTTTCCGAGTCCACACGCGCCTGCTCCGTCTCGGAGATGTACTGTCTCACGATATCGTCCACGTCCCCGAGCTTCTCGCAGACCTGCGCCTCCGTTTCCCCCGAAGCCTCACCGTCCTCGAAGTGCTGGCGGAAATCGCTGAGTATATCGTGGATATCGTTTATATTGGTTCCGTTTCTTTCGAGGGCTTCTCTGAGTCCCGTCAGGAACTCTGTTTTTGTATTATAGATCATTCTTTCCTTCCTCCCCGTCTATCAGGCGGTTGACCGCCGCGGCGAAGCTTCGCCATTCGGTCTCCTGTTCCCTTTGTATATTTCTGCCGCTGTCGGTGATGCGGTAGTATTTGCGCGGCGGGCCTTCCTGCGATTCCACGATGTAGGAATCTATGCTCCCGCTGTCCTTCAGCCGCTTCATCAGCGGATATATCGTCCCCTCGGTTATGTGCATTGCGTTCGATATGATATTGACCAGCTCATACCCGTACCGGTCGCCCCGGCACAGTATCGTCAGCACGCACAGCTCGAGAGTTCCTCGTTTCAGCTGCGTCTGCATTTCCGTTCTCCTCCCACTTGTATTTGCAAGGTATTTTGTATCACAAGGTACCTTGTATGTTTGTATTATACCACAAGCTATTATGCTTTGCAAGGTACTATGTGTACAATAATTCTATGAATTTTTATCCGTTTATTGGGCATATTGTACATATCACCCGCAATTGCCGTTATATACTATAAAAAAATATCGGAAAAGCATTGCAAAAAAATTTTTTTTGTAGTATAATCAATAATGTATATGTGCGCCCCTAAGACAGGGCGTTAAAAAAGGCTCATATAAATAAAGGGTGATAAGAATGTTCCATATAGGACTGGACGTAGGCTCCACGACGGTAAAGATAGCCGTCATAGACGACAATAACGAGTTTGTATACAAGAATTACCAGAGACACTATTCCGATATAAAGAAGACCCTCGCGGAGGTTCTGCTCGGCGGTCTCGAAAAGCTTGACGACAAGGAGATAACCGCGGCTGTCACGGGCTCCGGCGGCATCAACGCCGCGAAGTGGCTCGGCATACCCTTCATTCAGGAGGTCGAGGCGGGCGCAGTGGCAATAGAAGCCCTCATACCCGAGACCGACGTTGCTATCGAGCTCGGCGGTGAGGACGCGAAGATAACCTACCTTCGCGGCGGCATCGAGCAGAGAATGAACGGCTCCTGCGCCGGCGGCACCGGCGCGTTCATCGACCAGATGGCGGCACTGCTGAATACCGATATCACGGGTCTCAACGAGCTTGCCAAGGACTACGAGACCATATACCCCATAGCCTCCCGCTGCGGAGTTTTCGCGAAGAGCGACATACAGCCGCTGCTCAACGACGGCGCGAAGAAGTCCGATGTTGCGGCGTCGATATTCCAGTCGGTGGTCAACCAGACCATAAGCGGTCTCGCCTGCGGCAAGCCGATACGCGGCAAGGTCGCGTTCCTCGGAGGCCCGCTGTTCTATCTGTCCGAGCTCCGCAAGCGCTTCATCGAGACGCTGAACCTCGCTCCCGAGGACGTTATCTTCCCGCCCGACGCGAACCTGTTCGTCGCTACGGGCGCGGCGCTCGCCGACAACCGCGGCACTGTGGGCATAGCTGAGCTGAAGGAGAAGATCGCAGCCCTCGGCAGCGTTCAGGTGCATGAGGTCGAGAGGCTCGCTCCCCTCTTCGAGAACGAGGAGGAAAAGCAGAAGTTCCTCGAGCGCCACTCGCAGAACAAGATCCCCACCGCGGACTTCTCAAAGCATACGGGTAAGTGCTACCTCGGTATAGACGCGGGCTCTACCACCACGAAAGCCTGTCTCATAAACGAAAACGCGGAAATACTCTATTCCTTTTATAATAATAATCTCGGTGACCCGCTCAGGTCGGTCATCGGCATACTCAAGGAAATATACTCTCTTATGCCGGAGGGCGCGTACATAGCGAAAGCCACCGCCACCGGCTACGGCGAGCATCTCATAAAAGCGGCTCTCGGCGTGGACTACGGCGAGATCGAGACCATGGCGCACTACAAGGCTGCCGAGAAGATACTGCCGGGCGTGGAGTTCATACTCGATATCGGCGGACAGGACATGAAGTGCATGCGCGTCAAGAACGGCGAGATCGAGAGCATACTGCTCAACGAAGCCTGTTCTTCGGGCTGCGGCTCCTTCATCGAGAACTTCGCCGCCGCTCTCGGCATGACCAGCCGTGAGTTCGCGACCATAGGGCTCGAGGCGGAGCACCCCGTGGATCTCGGCTCCCGCTGCACGGTATTCATGAACAGCCGCGTAAAGCAGGCTCAGAAGGAGGGCGCGTCGGTAGCGGATATCTCCGCGGGACTGTCCTACTCGGTAGTCAAAAACGCGCTGTTCAAGGTAATAAAGATACGCGACCCGCAGGCTATGGGCGAGAAGATAATCGTGCAGGGCGGCACATTCATGAATGCCTCCGTTCTGCGCGCGTTCGAGCTGACCTGCGGCAGAGAGGTCGTCCGCCCCGACAAGGCGGGACTTATGGGCGCTTACGGAAGCGCGCTGGTGGCAATGCAGCGCGACGACGGTGAAGGCTCGACCATTTCACCTCTCGAGAAGCTCGAGAACTTCACCATACAGAAGTCCACCGCACGCTGCGGAAAATGCTCCAACAACTGCCTGCTGACGATAAGCAAATTCTCTGACGGCAAGCGCTTCATCACCAACAACCGCTGTGAGCGCGGTGCGGGCACCGGTGCCGGCAAGGCTACGCTGCCCAATATGTACGACTTCAAGTACAAGCGCCTGTTCGAGCATTACAAGCCCCTCCCGAAGGAGGAGGTGAAGCACGGCGTGGTCGGCATACCGAGAGTCCTCGGAATGTACGAGAACTACCCGTTCTGGTTCACCTTCCTCACCGAGCTGGGTTACAGCGTGCTGCTGTCGCCCAAGTCCTCCCGTGAGATCTACGATATGGGCATCGAGACGATGCCCTCCGAATCGGTCTGCTATCCCGCAAAGCTCGCTCACGGTCACATCGAGTGGCTGCTGAACAACGGCGCGGACTTCATATTCTACCCGTCCCTCACCTATGAAATGGACAACGGCGGCAAGGGCGACAACCACTACAATTGCCCCGTTGTTGCGACATACAGCGAGGTAATAAAGAACTCCGTCCCGAGACTGCGCGACCATGACGTGAGGTTCATGAACCCCTTCCTTCCGATATACGACCAGAAGGCGATGACAAGGCGCATCGTGGAGGAATTTTCGTCTCTCGGTTTCAGCGGTGCGGAGCTGGGCGAGGCTCTTGCGAGAGCGTATGCCGAGGACGCGCGGTTCAAGTCCGATGTCCGCAAGGAGGGCAGACGCATTCTCGACCTCCTCGAAAAGGAGGGCAAGAAGGGCATTGTCCTCGCGGGGCGCCCCTACCACGTTGACCCGGAGATAAACCACGGCATACCCGAGATGATAAACGGCTACGGCTACGCGGTGCTGACAGAGGACAGCGTTGCCGACCTCGGAGACCTTCCGAGACCGATACGCGTCGTTGACCAGTGGATGTACCACAACAGACTGTACAACGCGGCGGCATTCGTCTCCACCCGCAAGGACCTCGAGCTCGTGCAGCTCAACAGCTTCGGCTGCGGCATCGACGCTGTCACAACGGACGAGGTGCAGGAGATACTGCAGGGCAGCGGAAGAATGTACACGCTGCTCAAGATAGACGAGGTCAACAACCTCGGCGCGGCGCGCATAAGGCTCCGTTCGCTCATCTCCGTAATGGAGGAGCGCGAGCGCAGCGGCTATGTGTCCGACATGAAGTACACCGGCTATAAGCGCCAGCCGGTATTCACAAAGGAAATGAAGAAGCGCTATACGATACTCGCGCCGCAGATGGCGCCGTATCACTTCGATATCATCGAGGCGGCGTTCAGATATTCGGGCTTCGATTTCATCGTACTGAAGGACTACTCCAAGAAGATCGTCGATACGGGACTCAAATACGTCAACAACGACGCCTGCTACCCGTCGATACTCACGGTGGGACAGCTGATGAACGCGCTCGAGAGCGGCAAGTACGACCTCTCCCGCACGGCTCTGCTGATAACCCAGACCGGCGGCGCGTGCAGAGCCACGAACTATATCAGCATGATAAAGAAGGCTCTCGCGGACGGCGGCTACGGGGACACCCCGCTGCTGTCGCTGAACTTCAACGGTCTCGAGAAGCAGCCGGGCTTCAAGATAACTCCCGGTCTCGCGATACGCGGCTTTATGGGTGTCATCTACGGTGACGCCATCTGCCGCTGTCTGTACAGAGTGCGCCCGTATGAGATAGAGAAGGGAAGCGCCAACAGGCTCTACGAAAAGTGGAACGAGAAGATAAAGGCTGACCTCAAGCACATCAGCTTCAAGCGCTTCCGCGAGAATATCACCAACATGGTCAAGGAATTCGGGGAGCTCCCCGTTTACGATATCGAGAAGCCGCGCGTGGGTGTGGTGGGTGAGATACTTGTCAAGTACAGCCCCGCCGCCAACAACGACGTGGTGGGCTTCCTCGAGTCCGAGGGCGCGGAGGCTGTGGTGCCCGACCTCATGGGCTTCATCTACTTCTTCTGCGACCACGCCAACTCCCGTAAGGAATTCCTAACCGTGAGCGGCGCGAGATACTTCTTCAGCAATGAGGCGATAAAGCTGTTCGAGCGGCTTGAAAAGCCGTTCATCGACGCGATAAGGGGTACCAAGTTCGGCGGCTTCACCCCCATTTCCGAGATGCGCAAGCTGGTGGACGGCATAGTCTCCACCTGCAACATCGCGGGCGAGGGCTGGTTCCTGTCGGCGGAAATGCTGGAGCTGCTCGAGAGCGGCGTCACCAATATAATATGTATGCAGCCCTTCGCCTGCCTGCCGAACCACGTCACCGGCAAGGGCGTTATCGGAGAGCTCCGCAGACGCAACCCCGAATCCAATATCATAGCCGTTGACTACGACCCCGGCGCCTCCGAGGTGAACCAGATCAACCGTATCAAGCTCATGCTCACCGCCGCACTCAAGAAGATAAAGAACAAGGATAGGCTCGCGGTGCCGGAAGCGGAAGTGAAGGACGAGTATTCGGAGCTTATCGGGAATAAAGCTGTCTGAAATAAAAATATCAAAAAGTAAATAAAATTTACCAAAAGGGTATTGACAAGTAAATAAAATTGTGGTATTATATAAATACAGTAAATGGCATTTACTAAACAGACAGGCTTTTTATTGGAAAGGAATCAGTTATGGCAGAATTCAAATTCACAGACGCGGGCAAGAACGCGACCGCGAAAAGCGGCGGCTCAGGCAATAAGACCGGCACGATAGTATTCATCGTAGTTATCGTCATCATACTGCTTGCTGTTGTTTTCAACTGCTTTACAATCGTCAATGAGGGTTTCATCGGCGTTAAATATCAGTTCGGAAGGATAATCGAGGACGACCTGCAGGCGGGGCTCAATTTCCGCATACCGTTCGTTGAGGAGATAGATCAGGTGGATATCCGCGACCAGATCTATTCCGTAAACGCGAACGCGTACACCAGCGATACCCAGAGCGTGCAGAACCTCCAGCTGAAGCTCAACTACCGCTATTCCAGCGCAATGCTCTCGAACATTATCCGCGACACCGGTATCTCAAACGTCGAGAACAAGCTTCTCGTGCCGAACGTTGCGAAGATCGCGAAGGACGCTATCGGTAAGGTGAAGGCGGAGGATCTTGTACAGACCCGCTCGGAGGTGCAGGCGACCATTCAGAACAAGCTTACAGAGGTGCTCGACCCCTACGGTATCATAGTTACCGCGTTCGCTATCGAGAACCTTGACTTCGACCCGGCGTTCGAGGCTTCCATTCAGGAAAAGGTCATCGCCGCTCAGGACGCTCTCAAAATGGAGAACAAGACCCGTGAGAAGGAAGAAGAGGCAAAGCAGATAGTTATAGCGGCACAGGCGGACGCGGACAGTCAGGTGGCGATCGCGGAGGCGGAGGCACAGGCGATAGCTCTTATCGAGGAGCAGCTCGCCAACAGCCCGAACTATATCGACTACTACAAGCTCCAGAAGTGGAACGGCGTGCTCCCGCAGGTGATAGGTGACGGCGTAAATCCGTTCATTGCCCTCTCCGACAGCAAGGCGACGACTGCGGCAAGCGGCACATCTTCCGTACCGTCCTACGTTCCGTCGGCTTCGGCAAGCGAAGAATAAACGAAAACAACAGGTAAAGGATATTGACCTTACGCGCAGAAATGCGCGTAGGGTTTGTATTGTTTTTTATTTTATGAGATTTTCTGCATAATATGGTAAGGCGCAGAAATATTTCTGTTTAAACGTGAAGCAAATAAAAAGTCTTTTGGAAGAGGGGGTTCGGGCTCGAGCGTAGGCGACCCTGACAGGAAAGGAAATATATGAATTATACCGATCTAAAGAAAAAAGTGCTCAACAGATTTTTCTCGAGAGCGAACGATATGCAGAAGAAGGCTATATTCAAGACGAACGGCGCGGTGCTGATAATAGCGGGCGCGGGAAGCGGCAAGACCACCGTGCTGTGCAATCGCATTGCGAACCTGCTGCTGTTCGGTGACGCGTATACCAGCGACTACGAGCCACAGCTCATAGAGGAAGAGGAGGAGTTCCTGCGGAGATATGCCGACGGAGCTTATGAGAACACTCCCGAGGCGGCGGAGAAGCTGTCCTCGCTGGTGGGGCATAACAGGGCGACCCCGTGGAAGATACTGGCGGTGACCTTCACGAACAAGGCTGCCGGGGAGCTGAAGGAGCGTCTCACAGCCATGAACGCTCCCGCGGCGGAGGTGTGGGCATCGACCTTCCACTCCGCATGCGTGAGGATACTCCGGCGGAGCATAGAGGCTGTCGGTTACAAGCCGAACTTCGTCATCTATGACACCGACGACTGCAAGCGCATGATAAAGGATATCCTCAAAGCCATGAACATATCCGACAAGACCTTCGACCCGAAGAACATAATGAGCATAATCTCGCGGGCAAAGGATAAACTTATAACACCGGAGAAGTTCAGCGTGGCAGGAGCGGACGGGAAGGCGGATTTCCAGCTCGGGGTGGTGCGCGATGTTTACCGCGAATACCAGAGCCGCCTGAAAGCGGCAAACGCCCTCGATTTCGACGACATCATCATGAAGACCGTGGAGGCGTTCAAAGCTGACCCGGAGGTGCTCAAATACTGGCAGAACCGCTTCGATTACATCATGGTGGACGAGTATCAGGATACCAACAAGGCGCAGTATGAGCTCGTGAAGCTGCTCGCCGGAGGGTGCGGGAACCTGTGCGTCGTGGGTGATGAGGATCAGTCTATCTATCGTTTCAGAGGCGCCACTATCGAGAACATACTATCGTTCGAGAAGGAGTTCGACAGTGAGGTGGTGAAGCTCGAGCAGAACTACCGCTCGACCTCGAATATCCTCGATGCCGCGAACGCTGTCATCAGGAACAACACCCAGCACAAGGACAAAAATCTGTGGTCCGACCTCGGGGAAGGCGAGAAGATCAAGGTCTGCCATTTCTATGATGAGCAGGCGGAGGCTGCGTTTGTCGGGAACGAGATACTGAACAACAAGGAGGCAGGCACCTCCTACGCGGACAACGCCGTGCTGTACCGCAATAACGCCCAGTCGAGAAGCATCGAGCTTGCCCTCGCGAAAATGGGCATTCCCCACAAGATAGTCGGCGGCACGAAGTTCTACGACCGCAAGGAGATACGCGATATGATAGCGTATCTGAGCGTTATCAGCAATCCCTTCGATTCTGTCCGCCTCGCCCGAATCATCAATGAGCCGAAGCGCAGCATCGGTGACACGACATGGGCGGAGATCGACCGCATCTCGCAGGTGCTCGGCATAAGCCCGATAGAGGTCATGGAGCGAAGCGACGAGTTCGCCTCGCTGTCCAAGAAGACAAAGACGCTCGCTCCCGTAGCGGAGATGTTCCGGCGGCTAATCGACAGCGCCGACGAGCGGGAGATCACCGACCTGCTCGACGACCTGCTCGAGCAGTCGGGATACAAGGATATGCTGCTGACTCAGGGCGATGAGGGCATGGGAAGGCTCGAGAACATTCAGGAGCTCAAGTCCTCCATGATAACCTTCTGTCAGGAGAACGAGAGCCACACGCTGTTCGATTACCTCGAGCAGGTGGCGCTCATATCCGACCTCGACAGCTATGACACCTCCACCGACAAGGTAACGCTTATGACGATGCACGCGGCGAAGGGACTGGAGTTCACCAACGTATTCATCATAGGCGCGGAGGAGGGCATCTTCCCGAGCTACCGCAGCTTCGGGGATCCCTACGAGCTGGAGGAGGACAGACGCCTCTGCTATGTGGCGATAACCCGCGCGAAGCGCAGACTTTACATAACAAACGCCGAGTCGAGACTGCTTTACGGTCAGACCCAGCGAAACAAACCTTCAAGATTTATACAGGAGATACCGGAGAAATATATGGAAAACAAGGACAATACAAAACGCACCCCGCTTTCCTCTGGAAGCGGCTCACAGCTTTCGGAGCGCACATACGGCGGCAGAAAGCAGTCAACATATCTTCAGGAGCGCGCGGCGGCTCAGGCGAAGGCTCCCGCTGCCGGGGCACAGACCTTCTCCGCGGGCGACCGCATCAACCACAGGAAGTTCGGTGACGGCACCGTGCTCAGCGCCACACCCATGGGCAATGATACCCTTCTCGAGATCAGCTTCGACGAGGGCGGCACCAAGAAGCTCGCCGCGGCTTTCGCAAAGATAACCAAGATATAACGGACATTATCGGCCTGTTTTTTGTGAAAATGCTCAATTACGGTCACTTAAATTTTACATTGCCGCGTAAAAATTTTTCAAATAATTGTAGAAAAATTCCGGGAAATGTGTTATAATAAATTGATATACTGCGGCGTTTTGCTGCGAAAGGCGCACAAAGCACGGTATATGACCGTTTTATGAAAAGAGATGATACATAATGGCTGATCCGATCAAAGGCGAATTCAAGATAGATATCGACGATAAATACATGAACGCTATACTGAGCATCACGCCCCCCAAGAACGGCGGAAAGCCCGTCACCGAGGCGGAAGTACGGCAGGATATGGCACTGAAGGGTATCAGATACAATGTTGACGACGCTGCGGTAAAGACCGCGGTGGAAGCCGGCAACTTAAGCGTACAGATCGCGAAGGGCGACCCGCCGGTGGACGGCAGGAACGGCTACCTTGTGTATCACTTTGAGCGCAGGAGCGGCGCGCAAATGAAGGCTGACGAGTTCGGGAACGTGGATTTCCGCGACCTCGGACTTATCCAGAATATTGAGCAGGGCGTTGTCGTCGCCGATATATTTGAGGAGACACACGGCAGCCCCGGGCGCGATATCAGAGGCATAGAGATACCGCAGTACCCCGGAAAGCCCGCTAAGCTCTCCGTAGGAAGCGGCATAGCGCTCACCGAGGACGGCAAGCACCTCGTCACCGCGATAGCCGGCAATCTGCGCTGGAGCAAGGATCATTTCGTGGTGGATAAGGAGATAGTTGTTTCGGGCGACATCGACCTGTCCGTCGGAAATATAGATTTCATAGGCGACGTTATCATAAAGGGCAACGTGAACGAGGGCTTCACAGTGAAGTCAGCCGGGAATATAAGCATTGCCGGGAACGTGACGAGCGCTGTGCTCGAGGCGCAGGGCAATATAGACGCGCGCCTCGGCTTCGTGAGCTCGAAGGTGACGGCGCACGGAAACATTTCCGTGAACTTCGGTGAAAATTCCGAGATATACTGCGACGGCTCGATAAAGGCGCAGAGCTTCATCGGCTGCACGGTCCACTGCGGCGGACCGCTGAGCGTGGTGGGCGGCAAGTCCGTCATAGTGGGCGGAAAGTACACCTGCCTGTCGGATATCGAGGTCAACTACATAGGCTCGGACGCCTACGTCCGCACCCTGATCATCCTCGGCAATGTGGCTGTGCTCGCGGAGGAGCTGGGAGAGCTGAAAAAGAAGCTCAAGGAATATGAGGGGCAGCTCCAGCAGCTCGAGCTCGTATGCACGACGCTCCAGCAGCAGAAGAAGATAGCCCCGCTGACCCCCGAGAGGGACGAAATGCTGAAACGCTCGATAAAGGCGAAGTTCGGACACATGGGACTCATCAAGGAGACCCACGAACGCATATCCGACATCGAGCAGGAGATAGAGAATACCAACGACCTGTGTATCAAGCTGAAACGCGCGGTATTCCCCGGAGTAACGGTGCGCATCAACAATTCACAGCTCGTGGTCACCACAAAATCCGGTCCCGGCACAATAGCGGTGAACGAGGACGGCGACGTGGTGATACGTTAGAGCGAAAGGAGTGCCGCCGGGAGATATGAGCTTTGTTTCGGTGCGCGATGTATACAAGCGCTATAAAATGGGCGAGATCACCATAAATGCCTCCGACGGTATAACCTTTGACATAGAGAAGGGGGAGCTCGCGATAGTTCTGGGACCCTCGGGCTCGGGCAAGACCACCGTGCTGAATATGCTCGGCGGCATGGATACGATAGACGAGGGAAGCGTCGTTATCGACGGGCGGGATATTGCGAAATATTCCAAGAAGGAGCTCATAACCTACAGAAGGTATGAAATAGGCTTTATATTCCAGTTCTACAACCTGATACAGAACCTTACCGCGAAGGAGAATGTGGAGCTGGCGGCGCAGACCTGCAGGGACTACATACCGGCGGACGAGATACTGCGGCAGGTGGGGCTCGGAGAGAGGCTGGACAACTTTCCGGCGCAGCTCTCGGGCGGCGAGCAGCAGAGAGTCGCGATAGCGAGAGCGCTTGCGAAGAAGCCGAAGCTCCTGCTGTGCGACGAGCCTACCGGAGCGCTCGACTACAACACCGGCAAGATGATACTCAAGCTCCTTCAGGACACCTGCCGTGAGCGGGGAATGACGGTCATACTCGTCACCCACAACTCGGCGATAGCGCCCATGGCTGACAGGGTCATACGGCTCAAGAACAGCAAGGTGCGTGAGATCATTACGAACGCGGACCCGATGTCGGTAGAAGATATCGAGTGGTGATATATATATTATTAGTTAATTCGAAGGGACAAAAGGATAAATGAGTTTTCTTATTTCAAAACAGGCCGTATTCAATCAGAGCGGCGGCACTGATATGTATGAGATGCTTTACTCATTTGCGAGCAGGAAAAATCCCACAGGCGACGAGATAAATGTTACGGACGAAGAGGTCGAGGAGGCAAAGGAATACCTCAAGCTGAATATGCTTACCGTATTCGACAGGAAGCCTGCGTACATAAAATTCTCCCAGCTTCTGCTCGAAAACAATTTCCATGAACTCTTTCTGAAAGAGAATATAGTTATCGAGATACCCACAGTTCTGCTCGCGGACGCTTCAACGCTCCAGAGGGTCATGAGGCTGAAGCGGCTCGGATATACGATAGCTCTTTCGGGATTTCTGTACAGCGAGGATAATGAGGAGCTTTTCAATTTCGCGGATATTCTGCGTTTTGATATCAATTCGGACGCGGACGAGATAGCGTACACCGTGAAGAAATGCCACGAGCGCAGCAAGAAGGCGATGGCTGACGGCATAGACGAGGCTGAGGCGTTCGAGTTCGCGAGAGAGCTTGACATAGACTATATGCGCGGGAGCTTCTTCTCAAAGCCGGTGCTGGAGACAAAGCGCTCCGGCGGACCCATGATAAAGACGTTCCTTGAGATAATCGCGCTGCTGTACAGCCCCGACCCGAACATAGAGTACATCTCGGCGGTCATCTCCACCGACCCTGTGCTCACCATAAAGCTGCTGAAGGTCATCAATCAGCTCTGCGCCGACAAGGGCAACACCGTTTCCACCGTAAGACAGGCTCTGGTGATGCTCGGCATCGACAGGCTGAAGGAGTGGATATACCTTGTGGGACTTCAGCGCCTCAACCGCAACTCCCCGACCGAGCTGCTGCGGCTGGCTCTGTTCAGGGCGAGGTTCTGCGAGCGCATCTCCCGCAACTCCGGCGGCAGTGTCGGCTCGAGAAGCAATGAGGTCTACCTCATGGGACTTATTTCGATAGTCACGGGCAGCAGCGATGCGGAAGCTCTCAGCAAGGCTCTCGCCGACCTTCCCGTATCGGCGGAGATAAAGGAAGGTATCACCGGCGGAGGCGTTTTCGGCGACATCTTCCACCTCTCAAAGAGCTACGAGAACGGCGAGTGGGATAAGGTGGTCGTGTACGCGGACGCCTGCAACATCGACTTCTCGGTGCTCTCCAACGAGTACATCGAGGCGCAGAAGTTCGTCAAGAAGTACGGAAACTTCGGTTCGTGACGGTGACCTGCCGGAAAAATCCACAAAAAAATCGAAATCGTTAAATTTCCCCTTGACAAAAGGGGAAATTTTGATTATAATAATATAGTTACTACTTTTGGGGGAAGTGTACCCTTTTGAGGGTATTGCTTCAAGGATAAGAAAAAAAGAATTTCAAACGGAGGTAAACAAAATGAAAAGAACATATCAGCCTAAGAAGCGTCAGAGAAAGATGGAGCACGGCTTCAGAAAGAGAATGAGAACAGCGAACGGCCGTAAGGTGCTCGCAAGACGCCGCGCTAAGGGCAGAAAGCAGCTCACATATTAAGAGACAATGGGAGATCTTTCAAAACGGTTCTATGCTATCAAGAATGACCGCGAGTTCCGGTATCTTTATAAAAAGGGAGAATGCTGCCCGAGCTACGGCTTTATATGCTATTTCAGGCAGAACAACAGGCGCAGGGATCGCTGCGGCATCGTGACAGGCAAGAAGCTCGGGAACGCAGTCACCCGCAACCGGGCAAGACGCGTTATCCGCGAGGCGTTCCGGGTCTTCGACAATGAGCTCTGCGGCGAGACCGACAGGCGGTTCGACTTTGTGTTCGTGGCACGCGAGGCTACGGCAGACATGAAGTCGGACAAGGTGCTCGGGACTATGCGTGTGAAGCTTAAGCCCATGCTGCTGCGCACCGGAGGGAAAGGCTCCGCTCACGGAAAAAACGCGGGAGGAAACGACCGCGGTCCAAAGAAAAACAATGAAGTACCTGCTGACAGCGATAATTAAGCTCTATCAGAAAACAATATCAAAGCTGAAGCCGCCTTGCTGCCGGTTTTATCCGACCTGCTCCTCTTACGGGATAGACGCGATAAGAAGGTTCGGTGCCGTAAAGGGCGGCTGTTTGACTGTACGCAGGATACTCAGGTGCAACCCGTTCAGCGCGGGGGGAGATGACCCCGTGCCGGAGGAATTCTACTTCCTGCCGAAAAACAGAGAACGTATAATGCGTAATGTGAAGAATAAAGGGTGATAAAACATTAACTGGCTATATTCTTTAGTGGGAACACCGCTCGGCTACATCATGTGGGTGTGCTATCTGCTCGTTCAGAATGTGGGCTGGGCTATAATCCTGTTCACGCTGATAGTGCGCGTGGCTATGTTCCCTATCAATCTGCGCCAGCAGAAGAATACCGCCATTTCGCAGCTTTTTATGCCGCGGGTGCGGGAGATACAGACCAAGTACAAGAACAACCAGCAAAAACAGCAGGAGGAGCTCGCAAAGCTCCAGAAGGAGGGCTATAACCCCACGGGCGGGTGCCTCTCCATTATCCTGACGTTCATTATCCTCGGCGGCGTCATCGACGTTGTTTACAGACCCATGACGCACATGGAGCGCTTCGACGCGAGCGATATCAATACCATAGTCGCTTCCGCGAAGCAGGTCGATACAGTACAGACGCTTCTCGCGAACAGCGACGATTATACCGCGGTGCTCGAATATCTGAAGGACCCGGCGACCCTCACCTATACGGAGAGCGACTCTACCGACGAAAACGGGAAAAGGACAAGAGTAAACAACCGCAACAAGGTCGCTGACGGCTTCAACCTCGATGCGGCAAAGAAGGATATCGTTGTTACTCAGGCACAGCTCGACGAAATGTCCGAGCTCTTCGACCCCGCTGACAACGGCGCAAAGCTTACGGCGCTGTATCAGAATTCGTCGAGGCTTTCGGATCCCATAAGATCCGCTCTCCAGCAGATATCCGTGAACTACAGCGACAATACACTGTACAGGGAGCTCCGCGCCCTCAATACCTACGGCAGGACGGACGCCAACAAGGCGCTCATAATAAGCAATTCCGGCATCAATGAGACCGTAGCGGACAGACTCGAGAAGCTCAGCGAGAATATCTACTTCATGGGCATCAACCTCGGAGAACAGCCGAAGTGGGAATTCAACGAGCTTATCATTATCCCGATCATCGCGTTCATCTTCTCCATGGCACAGATGATGATACAGCAGTACCTCACCAATAAGCAGAACCCCGAGCTTGCACAGCAGCAGAACCAGATGAAGTTCATGTTCCTGATGATGCCGTTCATCTCGCTGTTCATCGTGTTCAGCGTGCCTGCCGGTGCGGGCTTCTACTGGTCGGTGTCCTACCTGTTCGGTATCCTGCAGAGCCTGATAATGTACAAATTCTGGCCGTCGGATAAGATAAGAGCCGAGGCACAGGCTAAAATGGACGCGCAGTTCGCGGAAAGAGAACAGAGAGCTACCATAGTCACCGTCGACGCGGAGGGCAATTCCACCGAAAAGACAGAGCGCCTCTCCAAGCTGACACAGAAAGAGATAAAAGAACTCAATAAGAAGAAACTCGAGGCAGCAAGACGAGCTGACGCCGAAAAGTATGGCGAGGAGTATAAGGAACTGCCCGATGATGATGACATCTGAGAAAGGATAAAGCAGGTAAATGGAAAAATTCTATACCGCAAAGACCGAGGAGCTTGCCAAGGAACAGGCGATAAATGAGTTCCGCGCCCTCGGCATAGGCGAGAACGATATTACTTTTGAGATCGTAGAGCAGCCCGTGAAGAAGCTCTTCACAATGAAGGGCGATTTCCGTATCAGAGCGTACGCTCCCGACAGCGCGGCTGAACAGACCGCGGAGGAGACGACAGCTCCCGCAGCCGCCGATGAAGCAGCGGATGACGCTACCGTTTCCGTGGCGGAGGCTCCCGAGCAAAAGGTCTCCGTTGTGCCCGAGGGCGTTAATGTCCTCGAGAGCGAGAAGGTCAAGAACGCGCAGAACTACCTCAATAAGGTTCTCGGCGCTCTCGGACTTGAAAACTACACTATCAATATCACACAGAATGACGATACCGTAGTTCTCGATATCGTCGGCGAGAAGCTCGGCGTGGTGATAGGCAGACGAGGAGAGACACTCGACGCGCTCCAGTACCTCACCATTCTCGCAAGCAATAAGGCGGAGACCTCCTACTGCCGCATCGCCGTTGACTGCAACGGCTACCGCGCAAAGAGGAGGGAAACTCTCGAGGCTCTCGCGGTCAAGACCGCTCACCGCGTTCTCAAGCAGGGCAGGAGAGTTACCCTCGAGCCCATGAACCCCTATGAGAGACGTATCATACACAGCAAGGTCGCGGAGATCGAAGGCGTGTACAGCAATTCTGTCGGTGAGGAGCCCTTCAGAAAGGTCGTTATCTCCTCCACCACCAAGCCCGCCTACAAGGGCGACAGGAATGGCAAGCGCGGAGACCGCCGCTCCTACAACAACGCCGGCAAGAGCTACAAGCAGTCCTCCGGCTTCTCCACCTCCTTCGAGCGTGAATATAAGCGCGAAAGACAGGAGAACGCAGAGCCCATAACCTATTCGCAGGAGACTGTTGATATCGAGAAGAACACCTCGCTGTACGGCAAGATAGAGCTTTAACAACAGAAAACGTCCGTCCCGGCACCGTCCGGGGCGGATATTTCATAAATATGTGTATTACTGGGCTGTAGCCAAGCGGTAAGGCAAGGGACTTTGACTCCCTCATCCCGTGGGTTCGAATCCCGCCAGCCCAACCAACCCGCAAATGCGATCGTTATCGCATTTGCGGGCATTTTTATTTAGCCTGTATTTGTCGAAAAAGAGCCGTTTTCTTACGGTTCACTTA
>CAJOMV010000127.1 GCA_905235805.1 uncultured Ruminiclostridium sp.
AGGGGGAGGAAGGGAGAGGGGGAGGGAGGAGACCCTTTCTCCGAAAGGGTCCCTCTCTTCCCCTCTTCCTTCCTCCCCCGCATAACGCTCAGCTCTCGATAAACTTGATAGGGTCGGTATAAGCGCCGGCGACTGTTACTGCGAGGTGCAGGTGCGGTGCGAGCTTGCACTCGGCGTCGGCGGTATTCCCGACCTTGCCGATTATCTCGCCCATAGCGACCTGCTGTCCCTCCTTGACGGTGACGCTCTCATCGAGCCCGCAGTAGTAGCCGACGGCGTTATCGCCGTGGTCAATGGTCACGCATATCCCCCAGAGCGGGTCGTTCTTTACCTCGGTGACAGTGCCTTTCATTATCGCGGATACCGCTGTCCCGAGGTCTGCCGCGAGATCGACGCCGTCGTGGGTCTTCCACACGCCGAGGGTCTCGCTCTTGACGAGCTCACCGCCGCTGTACGGGTTGATGACGGTGCAGTCCGCTATCGGCATGGTCTTGGGATCTTTGAAGAACAGTCCCGCTTCATCGGCAAGCACCGGTTCCGCGTCCTCTGCGGTCGTATCAGTCTCGGTCGCAGCGGCGGGCTCTTCCTTCGGCACATCGAACACCTCCGCGTTCACACTCTCCGCGGGCTGCGTGAACACGAACACATTGTCCTCGGGAGGAGCGGTCTCGGCAGCCTTGTTCGCAGTGCTGACAGCCCCGCTGTATGCCGCGTAGGTGGATATGCCCACCGCGCAGAGCGAGAGTGCCAGCGCCGCCGCGAAGCCCTTCCCCTGTATGCCGTTTGTGAATCTTACTTTTTTCATATTGAACATTCCTTTCTCTGACGGGTTTATTGCTGTACACATATTTTTGCCATATTTTTCTCAAATATACAGCAATTTTTTGGTAAGCTGATACTTGATAAAAGCTTCCGCAGATGATATAATAAATTTGTATATGATTATTTAAAGTTTTTTGAAAGGGGGTCCGGGGGAAAACTTTTGTCAAGGCACAATGCCTTGAGCAGGTTTCCAAAACGCCGCACGACGCGACGATATAAGAAACCTGCAACAAAACAAGTTTTCCCCCGGTCTCGAGCGTAAGCGATAAAATGGAAATTACCGAAATACTATCAAAGCTCTGCCGGGCGACGGGAGTGTCAGGGGCGGAGAATGAAGCCTGCAAGGCGGCTGCTGAGCTGCTGAGGGGCTTCACGGACGAAGTCAGCATCGACAAATTCGGGTGCGTGACGGGCTTTATCGGGGAGCGCGGGAATGGCAAGCCCACGCTGCTGCTGGAGGCACACATCGACGAGATAGGCTTCATAGTGACCTACATCGACGACGAGGGGTTCCTGCGCATAAGGCAGTGCGGCGGCACCGACAGACGGCTGTATGCTGCGCAGACCGTGACCGTGCATTCGGAGAAGGGCGCGGTGAGGGGCGTGATATGTACTCTGCCGCCCCATGTCTCATCGGACGACTCGAAGGCTATGAAGCTCGACGATACGGCTGTGGATATCGGCTGCACGAGCAGGGAGGAAGCCGAAGCTCTTGTGAGCCCGGGCGACCGTATCACCATAGAGAACGACCTTGTGAAGCTGCTGGGGACGCGGTACACCGCGAAGGCGGCCGACGACCGCGCGGGCGCCGCGGCGGTGCTGTACGCGCTGGAGCTGCTGAAGGGCGCGGAGCCTGCTTATAACATAGAGGTGCTGTTCGCCTCGCAGGAGGAGGTCGGGAGCAGGGGCGCGGTGATAGCGGCATACCGCAGTGAAGCGGAGAAGGCTGTCGCAACCGACGTGAGCTTCGCGTACACTCCCGACGCGAAGAAATACGAGTGCGGCGAAATGGGGAAGGGTGCCATGATAGGCATCTGCCCGGTGCTCGACCGCGAAATGACCGGCGAGCTGAAGGAATACGCCGCGAAGCTCGGCGTACCATGGCAGGCGGAAGTAATGGGGCGCTCCACCGGCACCGACGCGGACTGTATCTCGGTGTCGCGCGGCGGCATACGGACGGCTCTGGTTTCGATACCGATAAAGTATATGCACACCCCCGTTGAGGTGGTGGATATCAAGGATATACGCGCCGTCGCGAAGCTTATGGCGGCATACGCCTGCGGAGGGGAGCTGCCGGAGCGGGAGAGCGTTCCCGAGCCGGAGCCCTGCGGAAGGACTGCCCCGGCTGCGGAGCATGAGGGGATATACAGGGATATCGCCATGCTCTCGAAGCTCTGCGGCACAAGCGGGGCGGAGCAGGATATCCGCGGGTACATCACCTCCCGTATTCCCGCGGACTGTGATGTGCGCACCGACGGCATAGGCAATCTGATCGTCGAGAAAAAGGGCGCCGCGGTGCCGAAGAACAAGCTGATGTTCTGCGCTCACATGGACGAGGTGGGCTTCATCATAACCGACTTCACAGAGGACGGGCGGCTGAAATTCGCGCCTGTGGGGGGCATCTCCCCGGCGGTGGTCTACGGGCGCAGGGTCGTGTTCGCGAACGGCATGACCGGCGTTATCGCGGCAAAGGCGCTGCACCAGCTCTCCGACAGCGAGAAGGACAGCCAGCCGAAGATCTCCGACCTTGCCATTGACATCGGCGCTTCGGGTAAGGACGAGGCTATGAAGCACATAATGCAGGGGGACTTCTGCTATTTCGTGAGCGACTATGAGGAATTCGGAAACGGCTTCATAAAGGGCAAGGCTCTCGACGACCGTGTCGGCTGCGCGATTATGCTGGATATGCTGAACGGGGAGCTGCCCTATGACGCGACCTTCGTGTTCACGGTGCAGGAGGAGATAGGCACCCGCGGTGCGGCTTGCGCGGCATACACCGTAAAGCCCGACATCGCCGTGATACTCGAGACCACCACAGCCTGCGACATCGCGGGCTCGGAGGGTGAGAAGAGGGTCTGCGAGCTCGGGGAGGGCGTTGTGGTGTCCTTTATGGACCGCTCTACCATATATGACCGTGAGCTGTACAGGCTCGCGAGGACTTCCGCAGATGAAGCGGGGATAAAGAACCAGACCAAGACGCTCATAGCGGGCGGCAACGACAGCGGCGCCGTGCACAAGGCTGTCGGGGGCATACGCACGGCGGCGCTCTCCGTACCGACGAGATATCTGCATTCCCCCGCCTGCGTGATGAAAAAAGAGGACGTTGATGCCGCACTTGCGGCGGCACGTCTTGTAATGATGAAATTTGCCGATAATTGAGGAAGAACAGATGATACAGAAGATCACGGATATTGATACCGTTTTCGACGCGCTCGACAAGAACCGCGATATCTATACCGAGAAGATCCGCGCGCTTGCGGAGGCATACGGCTGCGGATATGATTTCTGCGGCTTCTACAAGCAGACAGGCGGCACGATAATAGGGGACTACTACGGCTCGGCGGTGGCTGCAAAGTGCAGCGCACGCACGGGCGACAGGCTCGCGGAGCTCATGGAGTTCCTTATGTGCGGAAAGTTCCGCAAGGTGCTCATGCCCGCGGCATCCTTTCAAGCGGCGAGGGTAGACGCTAACATCAAGGAATCCCTGCTCATGCGCTATAACGGCAAGCCGACCGATGATGATATAAAAAACTCTGACGATATTGACAAACTTTTGGCAGACCCGGCGGGAAGTCTCGGTGAAATCTCCGAAATTGTCACCGACGGATTTGACATTGATATCAATAAGTGGTACACTGATATAAGCCACAACCTCCGCCACGGGATATCGCAGATATTCGTGCTGGAGGGGAACGCCTGCGCGGTGAAGATGTTCACGTTCTCGGGGATAAGCTACCTGTCCTACATAAGCACCCGCAAGGAGGCGCGCGGCAAGGGCTTCGCCTCACGGCTGATACGGGCGATATGCGCTTCGGAGTACGCAAAGCAGAATTCCGTGCAGCTTTTCTGCGACCGGTCTCTCGAGGGCTTCTATAACAGGCTCGAGTTTGTGACGGTCGGGAAAGCCGTTGAACTGACGATATAAAGAGAGCCCGGAAAAAGAAATAGAGAAAAAGAAATAAAAAAAGACAAGCAAGGAGATAAGTCAAGTGAGCTGCTGTTTTGATTACGACAATAGGCTGGAAGAAATAGCACAGCAGGCGGAGGAAAGGTGCGCGGAGTCATTCGCGCGCATAGAGCACACCGCCCGCTGCAACAGTGAGAAGGTACTGAAAGCGTTCATAGACAACCGCGTCGGGGAGATGCACCTCAAGGGCACCACGGGCTACGGCTACGGCGACGCGGGACGCGACAAGCTCGACGAGGTATACGCGCAGATACTCGGCGCGGAGGACGCGCTTGTGCGCCATACGTTCGTGAACGGCACCCATGCGCTTTCCACGGCGCTGTTCGGGGTACTGCGCCCGGGCGACCTCATGCTGTCGCTTACGGGGAGACCCTACGACACGTTAAGTGATGTGATATTCGGCGAACGCGGAGGCTCCCTCTCCGAGTTCGGTGTGAAGTACGACCAGATAGACCCGCTCCCGGACGGGCGGGTGAATTTCGGCAAGATAAACGAGCTCGCACGCTCCTGCAAGGTCGCGTATATACAGCGCTCCCGCGGGTACAGCCTGCGCCCGTCGATCACGGTGTCGGAGATAAGCGAGATGATAGACTCGGTGAAGCGGGTAAACCCGGACGCGATAATCATGGTGGACAACTGCTACGGCGAGCTTGTGGAGCGCGTCGAGCCCTGCGACGTGGGCGCCGACCTCATTGCGGGCTCGCTGATAAAGAACCTCGGCGGCGGTATTGCCGAAACAGGCGGCTACATAGCGGGCAGGAAGGATCTCGTGGAGCTCTGCGCGTACCGTCTCACCACAGTCGGCACAGGCAAGGAGGTCGGCTGCTCACTTGATATGAACAGAAGCCTCTTCCTCGGGCTGTTCTACGCCCCCGAGACGGTGAAGAATGCCGTCAAGACAGCGACCTTTGCCTCGTCGCTGTTCGATATGCTCGGATTTACCGCCTACCCGAACTACAATGAGTACAGGACTGACCTGATCACAGCCATAAAGCTCGGCTCCCGCGAGGCTCTGATAGCCTTCTGCGAGGGTATCCAGTCCGGCAGTCCCGTCGACAGCTTTGTCACCCCCGAGCCTTGGGATATGCCCGGCTACGAGGATCAGGTCATCATGGCGGCGGGAGCATTCACAATGGGGGCTTCGATAGAGCTGTCCGCCGACGCACCGCTGCGTGACCCATACGCCGTGTGGCTGCAGGGCGGGCTCACCTACAACACCGGACGAACCGGTGTCTTGCTCGCCGCCCAGCGGCTGCTCGACCGCGGATTTATCAAGCTGTAAGGGCGCAGATAGGTCGCTTGCGCTCGAGCCAGCGGCTGGCGCCGCCAAGGGAAGGAAGAGACCCCACTCTTCTTCCGGAAAGAGCAATAGCTTCGCGGTTCACCCCGTTATCTGTCTGCCGCTTTTGAAAGGAAATTTTATGCACCACAGAAAGAATTTGGTAATATTCGGGAAAGAAATTACGTTCGGTATAGAAAAGGGCGTGGGAAATGTTCACATAGGCGAATATTCAGGAAAAACCGCGATAGCAGTCACATCCACGCCCGTAAGCGCGGAATTTACCGGAAAGGTCTGCGCGGTGATAGCGCGGGAGGGGGAAGAGATTCCCGTGGCAGTCTCCACGGAGCAGTACGGCAGGGATATCTGCTATGAATGCAATCTGCTCCATGAGCTCGGCGACCTCGTTAAGCCCGGCGACATCTTCTACACGAAATTTGAAAAGACGGGCGGCGCGGTAATGTTCACGGAAAAGGACGGCGAGCGCCGCTACCTCCTCATAAAGAACGAAAGCGGACATATCGGCTTCCCGAAAGGGCATATCGAGTACGGCGAAACGGATACAGATACAGCAAAGCGAGAGGTTTTCGAGGAAACGGGGCTGGAATTTATACAATACGGCGATTTCCGCGAAGAATATACATACAACACAAAGGAAAACTGCGTCAAAACGGGCGTGTTTTTCATAGGACACTATGACTACCGCGAACCCACGATACAGGAAGAGGAAATACTCGACGACTGGCTCCTGCCCTACGATAAGGCTATGGAGCTCCTGAATTTCCCGGAGGACAGGGAACTGCTTACTCACGCGGAAGAATACATATCAAAGAAGGAATAAAAATGGCAAAGGAAACGAAGGTCGGAATGGTCTCCCTCGGCTGCCCGAAAAACCAGTGCGACGCGGAGCTGATGCTCGCGCGCATATCCGAGGCGGGATATAAGATAGTCCCCGAGGCGGGGCTTGCGGACGTGGTCGTGATAAATACCTGTGGATTTATCACGAGCGCAAAGGAAGAAGCTATCGAGGAGATAATGGAAGCCATAAACCGCAAGAACGACGGCATCAACAAGAAGATAATCGTCACAGGCTGTCTGGCGCAGCGCTATCAGGAGCAGATGGACGAGGAGTTCCCCGAAATTGACGGCGTTCTCGGCATAGGGCGCAACGACGCGATAGTGGAGACGATAGAGCGTGTGCTCAAGGGAGAGCGTGTGATAGACTTCGGCTCCCTCGATGACCACGATATGGAGGGTACCCGTATGCAGTCCACCCTCCCGCACTACGCCTACCTGCGCATAGCGGACGGCTGTGACAACTGCTGCACCTACTGCGCTATCCCGCAGATTCGCGGAAAATTCCGCAGCAGAAAGCTCGAAAACATAGTAAAAGAAGCGGAAATTCTCGTGAAGAAGGGCGTGAAGGAGCTCATCGTCATAGCGCAGGACACCACGAACTACGGTATCGACCTGTACGGCAGGTACGCGCTCCCCGACCTGCTCCGGGAGCTCGCGAAGCTCGATGTGAAGTGGATACGGCTGCTGTACTGCTACCCGGAGAGAATGACGGACGAGCTTATCGATCTGATAGCCTCCGAGCCGAAGATATGCAAGTACATAGACCTTCCGCTCCAGCACTGCGACGCGGAGATACTGCATGACATGGGCAGGGAGGGCGGTCGGGAATACCTCACCGCGCTGATAAAGAAGCTGCGGGAGCGCATACCGGGGCTGACACTGCGCACGACCTTCATCACGGGATTTCCCGGCGAGACCGAGGCGCAGTTCACCGAGCTCGCGGAGTTCGCGAACGAGGTGAGGTTCGACAGGCTGGGCTGCTTCGCCTACTCGCAGGAGGACGATACTCCCGCCGCGGATTTCGATAACCAGGTGGACGAGCGTGAGCGCGAGCACCGCGCCGAGATAATCATGGAGCAGCAGGAGATACGCGTCTCCGAGCAGCTTCAGGCGCTTATCGGCACCGAAGCCGAGGTCGTCTGCGAGGGCTATGACCGTCTCTCGGAAATGTACTTCGGGCGGGACGCCTCCTACGCTCCCGAGATAGACGGTATGATCTACTTCACGAGCAGGAAAAAGCTCCGTATCGGGGATTTTGTGAACGTCCGCTATACCGACTGCGTAGACAACAATCTCATAGCAGAGGTCGTATAAACACAAACCAAAAGCTCCTTCCGGCAATTTCCGGGAGGAGCTTTTCTGCTGTTGTCAGGGGTTGGACGGGTCGGGCTGTATCAGCGCCATTAATATCCAGAGCAGCTTCTGCCCGGAAACGAAAAGATCCTTGCAGAGCTCATAGGCGGTCTGGTCAAGCACCGTGTCATGCGAGCCGGGGTTGCGGTATGCGGCGGAGATATATCTGAGCGAGTTGCCGAGCAGCCTTGCGTTTTCAAGGTCGTCCGAATCGGAGAAGCATACTTTTTTATACCCGACCTTGCCCTTTATCGGGAGACTTACCGAAGAGAACTTTTTCAGGCTTGAAACGGCAAACACCTTCTCGTTCCCGTTCCACCAGTCATTGATATCCGGGACATGGTCGGTTATGTCCGGTCTGTCCATGTTCTCCCGGCAGAAGAGGGAATACAGTCCGCCGAGAGTAAGCGAATATCTTCTGGAACCGTTTTTTTCATTGAAATAATATTTTTTCACATCTTCTTTCAGACTGTTCTGAAGCTCTGCGGTGTCTATCCTGTCATACATTACGTTGAGAAGTATCTCCAGAGCCTTCATCATAGGTACGATAGCCGTTGAATAATCGAGCACCGTCGAAGCCCCGGAATTATCGGCTACGGTCTTTAAGCAGTCGAAGGCAATTGCAGAGGTTATCAGCTCGGTATCTATCGACTCCAGCACATCATCTGCGAAGTTCTTTTCCACGGCGGGTTCATCTGTTCCCAGCCTGTCAAATACCTCATGCTTGTATCTCCGGATATCCTCCCTTGCCTGCCATTCTATGCCGGCAAACGCGGGGTCGCCCAGCGGGACAAACGGGTCCTCCGCCAATTCGTCTATCTGCCTGCGCCACTGGTCCCTTAAGTCCTTATTGAGGTCGGCGGGCAGCTCTTCATAGCTTTTCAGAAGCATACGAAGCCTGTTTATCTCGTGCGATCTCTTTGCCGCCTCCCGGACAGTCACCTCACGGATATGCTCCTTCATTTTTTTCGCGATGCGGTTTATGACAGCCCTTCTCTTACGCTCCTGTTCGATAAGGCGGGCTTCCGCGATGTTTTTCGCGCTGCCGGGACGAAGCTCGGCAATGCCGCTGTCCATTATAAAGCAGTTCATCATAACGTGAGCGATATTCGGGTCGCCGGTTTTAAGAGCGGTGAAAACAAACTGCCGGAGTATGATATGCCTGTGGCTGTTCTTGAAGCCGAGATACCGGAAATAGCGGATATACAGCCTCGCGCAGTTGTCCGGCTCCTTTGTGTCATAGCAGAAAAGAAGCGTCAGCACTATGAGCTTCTCCATATCCTCCTCGGAAAGTCCCTTCCTCAATATGCCGAGGTCCTCGTCAAGCAGCTTCCGCAGGCTTTTTCCGAGCTCCTTCTGCGAGTATATCTTCTCGAACTCGGATGACGTTTCCTTGTCGAAGCCGATATCCTCCCGCGTCAGGAAATCATAGTAATCGTCCGTCCGCAGATCGTTGGTGTCGTCGTTGAAGGGGGAACGGCTGTCGTCGTAGTAGGAGCTGAAAAGCCACAGGGAAGAAAAAGCCCGCTCGATATAGTTTATGAGCAGTCCGGTAACGATCGGCAGAAGGGTCTCCCTGTTCTTCCCGAATGAAGAGCGGGCGCCCGCGTACTTCGCTGTCTCCGCGCAGAGACTGAACCATTCCTCCGTTTCGGACGGCAATACCTTGTTTATCGCCGTAAGCGGTCTGCCGATCGTTTTGGGACGGTAGTCCTCCGGCGCGGGAACTCCGACTGCCTTCATTATCTTTTCGAGCTCCTCAGCAGCCTTCCCGCACGTCTCCTCCTCACCCTTCTTTATCCCATCGAAGTATTTTGGGATATCTGTGTAAAACGAGTATGTGAGCTGGTCAAGGTCGTTGTCGTGCAGCAGCTTGATATATGTCGATAAAAACCTGACGTCAAACGAGGAGGAGGTAACGGCGGAAATGAAATTCTGAAAGAACAGCTTGTCCTGTTTCCCGGCAGCAGACAGCTTTCCCTTGTACCAGTCCATAAAGCCGTTTATAAAAACACTTGTATAATACATTGTAAACATTGTTCACAGCTCCTTTGATGTAATATTATTGACGATCTCCGGCAGGATCTTGTTTATTATGTTTTCCGCTGAATCGTCCGGTCTATCCGTCGCGTTCAGGTAAAGCATCTTCACAAACGGTCTCCGTATCACGTCAGCTCCGGCATTCTCATGATAATCCTCCGCTTCCTTGTTCTGGTCCGCGTTGTATATCGCACAGATCCCCGAGACAGCGGCATCGAGATCACCGACCCTGTCCCTGAGCAGACCTATGGAATTCAGGTACTTGTACTCAAGCTCCGGCATATCCTTTGCCCTCACCTCCTCGAAGCCCTTCTTCTTGGCGTCCGCAATGATATACCGCAGCTTTTTCTTTTCGCTGTTTTCATATTTGATAATAAGATCAGGCTCATAATGACAGCCTTTGCCGTCGCGGCCCGGAAAGGTGTTCGTGGTGTTGCGGTAAAGGATCTCGTCCGCGTTCTCGGCGCCATTCCGAAGAACATGATCACCGCTGCGCTTATCCACGACATAAACGCTCGCGCTGTAAAACAAGGTCAGCTTCTCGCTGCCGGATCTTGTGAACGGGAATACATACGCGTAATCCTGATACCGCGACTCCTTCTCATGAACTCCCGCGTATCTTGTATAACCGTCATCGGGTTCAAAGCGGAGCTTGCGGAATTGTTCCGTCAGCATCGAGACAATGAAAAGCTCGTATGTGGTATACGGTTTCGAGAACGCTGTCCTGAACACATATTCGTGAGCTTTCTCGTCCGAGGGCAGCAATCCGTCCCTGAACCACGGCATGAACACCTTTTCAAAGAAGATGTTGTATTCGGGTATCTGCTTGAATACCGCGGTCATTCTCGGCTTTGTCAGCTTTTCGCTCACGTCGGAAAATCCGAGGGCATTGCTGTACCTGCCGAAAAGCCGCGGGATATTCTTCTCCGCCTGCGAGAGCCGGGTCACATATTCCCGGAATATATCCGCCTGCGCGCTGAAATCGGTCTTTTTATTCTCATGCAGAGCCTTTTCTTTCTCCGTATCCATCAGTGATGTCAGCTTCTCCGCGATCGCCTTCCAGAAACGGCATTCCTTCCTCAGCAGCTCCAGAAAGGAGAGTATATACCTGTTCTCGTATATGTCGTATGACGTTATCTGACGATTCACAAGGGTTTTTTCCGGAAGATAGGTTTTACCCCTGATATGTATGCCGTTTTTCCGTCGTGTCGGCACAAGGTACTGCGGATTTGAGGCGATAAAGCCGAGAGTATCGGGGGTCACGTTGGCGAGCTTATCTATGCTGTCGATACCGCTCCGCGTGATCGGCTTGAATTTGAGCGCCCGCTTTATATCTGAATAGTGCCTGCTGTAGTACCCGATGCTGTTCTCGATAAGCTTCAGCCGTACCTCGATCGGATCCTTCAGGAGACTGTCCTTTCCGAGCGTGACACTGACCGTGGTCCGGGGATCCCTGAACACGCTGAAGAGCAGGAGAGGCTGCCTGCGGTATATGGCTGCGACCATGCTCCCCAGTTCCGCTTTATTGTTATCTGTATCGCTGTTACTCATTGTCATTGATCACCTGAAATAGTTGTAGTAGCCTGTCTCGAAGCCTCTTCTCATAATATCTGTGATGATGCCTGCCGATTTATAGAGCTTATTATCCACAGTAAGCTTCAGCAGCCCATACAGTTCTGTAAGTGCGTTTTCTCCGCTGACCTCGGTGATCTTCGGGAGAACTCTCTGTGCTGCGGCGTAGTCGAGAGCCTGTTCGGCGGCGGGTGCCGCCTTGATGCCTTCGCCGGGATCGGACACAGGATATATGTTCGCTTTGCTTTTTATAAAATCCTCCGCATTTTCGGGCAGTTCGGGCACGAAATAATAAGCGTCAATAAAAAGCTCGCTCGCTTTGGTGAAATATCTCGCAACAGCGATATCGGTCCTTCTGCTGATGAGGATATCGAGATGGTTCTGCATATACTGCTTGATATTGTTATATATACCGTATTCGGTGTTTTCCCGGAATGTCGATACCCCGTCTTTCTCCGTACAGCCGTATACTTTTTTCAGCAATTCCCACGGTATCGGCTTTATCTCCTCAGTATTTTCCGCAAGCTCCTCCTTTTCAAAGCTCCCCGCCGGAAGGTCTATGACATTCGCGCGGTCGATAAGGCGCGGCGAGAGTATCTCTGTCGTATGGTCGTTGTTTATGGTGGCGAGGAAGCGGAGAGTCTCGGGGATACGGAATACCCTTCCGCCGCCGAGGTCTATGGAATTGCTCTTATCCCATTCCTCGCACAGGTCCATGAAGTCTGCCCAGTAGTATTCCATGGGGCTTAGGTTGGCTTCGTCCAGCAGTATCAGGCAGGGGAGGCCGCCGTTTTTACTCTGCTCGGTCTGCTTTGCCTGCTCGTCCAGAACAAGGAAGGTGTTATAAAGCAGAGCGTTGGACTTCGAAAACTGTTCGGTTATCGGGTTGTAGAAGCCTATGAAATCCCGCTTGGAGGTCCAGCCGCGTTCGGTGGATACCTCAAGGAAGCGCTGCGGATCGACAGTCTCATTCCTGCGGTCGCGGAAGGTCTTGTAGGGCTCATTGCCGTCGAAATTGCTCAGACCGAGAGCTCCGCCCATGATACGGCAGATAGAGGTCTTGCCGCTGCCGGGAGGTCCCGAGAACACGGTAAGAAAGCCCTGCGTCATACATATCAGCATATTCACGATGACGTTGCGGGTATATGTGCTCGTGTCCCTGTAACGGTTCACAAGGCAGCATATATGATCTGTAAGCGTTGCTTCGGGTTTTTCCTCGAGCTCGCCATAAAAGCCGGGACCGTCGTAGCTGCTCCTGCACCTGTCTATGATATACCGGTTGTTGACCGCCTCCGTGACCTCGTTCTTTACCTGCACCTTGCCGATATCCACGGCATTTTTCAGAAGCTCGGCGCACCTGAACAGCTTATTTTTGATAAGGAATTCAAATATCTCCGATGCGTTTGTCATTACAGTCTCGCCCTTTGACGCCGTCACAAAAGGTATTACGTTCTGTGCGAGAGCATAGTCGAGCGCTATATCCGAACATGAGCAAATGTTGTTGTCCCCCTTGGCGGCACTGTCATCAAAAGGCACGCCTTCGGGAACATAGGTTTCCTTTATTTTGTCTATCTCCTTTTTTTCAAAAATCCCTTTCGTAATCCCTGTGCAAAAGTGCCGCGAGACCATGTGCTCCGTCCGAGACAGATCGGTGAACAGGTGTATGCCGCCCACGGTGACGTTACGCGTCAGATACCCGGTAAGCTCTCCGAAAATATCCCTGCCGGGAATTGCGCCATTATCCCATGTCTCCTCAGCGGTGATCTCCTTACCGAAGGACGGACTGTAATGGTCGGGGTTCATATTGATATCTTCGATGCCTTGCATATACCTGTCGGTATCATCAATATAGACCACGCTCACCCACCTGAGCACCTCGGGAGGCAGTATGCCGCGCGGGTCGATATCCATTTTGAGAATTATACGGCAGTTGTGCCAGCCGTCATTTCCGCGGTACCAGCTGCGGCAGATATTTATGTATGTCTCAAGATAGTCCTCCACAGGCGCGGCGTCCGCGTGTTTGAAAACAATGAGGGATTTTTGTTTTTCTTCATCGCTTTTGTTTTCCGCGTCGCTTATGTTATAGTCGCTATCGGTTTTCCACGTTCTTAAAACCGTTAATGACCGATATTTGTAGCCGTAGCTTTTTTCCCATTTCGCACCGATCTTGTCGCAGAGTGCGCTCACTCCGCTACCGGGCTTACCCGCAAGGACAGTGATGAAGGACTGCGCCAGTGTGAGGAAGAGGTTTATATAATCGTTGTCCTCGGCATTGCAATTCCCGTCTTCTTTTTTCTCGCCCTCTTCGCTGTCAGATCCCTCGCGGGCAGCAGGTCCTTCCTCGGGCGAGGCTCCGGCTTCGGTCTGCTCATCGGTCATTTCCGAAGCAGGCTCAGGCTCGGGAGCTGTTTCTTCAGCTTCGTTCTGTTCATCAAGTATTATCGAATCAAGCTCGGGGGCTTTTTTATAGTAATAATCCCCTATACGGATATCGTCATCGTTATGGCTTTGCTCATTACGTTTTTCTTTATATGATACATATATCCTTCCTCTGGTATTTTTCGGAATAAAACTAAACTTTACTTCGCCGTTTTCTGTTTTATAGGCAGCGATAAACTTAAAATCCTTATCTTCAGCTTCGTCATCATTCAAGTAAAATAAAGGATTATCACCTTGTTTCAGACATCTACTAACATTAGGTATTTTTATACTGACATTCTCTAATGCTTCTCTCTTCAGAGTTTCATCATCTTTTATATCATCACTCCATTGAATATAATTTTTTAATTTTTCTTTTAAATTACCTGAATCAAAGCGGTTTTCTTTAGTTCTGTCGTCACTGCTAAAAGAGGACCAACTCGTTATTCTAATACTATCCCTATCCCTAAATGTATCAGCTATAAAACAAATAGCCATTGTTTATACCCCTTTCGTATAGTTGATTCTGTGTAAAAAAGCCCGGAGGTGAAGCACTCGCCTCCGGGCTTATACCGGCATTCCTCGGCTGTCAGTATTTGCTCCAGTCGGGGAGCTCATCACGGGTGATGAAAATTTCGTTGTTGTAGGCGTGGTCGAGCCGTGATGCGCTGACATGTGAATAATGTATCGAGCCGTTGCTGTTGATGATGTAGTCCCCCTTCCACAGCGCGAACCACAGCCAGTAGGCGTTGTCGCGGGCTATGAGGTCGGGGTCGGGAACGGTCCCGCATTCCGTGAGCGCCGTGGGCTTGCACTTTATGGTGTAGCCGATAGCGTCGAGCATACGGTCGTTGCCGGAGATATCGTAGCTTGTGTACAGATCCATGCCCACGATATCGACCTTGTCATCGCCGGGGTAAAATTCGCTGCTCTCGCCGTCCCATACCCAGAGGAGATTGGAGAGCTGATGATACTGGGTATAGCGCTCGAAGATGAAGTTATAGAGCCACAGATAGCTCGTGCTGTCGGTGCCCCACCAGTACCAGCCGTTCCCGGCTTCCGGCAGGGGGCGGAAGATGACCGTCACACCGTTAGTCTCCAGCATTTTCAGCTTCTGTGCCACCAGATCTATGTCGTTTATGAGCGCCATGCACTCACCGCTTATCCTGCCCGTTTGAAGGTACGCTTCGAGGGAGGCGGGGCTCATCTGCGCGACGTTCGCCTCGGGGACAGCCTTTGCGAGGTCGAAGTCCGTCAGCTCGGTAAAGCAGGACGAATTCTCCGCCTGCGGGGAGGTCCAGTACCATGTGTACCCGACAAGTCCCCCGTTTTGCCACCAGTTCACTGCCGTATCTGTCTCGGTCTCGTCATTCTTGTCGGCGCCGTCGTAGTATTCGGTGTAAATGCCGAGATCACCGAAGCGAATGGCACTGTATCTGCCGGTGGACATATATATCGCGTTTATCTCGGTATTGGTGCCGGGGGAGCAGAACTGCCCCGTCAGGACGCGGTTGCCGTACACGTCCGCGAGATAGCGCTTGACTGTTTTTGTGGTGATATTGGCGTTCGGGTCGACGCAGGCGTTGGAGACACCATAGGCGAGCTTGGGAATGCTCTCGCCGTTCTTCACGGTTATCTCGTCGATGTATGCCGTACCTGTGAGCGCCTGTATGGTTATGGTATTCTCGCCCTTATTGAGGTAAACGCCCCGTATCCTGCACTCCTCGAACTCCTCGCCGCGGTTGGTGTAGATACCGCCCCACTGTATGCCGTCGATAGTCCTGTAGTCGCCGTCGGGGCTGTCAACCTCGCGGACTCCCCCGGTGAACAGCGCTGCCTTGGCGCCGTTGCCGTGTATGCGCACGGTGATGTCGTAGTGCTGGGAGGTCGGTACCGTTACGGGGACGGTGGCGTATTCATGGTCGGTGATGCAGATGAAGCCGGTGCCGTTCCAGTTCTCGAGACCGTTGTTATAGGTCTCCGCGCCCTCGGCTGTCTCCGCCTGTATGGTCTCCTCGAACTCGGCGGGGTCGATTATGTAGTCCGCGGGACGGTACTGGTCGGAGGACAGGTTCACGGGGATAATGCTCGTCTCCTGCATTATATCCTTGGTGATATCAAGCCCGTCGCCTGTGGGTGCCTCCGTGTACTCGGGAGGGAGCGTCACCCCGGAGTAGTCTATCTCCGAGGTGCAGCCGGTCAGCGCGAGGATCGCCGCGAGAGCGCATACCGTGAGTTTCTTTTTCATTTCGCGGAAAGTCTCTCCTCGGGCAGTGCCGTGCGGGTATCGTCCTTGCGCTCCTGCACCTTTATGACAGCCTTGTCGCCGTTGGCGAGGTAGCTGCTGAAATTGGCGGGCTGACCGTTTATTTCGAGGATTATCTCGCTGTTCGGTACAGCGGGGTCGATGTTTATGCTGTTGAGCAGGTCGAGCAGGATATAGTCGCCGTTGCGGGGCGGGAGTATCACCGGTTCGCCGTTTATCTCTACCGAGAGTCCGGCGCCGTTGAAGGGGATAGCATTCCCCGCGACGGGCTCGGAAGCCGCTTCGGGCGCGGCAGTGGGGAAAGCGAGCTGCTCGGGTGTCGGCTGCTGCGCGGACGGAGCCGCGGGAGCCGGCTGAGCAGGCTGCACGGGCGCGTCGGTAAGCCCGATGACGTTGCCGTAGCTGTCGTACGCGGTTATCTCGTCGCCGTCGCTGAGCGCGTAGTCTTCATCTATGAAGGTCTCGCCCACGCGGTATTCCATTCCCTCATACCCCGCGTCGATAACACGGAGCAGGTCACCGAAGGTGACGATGCCGGAGGTCTCTATCGTATCGAGGGGCTGAATGCGGTAGTCGGGGTCCTTGGGCTCGCCGTTTACCAGAGCGTGCAGTCCGATAGCGTATTCCTCGCCGCAGAAATGCACCTTGCCCTCATTGAAGCGCCCGAAGTTGATGATATCGGAGAGCTTCGCGGCGGCGTTCTGTCCGCTGACCGCGGGGGTAATGCGTATCCTGTCGCCCTGTGTGACCTTGGTCATTATCGAAGCGGGGCGGTCGTTGACATAGACCTCCGCCGGCACCATAGCGCCGCCCTTTATGGTCTTGCGCTGTCCGTTCAGGGTATAGGTGAGGGAATGCCCGCTCCTGCCCATTATCTCGGAGGACTTGTAGCCCGCTATGGTGAGCGCCTCGAAGACGCTGAGCTGCTTGGTGTCGAACACGCGCACCTTGCTGTCGTTCACAGTGATGACGGAGAAATCATAGCCCTGCTCGAGCATGGAGGTCACCGCTATACCGAGCGGGGTAACGTACTCCGCCCCGAGCTTCGCGCCGCATTCATCGACATTTTTGAGGAAATCCCCCCCGCCGATAGCCACACGCTTCTCATCGAGCTCCAGCTTGTCCGCGACAAGCTCGGTGAGCCCCTCGATAAGGCTTCCGCCGCCTACGAGGAATACAGCTGCGGGGGAAGAGCCGTTCGCGTCCTTTATGGCGCTGCATATAGTCTCCGCGAGGGTCTCGACGGCGGGGCTCATCATCTCCGCGACCTCCTCGCAGGGCACGGTGTGCTCGTTGCCGAGGATATCCTTGTATTCTATCTGCTTATCGCCCTTTGAGCAGGACTGCTTTATCATCTCCGCCGTGTTGAAGTCCACGAGGTAGGTGCGGATTATCTCCTCGGTTATCTCATCGCCCGCGGTGGTCGCCATGGCGTAAGCCACGACGGAGCCGTTCTTCGCGATGGCTATATCCGAAGTACCCGCGCCGATATCTATGAGCGCTATATTTATAAGCCTTATCTCCGGCGGCACTATCACGTTCATGGCGGCGATAGGCTCCAGCGTGAGGCTGCTTACCTCGAGCCCGCAGATATCCATTACGGAATACAGACCCTCAACGACTATGCTCGGAAGGAATGCCGCCACAAGCTCGATAGTAGCCTTTTCGCCCTTGTGTCCCTCGAGGCTTATTATCTTGTAGTCATCGAGCAGGTAGTTGATTATGGAATGCCCCACGCAGTAGAACAGCGTCCTGCTGTCGGAGTTTGCCGCGTCGAGCTCCGCCTGTGCCTTCTGTATGGTCTCGACCTCCATGGACTTCACGAGGTCTTCTGTGAGTGTATCCTTGTCGGACACATCGAAATCCATGGTGACCTGTCTCGTTTTGAGGGCGCGTCCCGCGGCGGCTATGGCGACCTTGGTGAGCTTCACGCCGTTCTTCTCCTCGAGCGCGGTCTTTGCCTGCATTACTATCTTCGCGACCTGCTTTATGTCCTCGACCTGTCCGTCCACCATGGCGCGCTTTGTATGCGGCACGCTCACATAGTCCTGGAGGTAGAACTTATCGTCTATGTACTCGCCGATTATTCCGACAACTGTTCTTGTTCCGATATCGAGGGCAAAGATAAGGTCGCCCTGCGGTTTGAGCTCTCTGGTTTTTTCGGTACTCATCTGTATATTCCTTTCAGCTTGTTTTTATATATCCAAATCCTTAATCGAGAAAATCCTTGAGTTTCTTGCTTCTTGAGGGGTGGCGGAGCTTTCTGAGTGCCTTTGCCTCTATCTGTCTGATGCGCTCACGGGTAACGTTGAACTCCTTGCCCACCTCCTCGAGGGTACGCTGTCTGCCGTCCTCGAGTCCGAAGCGCAGGCGCAGCACCTTACCCTCACGCTCGGTAAGGGTATTGAGGACCTCGTCAAGCTGTTCCTTCAGAAGGGTGAGCGAAGCTGCCTCCGCGGGTGCGGGGGCTTCCTCGTCGGGTATGAAGTCGCCGAGGTGGCTGTCCTCCTCCTCGCCGATAGGGGTCTCGAGGGAGACGGGGTCCTGCGAGATGCGGATTATCTCACGCACTCTGTCCAGCGGGAGCTTGAGCTCCTCCGCGATCTCCTCGGCTGTAGCCTCACGCCCGTTCTTATGGAGCAGGGTGCTGCTGACCTTCTTGACCTTGGTGATAGTCTCCACCATGTGCACGGGAATGCGTATGGTTCTCGCCTGATCCGCGATAGCGCGGGTTATAGCCTGTCTTATCCACCATGTGGCGTATGTCGAGAACTTATAGCCCTTGGTGTAGTCGAATTTCTCCACAGCCTTGATAAGACCGAGGTTGCCCTCCTGTATCAGGTCGAGGAACTGCATACCTCTCCCGACATATCTCTTTGCGATACTTACCACAAGGCGCAGGTTTGCCTCCGACAGCCTCTTCTTTGCGTAGGGGTCGCCCTGTGCCATTCTCTGCGCAAGCTCGATCTCCTCCTCCGGCGTTAGCAGCGGCACCCGTCCGATCTCCTTCAGGTAGATCTTGACCGGGTCGTCCGTCATGTCGAGGTTGTCGTCCGACGCGATGTACAGCGCCGTGTCGATGTCCTCGTCCACCGTAAAATCGTCCACGATGTCGATGTGGTTCGCCTCAACGTCGTCATACAGCTTGTCTATCTGGTCGGCGTCGAAGTCGCAGCTCTCCAGCGCGTCGGTGATCTCCTGTGTGGTGAGCTTTCCCTTTTGCTTTCCCTGCTCAATGAGCTCGGTCAGCGGTGATTTCAGTTCTGACATGTTTTCTGTCCTTTCTTTTGTACTTCAAATTGTTTACTGTATTCATTAGCTTGCGCTCGGGACGGCGCTGACGCGCTTTGGTCGCTGGCGCTCGAGTCTTGGGGAAAACTTTTTTGAGAAAAAGTTTTCCCCAAACCCCTTTCAAAAAACTTTAATATGCTTCGCCTGCAAATTCGTTACTTATCTGCCCCTGAAGGCACTCTTCATCTTTCCCCGCAGCTCTCACTTCTTCTTCTTGGCTCTGAGCTCCTCCATTCTGCGGAGAAGTTCCTCATCGGACATTTCGGAGACGGGCTTGTCTTCCTTATGCTCGCGATAGTCGATAAGGACTTTTATATACTCGTCGAGACGTGGGATACTGTACGGAACGGTATCCGCCTGTCTGCATATACCTGTTATTCTGCCCACTTCATCTGTCGTAAATTCGCCGCTGATAGCGGTAATATCCAGTCTTTCGCCATTTTTTATACATTCCGCGGCTATCTTATACACGCGCCTGTTGAATTCCGTGGGAAAATCCTCGGGGGTGAGACGCTTTTCGACGCGCGGCAGAAGGTCGGGAGAGTGGAACATGTAAGCGATGATGCCGCGCTCCGCGCGTTCCTCACGCGGAAAATCCAGCGCCTCGGGGTTTACGGGGTCGCGCTTGGTCTTGCTCTGCAGGAGCTCACGCTCCTCCCGCTTCTGCTCACCGTAGGCATTGCGCTTGCGGCGTTCATTCACGAGGTCGGCAATGACGCTCTGGGGCTGCTCGGAGATCTTCGCGGTCTCCGAAATATATATCGTTCTGTCGGTATCGGTATAGATATTCGAAAGGAAGGGGATCGCCTTTTTCAGAAACTCCGCTTTCCCCGCGGGCGAGGAGGTATCTAGACCCTCCTTGAGCCTGCCGAATTCGTGGTCGAGGGCTGTGGCGGTCTTGCCGAGAAGCTGTCGGAAGCTCTCCGCGCCGAACTTCTTTATGTACTCGTCGGGATCCTTCGCGTCGGGTATCACCAGCACGCGGGAGTCCACTCCCGCCTCGGACAGCAGGTTGATCGCCTTCATGGCGGCATTCTGTCCCGCACCGTCGGAGTCGTAGGAAATGATGACCTCGGGGGCATACTGCTTCATTATGTTGACCTGCTGAGGGGTTATGGCGGTGCCGAGTGTCGCCACCGCGCAGTCAAATCCCGCCTGATTGAGGGTTATGACGTCCATGTAGCCCTCGCAGAGTATCAGGAACTTCTCCTTGGTGTTCTTCGCGAAATTGAGGGAGAAAAGGTTCTCGCGCTTGTGGAAGACAAGTGTCTCATCGCTGTTGAGGTATTTTGCGGGAGCGTCCTTCTCGAGCGCCCGTCCGCCGAAGGCTATCACGTTCCCGCGCCTGTCGATTATCGGGAACATCACCCGCCTGCGGAACTTGTCGTAGGCGCCGCGCTCCTTTCGCACGAGCAGCGCGCCCTCGATCATCTCGTCGTCGGTGTAGCCCTTCTTGCGCAGGAAAAACTGGAGGTTGTGCCAGCCGTCGGGCGCATAGCCGAGCCCGTACTTCACTATTGTATTGTGGGTAAGCTGTCGGTTTTCAATGTATTCGCGACCCTCTTTTCCCTCGGGGGAATTGAGGATATCGCGGAAATAGCGTGCCGCCTCGCGGTTCATTTCGAGGAGACGTGTGCGCTTTTTCGAGGTGTCGTCGTTCCCCATGTCCTCGGGCATCGCCATTCCCGCCCGCTGGGCTAGGAACCGCACGCTCTCCATATATTCAAGGTGCTCTATCAGCCGTATGAAGGTTATGACATCTCCCCCCGCGTGGCAGCCGAAGCAGTAGAAGCTCTGCGTCTCGGTATAGACGTGGCATGAGGGGGTGCGCTCTGAGTGGAACGGACATGAGCAGACAAAATCCCGTCCCGCCCGTTTCAGTTCGACATACGACGACATCACAGAGGTTATCTCGTTATTTGCCCGCAGCATATCCTTAAAGCTCTCGGGAAGTCTTGCCAATATCTCACCCCCGCACCGCGATCCACTGCTTCGGGATACACAGATCCTTGAACAGGTCTATCGCGTATTCATCGGTCATGCAGGATATAAAGTCGCACACCGCGGTCTCCGTACCGTCCTGCTCCGCGAGCCGCACATACAGGTCGGGCATCGCGTCCTTGTTTTTCATATAGTAATGGAAAAGGAACTCGACGATATGGCACGCCTTGTCCTTTTCGCGGTTTATAGTTTCGGAGTAATAGACAGTCTCGAACATGAATGTCCGCAGCTCGTCGTGCGCCGCCTGTATCTCGTCCGAGTACCGGAGCTCGCCGTTCCCGCTGTTCGCGACGAGGTCGGCGACGAGGGTATTTATCCGCTCGCTCTTGGTATCCCCGAGCACGCGCTTCACATTTTCGGGAAGGTCGTCCGCCTCAAGCACGCTCCCGCGGATAGCGTCCTCGATATCGTGGTTTAAGTACCCTATCTTGTCCGCGAACTTCACCGCCACGCCCTCGAGGGTCATCGCGGTCATATTGGTGTGGCAGAGAATTCCGTCCCGCACCTCGGCAGTGAGGTTCAGCCCCTTCCCGTCGCGCTCTATCTTGTCGACTACCCGCACGCTCTGCTTGTAGTGGCGGAAATCCCCCTCGGGGTATAATTTCTGTAGCATACGCTCCCCGTCGTGTCCGAAGGGTGTATGCCCGAGGTCATGCCCGAGAGCGATAGCCTCGGTCAGGTCCTCGTTGAGCCGCAGCGCCCGCGCGATAGTTCTCGCTATCTGTGAGACCTCAAGGGTGTGCGTCAGCCGGGTGCGGTAGTGGTCGGACTTAGGGATAAGGAACACCTGCGTTTTGTGTTTCAGCCGCCGAAAGGCGTTGCAGTGTATTATCCTGTCCCTGTCACGCTGAAAATCCGTGCGTATGTCACACGGTGTCTCGTATATGGCTCTGCCCTTCGAGTTCTCGCACAGGCAGGCGTACTCCGACAGTATTCGTTTTTCGTTCTCCTGTGTGATCTCTCTTGGCAGCATAGTGTTGACCTATCCGATCCTTCCTCCGATTTTTATTCTACACTTATATATACAAATTTCCTCCCCGTTTTTCCTTTTTTTCGGGGAGGAAATTTTTAAATTCAGCAAATTAGCCAAAATTATATTCGGTTCCTTCAAGTTTTTTGATAGAAATGCCACCATTGCAGACCTCGGTAAGTGCGGCTGTAAAGTCGTCAACGCTTTCGAGGGCTATATAGAGGGTGATGACCACATCTGCGGCGAAATCCTCGCTCTCGGTGCGGGTATCGAAGTCCCCGAGGGTCTTGCCGATCTTCCCGTAGAAGGAATAGGGCAGTGTCAGCTCAAGCTTCGCGGCGGCACGCATATCGAGCTTTTCCGCGGCATCGCAGGCTATCTTCGCGGCTTTTGTGTATGCCCGCACAAGCCCGCCCGCCCCGAGCAGCACTCCTCCGAAGTACCGTGTCACTACGCAGGTAACGTCGGTCAGTCCCTCCTTGCGGAGCACCTCGTATATCGGCACACCCGCGGTACCTCCCGGCTCGCCGTCATCGCTGTGGCGGGAGAGATTGTTGTCCCGGAGGATATAGGCGTAGCAGTTGTGGGTTGCCTTGCGGTGCATGGCGCGTATTTCGGAAATGAAGGCGAGAGCGTCCGCCTCGTTGTCGGTATGGCGGATATAGCCTATGAATTCGCTTTTCTTCTCGATAAATCTGTCCTCGGCGCTGCCGTTCACGGTCTTGTAGTTCACGATACCTCCTGCGGCGGTCTGGCGGGCTTTCCGGCTTTGTCGAATTTGTAGAGGAGGGTGCAGCCGAGCTTAGGGTTATCGCGCTTGAAGCGCTTCAGGATACGGTCGAGCACCATCTCAGCCTGTTCCTTGGTGGTGTTGGTGAGCAGCAGCACATACTGCGACGCGCTGTACCGCGAGAATACATCGCGGGAGCGCAGCGAGGAGCTGATGCAGTCGGATAGCTTCGTCATCACGCGGTTGAGCTGCTTGGATTCGAGGTCGTCCTGCGTTTTGGAAACGGCGGTGATAAGGCAAAGGTTTGTGGGTCTGCCGCTTCTCACCGCGTCGCGTATCTCAAGCTGGTAGACGTGCTTGAAGAACGCGAACTCGCAGTAGTACGCGCCTATGCCGTCGTCGATGCTGTCGAGCTGTCCCTTGAGTATACCGAAATCCGCGTTGTAGGCGTTGTCGTCCTTTACGGTCTTTTCGTAGAGAGCCACGAACTCGGGCGAGGGGTTTATGCCGTTCTTGTTATAGAAGAGATCCATAACGTAGGTGTAGTGCTGTTTGGCGGCAGCCATCTCGTTTATCTCGAGCATAGCCTTGACGTAGTAGAGGTGTATGCGGTCGTCGAGCTTCTCTATCTCGAAAGCCTTCCGGCATATATTGATGAGCTCATTGTAGTATTTGTGGCGGTAGAGGATATCTATGGTGTCATGGACGATGCGCAGATAGAGGGAGTGGTAGTAGTTGTTTATGGGCGTTACCCAGCTGTCAGTGCGGGAGCGGTTGAGGAAATCCCCCTTATACAGGTCGATAGCCGCGAGGTAAAGGGTGGTCTTTTCCTTCTCGGACTGCGCGGTCATGCTTTTCTTGTAGAGCGCGTCGAACTCGTCGAAGTCTATCTCGCAGTCCAGCCTGCTGTTCAGGGAGTATGTGCCCATCGTGTTGACGATTATCTCCACCCCTTCCGGGAGCCCCAGACTGTCCAGCGTCGCCCGCAGCCTGTGCAGCGACGTTTTCAGCGCCCCCACCGGGTTGTCGCTGTCCTTGTTCCCCCACAGCAGCGATATCAGCTCGCTCTGCGCTATCTCGCGGTTGTGGTTCGCTATCATGAACTGGAGCAGCGTCCACATCTTCTTCGAGCGCTTGCTCTGTTCGGTTATCGTATTGTCCCCGTACGACATCGAAAAGTCGCCGAGCATCGTGATCTTCAGTGTCTCCATTACCGTCGCTTGCGCTCGAGCGGGTGCCTTGCCGCACATTAGTCGCTTCGCTCGAGACGGGGGAAAACTTTTGTGCAAGGCACGATGCCTTGAGGAAGTTCCCAAAACGCCGCAAGGACGCGGCGACTAAAGGAACTTCCGAAAAAACAAGTTTTCCCCCGGACCCCCTTTCAAAAAACTTTAATTGCTTCGCGTTGAAATCCAAAGTCTGACTATAGATTGCAGGTTTCTTCTACGAGAGGGAGAGAGAGTTGCCCCAGTACTTGCGGTCAAGGCTCCGATAGCTTATCGCCCGCGCAATGTGCGGCTTCTGAATGACCTCCGAGCCGTCAAGATCCGCGCACGTCCGCGCTACCTTTAGAACTCTGTCATACGCTCTCGCCGACAGTCCCGTTTTTTCAAATGCAAGCTTTAGATACGAGTCCGCCTTCTCGTCCAGTACGCATATATCGTGGAGCTTATCCGGGGTTATCCCCGAATTTGAGCGGATATTCGTGCCCCTGAACCGCTTCTCCTGTATCTCCCTTGCCTTCGCTATCTTCTCCGCCATTGCCGCGGAGCTTTCCGATTTGCCCTGACCGGAAAGGTCATCATACGATACCGCGGAGACCTCCGCCTGTATGTCTATGCGGTCTAATATGGGCTGGCTTATCTTGCCGAGGTATTTCGCGACCTGCTGTAAATTGCAGGTGCATTTGCGCAGCGGTGAGCCGTAATTCCCGCAGGGACATGGGTTCATAGCCGCCACCAGCATTATATTGCAGGGGTATGTCACCGCTCCCGAAGCGCGGGAAATGGTGACCTCGCCGTTCTCGAGAGGCTGTCGGAGCGTCTCGAGCACCTTCCTGTCGAATTCCGGGAACTCGTCAAGGAACAGCACCCCGTTGTGCGCGAGGGAGATCTCCCCGGGACGGGGATTGCTCCCGCCGCCGATAAGTCCCACGGCTGAGGCGGTGTGGCTGACATTGCGGAAGGGTCTCTGCGTCACCAGCGGCGATTCCGGGGATATCATATCCGCCACCGAGTATATTTTCGTGGTCTCTATGCTCTCGTCAAAGCTCATTCGCGGGAGCACTGTGGGTATGCGCTTGGCTATCATGCTCTTGCCGGTGCCGGGAGGACCTATCATCAGCATATTGTGAAATCCCGCCGCAGCTACCACGATAGCGCTCTTTACAGCCTCCTGTCCCTTCACGTCGGAAAAGTCCAGCCCGCTGCTGTAGCTCTCGTCGGTTATCGGCAGAGGCTCCGCCGGGCGTATCAGCTTTCTTCCGCACAGGTGAGCGGCAAGCTCCGCCGCGTCCTTCACCCCGTACACCCGCAGTCCCTTTACCACCGAGGCTTCCGCGGCATTGTCATACGGCAGGTACAGCTCCTTTATGCCGTTCTGCGCCGCCTCGATAGCCATGGCGAGAGCGCCGGGAATGCCGCAGATCTCCCCCGCGAGGGAGACCTCTCCGATGAACGCCTTCCCGTCGTGGGAATCCGGTACATACCCCGTCACCGTCAGCACCGCTATAAGTATGGCAAGGTCAAACCCCGAGCCGCTTTTCTTTACGTTCGACGGGGACAGATTTATATCGCACCGGCAGTTCCCTATCTTCATGCCGTTGTTCTGTATCGCCGCCTTTATGCGCATAACGCTCTCCTGAACGGATTTGTCGGCAAGTCCGCCTATCAATATGTTCGGAATGCCCTGCACCGCGCTTATCTCGACCTTGACGGGGAACGCGTTCAGTCCCACAAGTCCGACGCTGTTTACCTTAGTTACCATTGTACCTCTCCGTTCAGTGTATGTATTCAAACATCGTGACGGCTCCCCATATAAAAAACCATGAGGACAGACCGAACAGCACGTTGCCGAATACTATCGTCAGTACCGCGTTCATGTCATAGACGCATTTTCCGCCTATCCCGAGCCGCAGCCGGATCTCCTTGCCCTTCCTGTAAAACCTGTCCCGCATCGTCATCTCGCACGGGAAGATGTTCGCTATCTCCTGCCCGCCCACATCGTAGAACGCTGTGTCGAACCTCCATTTATCCTTCCTGCCGATGCGGGTGAATATCCCGCTGACCTTTTTCGACAGGAGCAGGCGTATAAGACTGAACAGGAAGAACACCTCACACAGCACCGTACCCGCCGCAAGGCAGACCACAATGCCGGAAGCTATAAGGTTCAGACCGAACCCGAGTATGTAGAGCAGTACTATCAATACCGCCACAGCTGCTAAAAATTCCATTGTTAATACTTGTAATCGGGCTTGAGCACCCGCTGCCTTATGTACGCGAACGCCTTTTCCTCGCCGTAGTCGCGGAGGATAATGAGCAGCCGCCTGAGGAGCCTGTCGGTATCGGGGTGTATCATATAGTGTGAATGCGACCAGTCGTAGTACTCATACGCCGACGCGTCGGTGTACTTCTCCCCGAGGTAGACCCTGCACGCGGCTATCCTGTCGCAGAACATCTCCACCACATAATTCTTCGGCATTTTCACACCTGCCATTTTCCTGTCACCGTCGGGCTTGTTGTCTATCCAGTATTCGAAATGGTGCTTATTGCGCCCCTTATGGTGGAGCCACGCGGCGCTGTAGCCGAGCTCCGCCCGCTCGAAGGTGTTGGGGCTGCGATGTCCGTTGAAGTACTTCACGCCGACCATGAACTCGGCGGGCGAGTACTTTGAGAGGTCGTGCAGGAGTCCCTGTTTATACAGTCCTGCTTTGAAGCAGTACTGCATTACAAGCATTTTATGGTGAGTTATAGTTTTGAAATGACCGTATGCGTTTTTCAGGTACTTTTCGGCTATATTTTCGGTCTCCATTGCATACGCCCCCATTGTTATCATAATACATAAATTATAACCCGAATGTAACTAAAAATCAAGAGTTTTTGAACAATTTCATTCATTTAATACTAAATTCTTGAAAGAATTTATGCACATCGACAAATTGAGGATAAAACAAAAACCACGTCATTCTTATCGGAATGACGTGGTTTAAACTGCTTTAACTTTATAAAGTTGCACTAACTTGTCCGTCGCAGGCGAAGCAATTAAAAGTCTTTTTCGGCTCCCTCTGTTGCGCTGCATCGTGCAGCGCTTTTGGGGAGCCTACCGCAGCCTCGTGCTGCGTGA
>CAJOMV010000128.1 GCA_905235805.1 uncultured Ruminiclostridium sp.
ATCTGTCGGTCAGCCCCTCTGTCACCTGCGGTGACACCTCCCCAGCGGGGAGACCACCTTTAAAAAGGGCTTGAGCCTAAACTGAGTTGCTCCGCGTTCACCCCGTTATCTTCTGCGCCTGACGATAGAGAAGAATACAGAAATACAGAAAGCCTGTCATATAGCAATATGACAGGCTTTTACTTTTTTTACTTTTGCAAATCTGTGCTGCCTCTGCCGGATGCATGGCGAAGCTAATCGGATGCAACGCCGCGCGTTGCCGCGATCCAGCCGCGTAGGCTGGCCGCCGGAGGCACTCGAGCGTAAGCGCTCCTATCGGCTCTCAGAGGGTCTTGTAGTACAGCGTGATGTCGTCGTACGAGCCATCGGGGAGCAGATAGCCCTCAGGGACTGTGCCAAGGCGGGTGAAACCCAGCTTTTCGTACAGCGCGTGAGCTGCGCTGTTTGCCGCGGTGACAGCGTTGAACTGCATTATGTGAAAGCCGCGTTCCTTGCCTTTGCGGAGTGAATGCTCGACTATCTTCCTGCCGATGCCGGAGCCACGGGCTTCCTTCTTGACCGCGTAGCTTGCATTGCAGATATGACTGCACCGCCCCACATTATTCGGGTGAAGAATGTACATCGCAACGACCTCCCCGGTCTCTGCGTTTACGGCTGCACCCGTAAATGTCTGCTCTCCGAAGAATTTGGCTGCTGATTGCTCGTCAAGCCTGTTGTTCTGCGGAAACGCGTTCGCTTCATCTACCACCGTGTTCCATATCTCACACATGGCGCCGATATCCTTGGGCTCGAACTCTCTTATCGTTATTTCCATTCCGATACCTTTCTATCAGTCAAAAAGCCCCGCATAATGCGGGGCTTTTTGCATAAGTCGGTTATTAACTTACTTTCTCTTCTTTGCGAGCATGAATGCGCCGGCAGCAACAACTGCAAGACCTGCAACAGCAGCTACATCAGCAACACCTGTGTCAGGAGAGCCCTTGGAGGAGTCAGCAGCAGCAGCTACGTCACCTGCTGTAACTGTTACTTCCTGTGCGGGAGCAGCAGCAGCGGCACCGTATGTGAGCTCTGCAACAACTGTATCTGTAGCATCGAGGAATCTGATAGCTGTAACCTTAGCGTTAGCCTCGGTACCGTTCCACCAGTTCTGAACCTGCAGTTCGCCGAAGGAGGTTGTTCCGTCGTCGTTTACAGCAGCTACAGTAGCAAGTGTCTCACCGTTCATATCAATGATTGTCTGTGTAACCTTACCATCGTTTACAACGCCTTCGTTAGCGTTTGCAGCACCGAATTCCGGACCGGAGATCCATGCTGTGCCGTCAGCAAGTGTAGCACCGCCGCCGATACCTGCACCGCCGCACCAGCCTGTGCCAGCGTCCCAAGTAAAGTCAGCCTCTACCTTTGTGAACTTGTTCCAGTTCTCGCCGAGTGCAGCACAAAGGTCGATCTTGCCGCCGAGCTCGAAGCTCTCGTTGTTAGCGATAGCAGCAGCTTCGTCCCACTGAGACCAGTCGATCTCTGCCTCATCAACTGCAACCTCTGCAGGAGTGTCTATAACGAACTTGATCTCGATAGTCTGGAATGTAGCCGGAAGATCGTCAGTGTTGAGCGGCTGCTCAGCGATCTGATCGTTCCACTTGTTGAGGATAGTCAGACGAACGCCGCCGTTAGTGCCTTCGCCGTTTACATAAGTCTCACCGAGCGGGATCTCCTCGCCGTCAAGCTTGAAGGAGGTGATGGTACCTGTGGAAATGTCCTCGATATAAGGAACATCTGTGTTTACTGCGATATAGTTGCCGCCGAATGCAACTTCGGAGCCCATATCGAGGCTGATCGTAGCTTCCTTGTCATAGTCGAACTTAACAGTCTTGTCGGAGAAGCTCGGCCACTCGTCGCCGAGAGAGCTGTCGAACTGTGCGCCGAATTCAGCGGTGAACTCGCCGGACTGAGGCTCTTCTTCCTTAACAGCTTCCTTGGTATCTTCTTCCACGGTTGCTGTCTCTTCTGTTACCTCTTCCTCAGCTGCTGTTTCTTCTTCAGCTGCTGCGAGATCCGGATCTGTTTCCTTCCAGATACCCTGATATGTGCCTTCTGCTTCTGTGATAGCGCCGTCTGTCTGAACGAGAGTCCAGAGAGCATTGCCGTCCTTGTCGAGCACTTCGATCTTGTCAACGGACTTGATAGTGCCGCTCCATGTCTGGAACCAGAGGTGAGCGTATGTATCTGTTTCTGCGAATATCGGAGCGTTGTTCTTCCACTCGATAACGCCGCCGTCAGCGATAGTGATGGTCTTGCCGCTTGTGCCCCACTCGATCTGCTTCCAGCCTGTGGACTGGGAGTTAGCGCCGATTCCGCCGCCGAACCATGCGTCGTCTGCGTCCGCACCCTCGAATGTAGCTGTTACTCTGAAGCCGTATGCCTCGAGTATCTTGCTGTTCATTGCGTCATACAGACCTGCTTCCTCGTCCTTTTCTGTAAGGAGACGGAAGTATACCTGCTGCTTCTCGTTCATTGTGTCGAGGCAAGCTACAGGCTCCGATGCTACTGCACTTGCAAGAGCTGCAGTAGATGTAGCCATAATGCAAGCTGCGAGAACTGCGGCACTGATTTTACCGAATCTCATTGTTTTATCCTCCTGAATTGATTCCTTGGTACGATTTTACGCACCATAATTTACTTTTTAAAAAACAGCCGGGGTCGGAACCGATCCCGACTGCAAATTAACGATTATTGCTTACTTTCTCTTCTTAGCGATAACTACCGCGCCTGCTGCAACAACTGCAAGACCTGCAACTGCTGCCACATCAGCGATACCTGTGTCGGGAGAACCCTTGGACGAGGTAACTGCTGCTGTTGTGTCGCCTGCTGTTGCCGCGGGAGCTGCTTCTGCGGGAGCTGCGTCAACTGCTGCGTCAGCAGCGCCGCTGAGACCGGAGATAGTGAATGTCACTGCGAGAGTATCATCGAACTCGATAGCTGTGTTATCGAGCGGAGCATCGTTCTTTGTGTCGCCGTACTCGTTGTAAACTTCTATTCTGAGCTTACCGTTGCCCTCGATATCGCCGAAGAGTATCTTCGAGCTGTCAACGGGGTAATCGGTAGTTGTGCCGTCAGAGTTTGTTGCTGTTACCTTGACATCGGTAACATTGATGCCTGCCGCCTTGGCATAAGCCATCTTGTCAGCGCCTGTCTCAAGACCGTCAACGCCTGCGGAAGCGAAACCGTAGTCGTTTGCAAGGTCTGTGATATCAACGCAGAAAACTGTTGCGCCCGATGCAAGTGCGGGAACGAGGTCACCTGTCTCCTCATCTTCCCATGTGAAGCCGCCGGTCTTTACTGTATAAGTGCCGTCTGCTGTCACGTCGATATTTCCGTCGGGATAAGAATCTGTACCCATAGCGGAAACAGACCAGTCACCCGCCGCATACATAAGGAAGCCCTCGTATGCGCTTGCCGCGGCTGCCATAGCGGTAGCTGCTACTGCCGATGCCATTACGCCGGCAAAGATCTTATTTGCCTTCATATTTTTTCCTCCGAAATTTTTCTACTTAAATAGTGTAATCGTTAAAAAACGCTTTACGAATACATTATAACTCATTGCCAAAAATATTACAATCCGCATTTTGCACAAATTTTAGAATTTCATTTGTAGTTTTTGTTCAAGTTGTATATTTTTTCTTTACAGAACGAAAAGGACCTCCGCAATTTTGCGGAGGTCCTTTGGTTATTTGTAACTAAACTGTAACCGATACTGATATCAATTACTTTCTCTTTCTTGTGAGAGCTATGCCGGCACCAGCTGCTATTGCGAGACCTGCGATAACCGCAACGTCCTCAACGCCTGTGTCGGGAGAACCCTTGGAAGAAGTAACTGCGGCTGTTGTGTCGCCGGCTGTTGCTGCGGGAGCTTCGGTCGCTGCGGGAGCTTCTTCGACTGCTGCGTCTGCTGCGCCGCTGCTGAGACCCTCAACGTCGAACTGGATAGCGAGAGATGTTGTCGGATATGCTCCGCTGTAACGGTCAACGATATCGGAGTTCCAGATGTTCTCGAGGAGTACGCTCACATATTCCTTCTCATCGGGGTTTACCCAGGGCTCTGCGATCGTCTGAGCCTCTGCGCCGTCAACGAGCACCTTGCAGTTCTTGATCACTGCGCCGGAGTCGATCGGGATATCGGTGTCCACAAAGAGCAGATTGAAGGAGCTTGCTCCGTCAAGAGTCCAGTCAAAGCCGTCAAGAGCGACTGTGTATGTGCCGTCCTCTGTGATGTTGGCGTCTGTCCACTGTACAGGAAGAATGTAACCTGTTACATCATAATCGAAGTAATCTTCAAGCTCCGGATAGGTCTCGGGATCGTTGCCGCCCCATACGATAACGTTCTTGAACGCGTCGTTGTTTGCGTTCAGACCGTAGGTACCTTCATTCCATGCGTTACGGAACGAATATACTGTGTTCTGGAATCCGAGATAGCCGGTGTAAGCGCCTGCCGAAACTGCGAGTGCGGATGCAGCAACTACCGATGCAGCAACAGCTGCGATCATTCTGCTTTTCTTCATTGTTTTATCCTCCATTTGTTTCCGAATATATTGGCAGACGGCATAGTCCGCCTATTAACGTTTACAGTATAACACACTTTTTCAAGAATTTCAATAGTTTTCTGAAATATTTTTTGCCTTTTTCAAATATTTACCGAAATATGCTTGTTCTTTTGTGTATAATTGTCTGTTTCCAGCCGCCAGAGGGTGTTTTCCGTGCCCTCCTCGGTGCTTATCTTTTCAAACCCGAAGGTGCCGAACAGCTCACGGACCATTGCGTTCTTGGCGGTGGGGTAATAATGTCCGTATATCGTCTTTATGCCCCTCTCCTTCGACAGGCGCACAAGCTCGTCGAGCATCGCGAATTCCATGTCGCGCTTCAGCACACGGCAGCTCATTATCCACAGGTCGATATGCAGGTCGGTGCCCCGTATATTCCCTATCACTACCGAGACAACTCCGTTATCCCCGAACTTGTCCGAGAGCCGCCCGTACAGCGGGATATACGCCTTGTCGCGGCTGATGTTCGCTATCTCCGCCTCGGTATAGCGGCGGGTGGTGACGTTGAATTGATTGCTCTTGTTGGTGAGCTGGGCTATGCGGGCAATATACATCGGTATGAAGGTGCGTATCTCTGCCTTCATCTCAAGGCTGTCGAGATACTCCCCGTAGTCCGCGATATTCGACTGCGCGGCGGCTCTCGCGGCGTTCGCGCGGTACATCTCCCCGCGCTTCATGTCGTCCTCCGACAGCTTCAGCACCTCGAAATACCTGTTCCTGTCCAGTATCCTGATGTAATTTTCAGCCCCGTCCATCGCGGGCACCGCTATCCCCTTTATGCGGTCGGCGGCTATCTGACGCTCGGCGGGATTGTCGTCCGCGAAGACGAAGCTCTCCGGCAGCAGCGACAGCTCATTCGCCGTATTCAGCAAATTCTCGTCCTTGTTCTCCCAGTTCGCCTTTATCACCGTGAAATCGTCGGGACGGAGAGTGCCGTCGGGGTGCTCGAGTCCTGCCATGGCATTGCCGAGGTCGTTTTTCGAGCAGACCGTCAGCAGTATGCCGATATCCTTGTGCATTTTCAGGTACTCCTGAAACTCCGAGTAGACCTGTCCGCCCGGCAGATCCTTCCCTATCTGAAGGTTCTCCGCGCCGTCATCTCCCACGATGCCGCCCCACAGGGTATTATCGAGATCGAGGGCTATCGCCTTTTTGTTCTTCCCGAACATCGCCTTTATTATCGCGGCAAGATTCGCCGCATACGCGGGGACTGCCTGCATCGGCAGCGCGTACTTGTACATATACCACTGTGTGCCGTCATGCCACTTGTCAAGCCCATAGCACGCGCTCACATAGTTGATATCACAGATATAAAAGCTCCCGTGCGCCGCCGCGTACTCCGCAAAGGCGGCGTTCAGGCGGTTCACGAAGTTGACCCGCCCGTGTATGTCGGCTGCCTCGCTGTTGCCGAGCAGTCTGAACGGGGGCAGCTCGAAGTTGTTCTGTATTATCGGGCAGCCGAGCTTTTCGGTCACACTCTCCCATGCCTGCGCGAAGCGGGAATACTCCGCGTTCAGCAGCGCCTCCACGTCCGCGGGCTTGTCGGCGGGCTTCGGGAAGGCTGTGATATTGCGGTAGGAGGTGCAGAAATACACGATGTCCGGCTTGAAGGAGAGCAGCTCCTCCGGCGGGTACACAGCGTCATTGTAGTACTGCGCGTACTCCGAGATGTAGAATTCGGGCTCTATGCCGCTGTTCAGCAGAAACAGCTCTGTTATTTCCGCTATCGCGTCGACGGTGGCACCGCCGAGGAAGGCTATCTTCTTTTTTATCCTCTCAGTACCGTCCGCCAGCAATTCTGCTTTCAGCCTGCGGTATTTTCTCATTATTGCGGGATCATACGGATACGAAAGCATTTCATTTATCTCACTCATCTGAACTTCCTCCCATGTCAGTACATTCTTTCAAATTCAGCGCGAAGCAATTAACCTTTGCTCGTAAGCGCCCGTCTCTTTACTGCGCCAGTATATACTCGAGGTACTTACCGGCGTTGCCGGCTATCATCATCACGCAGTCGGTGAAGAGCAGGTCGGTGGCGCCCACGTCCTGGCAGAACTGCACACCGTTCAGCTCGAAGTAGCGCATATCGCACACATAGATATCCTCAAAGCCGGAGGTGAGGAACGGTATCAGAGCGTTGCCGTAGCTCATCTTGAATACCACGAGCGTCCTGCCGTTGCCAACGTCCGTTTTGATGTGGGTGATGCGGTCGTCCGAGCCTATGAAGGAGCAGTAGAACGACGAGGCGTTTCTTGATACGAACAGGTCGCTTGCCCAGCCGTTCCTGAAATATGTATTATAATAGGTAGTGCTGATGCTATCGGCGTTCGGGGAGAGATACATCGTGAACGTCTCCGCGTCATTGTACAGGTGATAGTCCTTTGAATATGTGTACATCGAGCCGACATAGCCGCTGCGGGAGACGGGGGTGTATTTGTCAAGCGACGGGAACTCGACCTCCGCCTCCTTCGCGAACGCCTCCGCCGCGTAGTACGCCCCGAGGGGGTTCCAGTGGTGGTCGGTGCGGGCGTAGATATCCTCGCCGGTGTGCGCCGCAAGCGCGGAGTACGCGTCAACGTGCGTCACTCCCGACAAGCCCTCGCGTATGCGCTCACACTTATTGTACTGGCTCACAGTAAAGCCGCTGTCCCAGAATTTCTGCGGAGTGTAGAACTCGCTCGCTATCGGGGCGGCAAGACTGTAGACCCGAGTGTCGGGCAGCTTCTCCGCGAACTTGTTCAGCGCTGCCGACCACCTGTCGCACATACCGTAGGTGCCGAAGCATGCCATTATGCCTCGGTAATGTCCGTTCTGATAGGAGACAAGGATACCGTTCTGTCCTATCACGTTGTAGCTTATCGGCTGGTCGGCGGAAGCTGCCGCGACCGCGGAGGCAGTGACCGGGGCGGCAGTCTCGGCAGTCGTCGCCGCGGTGGTCTCGGGAGCCGTTGCTGCTGCCGCAGTCTCAGGAGGCGCGGTGGTCGTCGTGACCTCGGCGGCAGTCGTTGTCGACGCGGCGGTCGCTTCAGTAGTCGCCGCTGTTGCAGTTGCCGCGGCTGTTGTGGTTGTGGTCACGAGCGGAGTGTCCGTTTCAGGCGCGGTCATATACCCGTGCTCGGGTGACCTGACAGCGTCGGGCTCCTCCACTATCTCCGCGTTCACATCGCTGTCGTCCTCCGGCTCTATGAGCGTGACCTCCTCCTTGCCGGAGATCTGTTCACTCTCCGAAGAAGTAAGAACATTTTCCGCGGACAGGACCGTCGCAAGCGTATGAGCCTGTACCACGTCCGGGGTGGAAATGTTGGTACAGGAACCAAGAGATAATACAGCAAGTAATAATGCTGCAAGCTTTTTACGTTCAGTTGACATTCTGTTTAACGGTTCAGAGGCTCCGTTATGCCTGTTACGGGATTGTTCAGTATGGTCTGAAGGTGGTTCGCGTTTGTGCCGACCGCCGAGAATGTGCACATCGTGAACAGCAGGTCGGTCGCGCCGGTGAACTGCACAAATTCCACAGCGTTCAGGTCAAAGTACCGCATATCGCAGACCCATATCTCGTCGAATGAGCCGAAATAGAAGGGTATCTCCGCATTGCCGTAGCTGTCCTTGAACACTACCAGCTTCCTGCCTGTACCGGCGTCGGTGGTTATGCGGACTATCTTGTCGTCGCCGCCCATGAAGGTCGAGTACGAGCCGTTTGTCGGCATCGGTACGAAGAACGGGAGCTGATAGTCAAAGTTATACGCTCTGTCATAATAATATGTCGTATAACTGTTCGTAGGCTTATAATAAGTGAAGGTCTCCGGGTCGGAGAGCAGATTCGCGCTTTCCGTGAAGCTGTACATTGTCCCCATATAACCGGGAACATCTACCCTCTCCATTGTGGAGATGTCCGCGAAAGGCACTCCCGCGGTCTCCGCGAAGCACTGAGCCGCATAGTACGCGCCGAGGGGCTGCCAGTGGTGGTCGGTGCGGGTGTAGATAGGCTCGTCGGTGTGCTCCCACAGCGCCATAGACGCGGGAACCTCCACCACGCCGTCAAGCTGGGAGGCTATGCTGTCTATGCTCTTCTGGTGGCTCGCGCTGTACGCGGAGTAGGTGTCGGGGAGATAGTACTCACCCGCGGTCGGCACCACCATGTCATACACGGTGACGCTGTCGCCGAGCGCCTCGCTGAACGCGTTCAGAGCCGCCGCGTAAGCAGCGCCCTTTCCGCCGCCGAACAGCGACATCGCCCACCAGTGCCCGTCCGAAAGCTTTGTGACTACCTGCCCGTTGGTTATGACGCCCTCGGCTATCTCGTTCATATTCTGCGTAGTCTCCGCAGTCGTCTCGGGAGCCGTGGTGACGGGAGCCTCCGTGGTCGTCACGGCAGCAGTCACCTCTTCGGAAGCCGTGGTCTCCGGCAGCTCCTCCGTCACGGAAGCAGTCGTCACAGCCTCCGTCGTCGTGATGATGACGGGCTCCTCCGGCTCCTCCTCCTCGGTTATCACGGCTATGGGACCGGATATCTCGTCGATACCGCTGCTGCCGCCGCTTATCCCGAACAGTCCGCGCACCTGCGCCGCGAGCTTTTTCAGCTCGTCGCGATATGGCACAGCGTCATTAAAGTATTCGGTTATACCGTTTGTATATTCTCCATTCATCAGACTGTCCACCGAAAACTCGGGGAACTTGGCGAGCGAGCGCTGCTCCGTCTCGGACACCTCCGGTCTCGGCAGCGCTATGAACAGTACCGTGATCACCGCGAACACCGCCGCCGGGTACACGATATTCGCTATCCCGAAAATGGGCTTGAGCGGCTTTATCGCGGGCTTTTTCGCTTTTGTCTGCTTTTTCTTCCTCTCAGCTTTTGCGGGTTTTTCCGTATTTTCCGGCGGTTCGGAAGTCTGCGGTCCTTCGGCAGGGCTCTCTTCCTTCTCACTCCCGCCGCTGTCGGCAGTAGCTTCCGGCTCCTCGGAGACCGCGGTATCGGGCTCAGGCTCTGCGCTTTCTGCGGCAGGCTCAGGTTCAGGCTCGCCGCTCTCCGCAACGGGCTCCTGCTCCGGGACCTCGGCGGCAGGCTCCGTCTGCGGCGCGTCCGCAGCTTTGGGCGGCGTCCCGGAAGCCTCTTCGGGCTCCGGCTCCCGCTGTTTTTCCGACTCAGGCTCCTGCTGCCCGCCGGGCTTTTCCTGCTTTATATCAACGGCAGCCTGTGACGGTTGCCTGTTCTGCTTTCTTTTCTTCTTTTTCTTTCCCATTTCGCTCCGCCTATGAGTTGTACTTGTTCATTGCCTCGTCGGTCTTTCCCGACACTATCAGCTTCGCAGCCTCGGCAGCGTTCGTGAAGGTCTGCTCCAGCAGCTCGCCCTGCTCCTTCGGGAACTGCCCGAGCACCCACGCGGCAAGGTCGTAGTCCGGGTGAGGCTTCGCGCCCACTCCGAGCTTTATCCGCGGGAAGGTGTCGCTCCCCATGAGGTAGATTATGCTTTTCAGCCCGTTGTGACCGCCGTCGCTGCCCTTTCTGCGTATCCGCAGCCGTCCCACGTCGAGCGATATGTCGTCCACCAGCACCAGCAGGTTCTCAGGCGGCACCTTGTAGAAATTCATTGCTTCGACTACCGCCTCACCGCTGTTGTTCATAAAGGTCGTAGGTTTCATCAGCAGGCAGTGTTTTCCGCCTATGACCGCATCGCCGGTAAGGGACTTGAATTTCAGCTTCCTCACCTGCACGTTCAGGCTTTCGGCAAGCGTGTCGAGCGCCATAAAGCCCATATTGTGGCGGGTGTTCTCATACTGCGTCCCGGGGTTGCCGAGACCGCAGACTATGAACTCCACAGCTCCCGCGGGGGTCTCCGCGGCACGCTGCTCATCGAGCTTTTTGAAAATATCGAGTACCGACATTACTTCTTGTCCTTGTTTTCCTTATTCGCGTTATAGCCCGCCTGGAAATTCTTCACGCCCTCGTCGAGCTTATCCGCGACGACATCGAGCTTCTCCTCCACGAATTGCACGCCCTTGTCGAATTTCCCCTTTATCTCGGCGCGCTTTTCAGGCGTCACCTTTTCCTCATACTTGTTTTTTGCGAGCTCCACTGCCTCGTCTGCCGCGTTTCCCAGTTCGTTTGCAGCTCTTCCGAGCTTTTCCATTATGCTCATGCTTTTCTCCTTCTGTATATCTGTATCAGGCGGTCTTTCCGCCGTAGCCGTCAACTATCATCTTTATCACCGCGAGAGTCTTTTCGCCCTTCTCCGGCACTATCCGAAAGCAGGTCTTGCCCATAAGGTCAAGGCTTATACGCCCGCCGAGCTTAGAATTGAGCTTCGCTATGCTCTCCATGTGAAGATCGTCGGTGTAGAACGCCAGCCCCTCCTTGCCCTGCACTATCTCGGATATGCCGAGCTCCTGCGCGGTGCTCCGTATCTGCGCCACCTCTATGAGCCCCTTTACCGGCGCGGGTATCTCCCCGTAGCGGTCGATGAGCTCGTCGGTCACGTCATACGCGTCGTCCTCCGTGCGTATCAGGGCTATGCGCTTGTAGCAGCTTATCCGCTGCGCCTGATTTGAGATGTAGTCCTCGGGGATATAAGCGTCCACCTTGACGTCTATCAGGCACTCCTGCTCCTTCTTCGGCTCCTCGCCGCGCTGCTCCTTGACAGCCTCGTCGAGCAGCTTTAAGTACATATCGTAGCCTACCGCGCTCATGTGACCCGACTGTGACGCGCCCAGTATCGAGCCGGCGCCGCGTATCTCAAGGTCGCGCATGGCTATCCTGAAGCCCGAGCCGAACCGCGTGAACTCGCGTATCGCGTCCAGTCTCTTCGCTGCCACCTCGCTCAACTCCTTGCCTCTGCGGAAGGTGAAGTACGCGAAGGCACGGCGGTTGGTGCGTCCGACGCGCCCGCGGAGCTGGTGGAGCTGCGCGAGCCCCATGTAGTCGGCGTTCTCGATTATCAGGGTGTTGCAGTTCGGCACGTCAACGCCGGTTTCGATGAGCGTCGTGCAGACGAGCACATCTATCTCATGCTCGAGGAGCTTTCTCCACACCTCCAGCAGCTCGTCCTCCTCCATACGCCCGTGAGCAATGCCTATACGGGCTTCGGGGACAAGCTTGTGCAGGTCGGAGGCGCACTGCACTATGCTTTCTATGCGGTTGTGGATATAATAGACCTGCCCGTTCCTGCGGAGCTCCTTGTTGACCGCCTGCGCTATGACGCCGTCGTTGTGCTCTATGACATAGGTGGTCACAGGCTGTCTGTCCTGCGGGGGAGTTTCTATCACGCTCATATCGCGTATTCCCGACATCGCCATATTCAGCGTGCGGGGTATCGGCGTCGCGGAGAGGGTAAGTATATCCACCCCCGCGAACATCTGCTTGAATTTATCCTTGTGGGCAACGCCGAAGCGCTGCTCCTCGTCTATGATGACAAGACCGAGATCCTTGAACGCTATATCGTCCTGCACAAGGCGGTGAGTGCCGATGACCATATCCACCGACCCGCGCTTCATTTTCTCGATAGTCGCCTTTATCTCCTTCGGCGTGCGGAACCTTGAGAGCAGCTCTATATCAATCCCGAAGCCGTCCATTCTCTTCACGACGGTCTGGTAGTGCTGCCACGCGAGCACTGTCGTCGGGCAGAGCAGCGCGCACTGCTTGCCGCTCATAATGCACTTGAACGCCGCCCGCAGCGCGACCTCGGTCTTGCCGAAGCCCACGTCCCCGCACAGCAGGCGCTCCATAGGCTTGTCGGTCTCCATATCCTGCTTTATCTCACCGATGCAGCGGAGCTGGTCGTCGGTCTCTATATAGCTGAAATGGTTCTCGAACTCGAACTGCTCCGGTCCGTCGGGATCGAACGCGTACCCCTTTGTTTTCATGCGCTTGGAGTACAGCTCGATGAACTCGGCAGCCATTTCCTTAGCCGCCGCCTTCGCACGGGTCTTGGTCTTCTGCCACTGGTCGGAGTTCATCTTCGAGAGCTTCACCGTGCTCTGGTCGCCCGTGCCGATGTAGCGGGAGATGAGGTCGAGCTGGGTTACGGGGACATACAGCACGTCCGTTCCCGCGTATCTTATCTTGATGTAGTCCTTGCTGATGTGCTCCTCCGTCAGCTTCTGGACGCCCTCGAACACCCCTATGCCGTAGGTGTTGTGAACAACAAGGTCGCCCACCGATATATCGTTGAGCGAATTTATTATTTCCGCCTTCTTGCGCTTGGGGGCTTCACGGGTCTGTATGGTAACTGAGGTATGGGATATCGCGGCTATCCTCACCTCGGGATAGCTGTAGCCGGAGGTGAGCACTCCGGGGGTTATATAGACGCGCTTGGCGTACAGCTTTTTCGGGGCGCTCGCGTAATCCGCGGGGATACCGTCTCCGCGGAGATCCTCCGCCAGCACCTTCGCGCCCTTTTCGGTGCCTGCCATGACGATAACGCTGAAATTCTCGTTCAGGTAGTTTTTCAGCTCATCGAGCAGCACTCTGTATTCGCCGCTCCACGGCGCGACCTGCCCCGCGGAAACGCTGACGAGCTTGGAAAGGCGCAGCTCGCCGCCGCGCATGAAATTATCGAAGTACGCGGTGGTCTTTTTCTCACATATCCCCTGATATTCCGAGCGTGTCAGCATATATCTGTCAAGCCCCTTGCAGAGTATGCCCTCCTCAAAGAGCAGCTTTATGTCCTCGGTATGCTGTGTATAGGCGGATTTGTAGCTCTCATTGCAGGCGGAGTTCTCACAGATTATCACATTCTCCGCGTAATTGAACAGCGTCTCCTCCTCGTCGTAGCATATAGGGAGGTACCTGTCGGTATTTGCGCAGCCCACGCCGGCTTCGGCATTGGCGAGGTCGTTCTGTATGCGGTATTTCACCTCCGCAGCCTTCTTGCCGCGTACCTTCGGCAGCAGAGCCTTCAGCTTCTCCGCTATCTGCTCGCTGTCAAGGAACAGCGTCTCCAGCGCGGGCGCTATATCCACCTGCTTTATGGTGTCGATACGGCGCTGGTCGTCGAGGGAGAACACGGATATGCTGTCCACGTCGTCCCCCCACAGCTCAATGCGCACCGGCACTCCGAAATTCACGGGATACACGTCAAGAATGGCACCCCTGACCGAGAACTGGGACACGCCCTCTATCTGGTCGCAGCGTGAATAACCCGCCTCCACCAGCGCGGCGGTCATCTCCGGCAGCGACACGGTGTCTCCCGCCTTGATGCTGATAGTGCGCTTCGTAATTATCCTGCGCGGTATGGTTATCTGTGAAGCCGCCTCCGGAGTAGCGCAGACTATCTTCGCGCGTCCCGAGACCATTCTCGATAAAATGCCAATGCGGCGATGTTCGTATTCGCGCGAGACCGCGTCAACATCGCCGAGTATAATGTCTTTAGCCGGGTAGGAGAACGCCGTCTCCTCCCCCGTCATTGTATTGATGTCGGCGCACAGCCTCGCTCCCTCGCCCTCGGTATCGCATATAACGATGAGGGGGAGCCTGTACCCCGGCTCCATAGAGAGCGCCGCCAGAAAGTGCGCCTTGTGTATGTGGGACAGCCCCGTCACCATGACCGGCAGCCCCATACCGCCCGATGCAGCTACAGCCCTGTATTCGCTCAGCTGCTGCGCGGTATTGAGAAAGTATTCCATTCAGTCGCTTAACGCTCGAGTCGGTGCCTTACGACACTTTATTCGCTTCGCTCGAGACTGGGGGAAAACTTTTGGGCAAGGCAGGATGCCTTGAGTAAGTTTCCAAAACGCCGCACGGAGGCGGCGAACCGAGAAACTTACGAAAAAACAAGTTTTCCCCCA
>CAJOMV010000129.1 GCA_905235805.1 uncultured Ruminiclostridium sp.
GGAAGGAAGAGAACCCACTTTCTCAGGGAGAAAGTGGGTTCCCTCCCTCCCCTTGACCTCACTCTTCTTCCGGAAAGAGCAATTGCTTCGCGTGCACTTGAAGAGCGTCTGCGCCTGACGATAGAAATGAATACAGAAAGCCTGTCATTTCAGTGCGAAATGACAGGCTTCTTTGTGTATGTAAAAAGTGCATAAAAAAAGCAGGAAATATTCATACATATCACAATCTGAGGGGAATAGTGATTGACTTTTCGGGCTAATCGGTGTATAATTAAAAAAATATGCTCATGATATAACAATATTATCGGCTTGCGCTTTGCCAAATTAATTTGTTACCAAAGTAAATTTGCGGCAACGTGATAAAACGATTACAAGGAGGACGCTATGAAGGAAAGAAGAGCCATGAAATATCTTTCCGTGCTGACGGCGGCGATGCTATCCGCATCGGTACTGACAGCGCCGTCCACAGTATATGCCGCTTCCGCGAACGACAACGCGGCAGCCGGCACCTCCGCCACTTACGATACACAGTTCGTGAGTGAGCGTATATCCAACAACTACACCAAGGTCAGCAGCCGCTACACCGCTCCTGCATATTCCGGCGAGGATATCTGGCTCAGATATACCGATGAGACTGCGGGCTCCATGACCGCCGACACAATGGGCTACACCGCATCGGAGACCGTCTTTGACCTGCACGCGGGGGATAAAGCCGCGTTTGCGGAGGACGTTTCGGAAAAGGCGCTTTACGCTGTGACCTTTGACTACCTCTCCTACGATGATTCCGTGCTGCCGGTCGAGTTCTCCATGGCACTCGACGAAGAAGGAAACTTCCCGTTCTATGAGTGCAGGAATGTCGAGCTGCGCTCAACGTGGCTACCAAAGGCGGAGAAGTCCTACGACCGCTACAACGACGAGGTCGTCACAGTCCCCGACAAGGCAATGCGCTGGGAGACCGCGTACTTCACCGACAGCAGCTCCCGCCGTTCGGCACCCCTGCTGATAGAGCTGCCCGCCGGGCATCACACTCTTTACTTCGAGGTCAAGAGCGGCAATTTCCTGCTCGGACGCGTCAACCTCACTGCCCCGGAGAGCATACCCGCGTACAGCGGCTCGCAGACTGCCTCGGGCAGCGGATTTATCGAGATAGAGGGAGAAGCGTACTCCTCCTCGAATGAGTCCTCCGTCCATGCGGTCGCGGAGTTTGACCCCCGCGTGACGCCGTACAAGGTCACGGATTCCGAGCTTAATACCCTGGACTCCGATTCCTTCGATGCCGCGGGGCAGAGCGTAACATACAGCTTCAACGTGGAGACTGCCGGCTATTACAACATCGCGATGAACTACCGCCAGTCGGATAAGAACGATTTCCCCGTGTTCACGGATATCCGTGTGGACGGAGTTATACCGAATACAGCGTTCTCCGCGTATGAAATGGCATATTCGAGCAATTACCGCATAACCTCTCTCACCGACCCGGACGGCGGCAGGCTCTCCGTTTACCTCGAGCCGGGTACGCATACCATATCCTACACCATAACCCTCGACCCGATCTGCTACGTCCTTGAAGCGGTGGAGGAGATAATGGCGGGAGTGAACGACCTCGCACTGGAGATAACAAAGGTAGCGGGCACGAACTCCGACAGATACAGAGACCTGAAGCTCTCGCGGTATATCCCCGGGCTGGAGGATACACTGCGGGCATACGCAGACGAGCTGACGAGCCTTGAGGCGAGCGCGCGGCACTTCAACGCGCAGAACAGGAACGTGGCGGTAATGTCCTCCATGCTTATCGCGGCGAACCAGCTCCGCTCCCTCGCGGAGAACCCCGACGAGATACCCTACCGTATCGCGGAGCTTTCCTCGAGCACAAATTCCGTAAACCAGTACCTCGCGAACACCATAGACTCTCTGCTCGAGAACGGGCTGGCGATAGACAGGATATGGATATATCAGGACGGCGCGCAGCTTCCGAGCCCGCCCGGATTTTTTGAGTCGATATGGATGTCCATAGAACGCTTCTTCGCGTCCTTCTTCGACCAGTCCTATTCCGCGTCCAACATAGACCCCGATCATCTTCAGGTATGGGTGAACCGTTCCAGCCAGTATGTGCAGATAATGCAGAAGATGATCGACGAGTACTTCACCCCGCAGACGGGGATAAACGTGGATATCAGCATAATGCCCGACCAGTACAAGCTGGTGCTTGCGAATTCCTCGGGCAACGCTCCCGACGTTGCGACGGGCATAAACTACACCATACCCTACGAGCTCGCGATACGCGGCGCGCTGGCGGACATGGCGAAGTATCCTGACTTTAAGGAGACGGCTTCGGTATATGAGCCGGGCTTCTTCCTCACGGGAACGATAGGGCAGTCGGTGTACTCCATGCCCGAGACCATGAATTTCTGGGTGCTCGTTTACCGTACAGACGTGCTCGACAAGCTGGGACTCGAGGTACCGGACACCATACAGGACGTTATAGATATGCTCCCCGAGCTTCAGATGCGCGGACTGAATTTCTACTATCCGACGGCGGGCATGAGAGCCATGCGCAACTTCCACGGCACCACTCCGCTGATCGTGCAGAACGGCGGCGCGCTCTACTCCGGCACCGCGCAGGAAGGCACCACCATAGGCAGCGAAGCGTCCGTAAAGGGCTTCACCACCCTGACAGACCTGTTCACGGTCTATGATATGCCGATAGATATCGACAACTTCTACCAGCATTTCCGCAACGGCGATATCCCGATAGGGATATGCGACTACGGCACCTACAACCTCATCAGCAACGCGGCTCCCGAGCTTGCGGGCTCGTGGGACATCTCGATAGTCCCCGGCACCGAGCAGCCCGACGGCAGCATAGACAGGAGCACCTGCGGCTGCGCGGAATCCACCGTTATATTCAGGAGCAATGAAGAGCGCGAGGCTAAGGCGTGGGAGTTCATCAAGTGGTGGTCGTCCACCGCCGTACAGTCGGAGTTCGGTCAGACGATACAGATAACCTACGGCGACGAATATCTGTGGACGACTGCGAACGTCGAGGCGTTCGCGCAGCTCCCCATAGACAACGCGCACAAGGAAGTCATTCTGCAATTCGCGAAGAACGTCATAGACGTTGCGCGCGTCCCCGGCACATATATGCTCGAGCGTGAGATGAGCAACGCGTTCAACGCCATAGTCGTTGACGGCGACAGTGCCCAGTCCCGCATAGATGAAGCGGTAAAGGTCATCGACCGCGAGATGAAGCGCAAGCTGGAGGAATTCGGCTACATCGACAGCGACGGTGCCACCATACGGGACTATGTTATCCCGGATATAGACAGTATCAGGGTGATACTCGGAAGAAGCTGAGGAGGTGACTGTTTTGGAAACGCAGGCGAAGGCGGCACCGGCAGCGGAAGCTGCGGCGGTCGTGCCGAAGAAAAGGAAGAGAAACAAGATCTCCCGCCGCGAGAACAACTGGCGCGGCTGGCTGTTCATAGGTCCGTACGCGGTCATCTTCTCTGTCTTTATACTGATACCCGTTATTCTTGCCGTAATACTCTCATTCACGAATTTCAACGCGATACAGTTTCCCCAGTTCGTGGGATTTCTGAATTATATCACTATCCTCACCAACGACGCGGAGTTCATGAAGTACGTCCTCCCGAACACGGTCATCTACGCGGTGATAGTCGGTATCGGCGGGTATGTGCTGTCGTTCATTCTCGCGTGGGCGCTCTGCAACCTGACGAAGCCCGTGAGAACGGTCTTCGCGCTGATACTCTACTCCCCGAGCATGACGACGGGCGTGGCAATGACGGTGCTGTGGAAGGTAATATTCTCCGGCGACCAGACGGGACTGCTCAACAGCTGGCTCATGGAGCTGGGAGTGATAACCGAGCCTGTGATATGGCTGACGGATACGCGCTTCCTGCTTCCTATCGTAATAATCATAGGTCTGTGGTCGTCAATGGGTATCGGCTTCTTAAGCATGATAGCGGGTATCCTCAACACCGACGCCACGCTTTATGAGGCGGCGTCCATCGACGGTATCTCGAACCGCTTTCAGGAAATGATATACATAACCATACCGCAGATGAAGCCGCAGATGCTCTTCGCGGCGGTAATGGCTATCGTGGGCGCGTTCCAGAACGGTATGATAACCTCCATGCTGGTCGGCAATCCCTCCCCGGGCTATGCCTCGCAGCTCATGGTCAACCATATCGAGGACTACGGCTTCCTGCGCTATGAAATGGGCTACGCGGCGGCGATATCGGTCGTTCTGCTGCTGATAGTGCAGCTGTTCAGCAAGGGCGCGAACGTCCTGCTCACCGACAAGGACCCCTACGGCAAGAAAGGAGCTGAGGAAGAAGATGGCTAAGGGCAGAAAGATAAACCCGAAGAAGTTCGAGATAGGACAGCTCAAGATCATCCTTCTCATACTCCCCCTCGTTATATTCATGGGAATGCCGATAATCTTCATACTCAACCATGCCTTCAAGCCTATGGAGGAGCTGTTCGCTTTCCCGCCGACGTTCTTTGTGAAGAACCCTACCCTTGAAAATTTCAGCAAGCTTATAAAATTTTCGGACAGCAGCGGCATACCGCTCAGCAGATATCTGTTCAACAGCCTTATCGTCACGGTGATAACCGTCGGGCTGGCTCTGCTGCTGACCACCATGTCGGCATTCGCCCTCGCGAAGATAAAGTTCAAGGGACGCAATATGCTGACGCAGATAAACCAGATAGCGATCATGTTCGTGAGCACCGCGGTACTTATCCCGAGATACCTCGTTATCTGCAACCTCGGGCTTATCGACAACCTCCTCGCGCACATACTCCCGCTCGTGGCGATGCCGGTGGCGCTGTTCCTCGTGAAGCAGTTCGTGGAGCAGATACCCGACTCCCTGCTCGAAGCGGCGTACATGGACGGCGCGACCGACCTCGATATCTACCTCAAGGTCATACTCCCCATGATAAGACCCGCCGTCGCTACGGCGTCCATACTCGTGTTCCAGCAGGTGTGGACGAATATGGAGACCTCCAGCTACTTTTTCAGCGACGACAGCATGAAGACCCTTACCTTCTATATGAACACACTCGTCAACGCCAACAACACCGTGGCAGGACAGGGTATGGCAGCCGCAGCCTCGCTCATTATGTTCCTGCCCAACCTTATCCTCTTCATCATCCTCCAGAATAAGGTCATGAATACCATGGCGAGCTCGGGTATCAAGTAAAGAGTGGGGGCGAGAAATTTGCAGAAGCTCAGACGCCTTTGCGCATGTGTGCTGACTGCGGCTTTAGCCGGCATCATGCTGCTTACCTCCACGGCTTTTGCCGACACTCCGTACGTCACCTACACGATAAACGGCTACGGCAGGATACGCCGGACACAGACCGCGTACCTCGCCCATGCCACCATAACCAAGTTCGGCGAGGAGGCTCTCGCTGCCCCGAGCGATATCTTCATCGCGAAGGACGGGCTGATCTATGTTGCCGACTCGGGAAATAAGCGCATCGTGATCGGCGACGCACAGGGAGAGCTTGTCGGGACTGTCGGAGAAGGCATTCTACAGAATCCCCGCGGCGTATTTGTTACGGACGACGGGAAAATATATGTCGCAGACCGCGACGCTAACAGGATATTCATATTCAGCGGCGAGGGAGAGCTCACCGAGGAATACGGCAAGCCCTCCAGCCCTCTCTACGGTGACGAGGTCAGCTTCCTGCCCATCAAGATAGTGGTCAACGACGCGGGCATCATGTTCGTGGTCTGCGAGTCAAATACCAACGGTATCGTGGAGATATCCCCCACCGACGGCGGCACCTTCCTCGGCTACTTCGGTACGAACTACGCGGCGACGAACCTCACGACCATAATCTACCGTGCCATACTTACCGACGCGCAGCGCGCGAAAATGGTCAGCAATATCCCCGCCACGCCGACAAATCTCACTATCGACGGGAAGGGGCTCATCTATACCGTTACCCGCGGCAATGAGAACGACACTCTAAAGCGCCTGAACATAGCGGGCACAAATATGATACACAATACCGACGGCACCTACGCGGACACTCCTACCGCGGTCGCTGCCGGCAACCACGACAACGTCTATGTCGCCGACCAGCAGGGCTATATCTTCGAGTACAACAACGAGGGCGAGATGCTCTTCGTGTTCGGAGGACCCGACGACGGCTCGCAGCGCGTGGGACTTTCCACCATGGTCAGCGGTATCGCCATAGACACCGCCGACCGCATCTATGTCCTCGACTCGGATAAGGCGCAGATACAGATCTACCAGCCCACCGAGTTCACCGACCTCATGCACGAGGCGCTCTACCTCTACTCCAAGGGACGCTACACCGAGGCGAAGGAGCCCCTGACGCAGGTGCTTAAAATGAACTCGATGTTCGACTACGCCAACAAGGCTATGGGACGCTGCTGCTTCCAGGAGGACAATTATCAGGAGGCTCTCCGCTACGCGAGACTTGCCAAGGACTACTCCGGCTACTCCGACGCGTACTGGGAGATACGCAACGTATGGCTGAAAAACAACATAATGCTGCTTATACTGATACTTGTCCTGCTGTTCGTTGTCATAAAGATACTGAAGGCAGTCGATAAGAAAAAGCAGATATTCAAAGCTCCGCGGGCGTTCTTCAAAAAGCTGAAGCAAAACAGCTTCATCTCCGATCTCTGCTACGCGGGCTACTACATGAGAAAGCCCAACGACGCGGCTTACGGCATTGCCGCCGAGGGACGCGCGAACTGGCTGGTGTCCACCTTCCTGCTCGTCGTGTTTATCCTCGAATTCATCATAAACAAGTACACCTGCGGCTTCCTGCTCAAGGGAGTAATGGACGGCAGATACGAGATACTGAGCGATATAGGCGCGATAGTCGCCGTAATGGCGGCTGTAACGGCGTGCTCCTACCTCGTCTGCACCATAAACGAGGGTGAGGGCACGGTGAAGAAGATATACACCTTCTTCTGCTACAGCCTGATGCCGTACATCGTGCTGACTCCCATAAACTACCTGCTGTCCCATGTGCTCACGAACAATGAGGTGTTCCTCAACGCGATGCTGACTATCCTCATATACGGCTGGATAGCGGTGATAGCGTTCATAGGGCTCAAGGAGGTCAACAACTTCTCGGTGGGGCAGACGGTGAAGGTCATACTGCTGACCGCGTTCGCCGCTCTCATACTGGCGCTTCTGATATTCATAATCTACGTTCTCTGGGCTCAGGTATTTGAGTTCGTTTACGCACTCATCGGTGAGGGGGTGTACAGACTTGGATACTGATACCAAAAAGCCGGCAGGCAAAAAGAAGATACTTATTATCATTATCGTGATAATAGCGGCGCTCGCGCTGCTGCTGTCCGGGATATGGCTCCTGATAGACAGCGGTCAGCCCGACGCTGTGAGCGGCACGCACTCCCACTCCGCTCCGCTGCCCGTTCTCGGAGCGGCGGTGAACGCGAGGGACGGGTATGTGCAGGTAGCCGAGAGCGATACCTACAAGCTCTGGTACTATGAGCCGCAGTTCTCGATACGTCTCGAGAACAAAAAGACAGGCGCTGTGCTGGAGTCCACCGTCAGCGACGAGAAGGACGACGGCAGGAACAACGCGAGCTGGACGGGGTACATGAAGAGCGGTATCGTGATAAACGCCATCATAGGCACCCTCAACACCTATCAGGTGGACATGAACACCGTCCCCAATGAGATAACCACACACAGCATCGACGGCGGCATCTACGCTGAGATAAGCTTCAAGGGCAACTACCAGTTCGATATCGGCGTTGAGGTGAAGCTGGAGGGCGACGAGCTCTCCGTCCGTATCCCCGACGAGTCGATAAAGGAGCACAAGGAGGGCACCTACATCAGCACCGTGAGCGTGCTGCCCTTCTTCGGCTACACCTACCTCGACGAGCAGGACGGCTATATGCTCGTTCCCGACGGAAACGGCGCGCTGATATACCTCGATGACAAGGAGGGGCGCTACACCACCGGCTTCTCGGGACTCATCTACGGCATCGACGACGGCATGACCAATCGTGCCGCGGTCTCGACGCTCTGGGAGCGCTATGAGACCGTCACCGCCTCAAACAACGTTCTCGCCCCGGTATTCGGCATGGCTCACCTCGACGATAAGCAGGCATACCTCGGCATAGTAGAGTCGGGCGACGAGCGGTGCAGCATCGAGGTCGTGCCGAACGGCGTAATGGTGGACTACAACCGCTGCTTTGCGCGGTTCCTGCTGCGGGACGTGTTCGTTCAGCCGCTGAACCAGTCCAATTCCGGCACCGTTCCGGCGGTGGAGCAGGACAGACTGCACTCCGACCTCACAGTGCGCTACTGCCTGCTGTCGGAGGACGAGGCGGATTATTCCGGCATGGCTGACGCCTACCGCGGATATCTCTTTGACCATAACGTGTTTACCGACCGTGACCTGAGATACAGGACGCGCGTTGACCTTCTCGGCAGCGAGCGCGAGGAATTCCTCATGGGCACCACCGCCGTCACAATGACCACGGCGGGGCAGGCAAGGGATATACTCGGCGAGCTGCGCACCCTCGGGGTAAAGAATGTCCTGACGGTGTACAAGGGCTGGCAGAACGGCGGGCTGTATGACCTTCCCATAACCTCCTTCAGCGCCGACGGCGTTGTGGGCGGAAACGGCGCCATAGAGAGCCTTATCCGCGACGAGGCAAAGGAAGGCAGCCTCATCTACCTGTATGACGACGCTCTTTCGGTGAACGCCACCACCCATTCCACCACCTACAACGTGATGAAAATGGTGAACAAGCGCACCTTCAAAAAGGAGGTCCGCGGACAGGTGTACGACACCTTCTACTACCTGATGCCGGGACGTACGGCGAGCAATCTCGCGAGGTTCTCCGACGCTCTTGCCGGGAGGGATATCGGCAACATCGCCCTTTCCGGCATTACCGGGACGCTGTTCTCGTACAGCTCGAAGGGCTCCTACTACTCCCGCACCGATACCATGGACATCTACACCGACGCGGTGAGCGCTGCGGATGAAAACGAAAAATGCAGCCTTGTGCTGGAGACGCCGAACGCCTTCCTCTGGAAATACGCGGACGCGCTGCTCGATATGCCGCTGAGTTCCTCGGATTATCTGTATCTCGACAGGGAGATACCGTTCCTGTCCATGGTGCTGAAGGGCATGATACCCACCTACTCGGAATATGTGAACTTCGAGGCTAATAAGACCGACTACTTCCTGCGAATGGTGGAGTCGGGAATGTACCCGTCCTTCTACATCGCGGCGGAGGATTCCTCGAAGCTGATCTACACCAACTCAAGCAGTCTGTATTCCCTCGAATACACGAGCTACCGCGACACCATTGCGGAGTATGACAGCAAGCTGCGCGCGATCGCGGATACTGTGGGCGGAGCGGTCATAACCGACCACGAGATCCTCGCGAACGGGCTTGTGCGCGTCACATACAGCAGCGGTGTACGCATTTACATCAACTACACGGAGTCGGCTCTCGAAGCCGACGGACTGAACGTGGACGCTCTGTCCTATACGGTTAAGGCAGGTGAGTGACCATAGCTGAAGAGACCAAAAAAATGACCCGCAAGGAGAAGAAGGCGCTGAAGGAGCGTATGAAGCACCTGCGCTCGGGAAAGCTCGAAAAGCGGTATGACCGCATGGGCTACATCTTCATGATACCGTGGTTCTTAGGCGCGGCGCTCTTCCTTGCTTATCCGCTCGGGAGCTCGTTCTGGTACGCGCTGAACAACATCAGGATAACTCCCCTCGGGCGGGTGTTCAACTTCGTGGGTCAGGGAAACTTTACACAGATCCTTATACAGGACCCCGACTTTCTGATCTATCTCGTTGACTACCTCACCTCCACGATCATCTCCACGCCGATCATCGTCGTGTTCGCCCTTATCATAGCGATGATGCTGAATATGAAGATAAAGGGCAAGGGCTTTTTCCGCCTCATCTTCTTTCTCCCCGTTATCATAGTCAGCGGTCCTATCCTCGGAATGCTGACGGCAGAGGGCGCGGGAAGCATTTCCGCGATAGACACCCAGTCCCTCACCTCCGCGATAGGCTCGGTGCTGCCGAAGATAATCGCGGACCCGATAGCGGACGTGTTCAACAATATGATAACCACGCTGTGGTATTCGGGCGTACAGATACTGATATTCCTGTCGGGTCTTCAGAAGATCGACAAGTCGATGTACGAGGCGGCGAAGATAGACGGCGGCTCGGGCTGGGAGTGCTTCTGGAAGATAACGCTCCCGAACCTGAAATCAATGATACTGCTGAACACGATATACACCATCGTTTTCATCTCGAACAACAGTCAGAACCCGATAATCAACCTCATCGAGGAGTCGATGTTCTCGGGCACGAAGGAGAAGGGCTACGGCTACGCCTCTGCAATGGCATGGCTGTACTCCGTGGTTGTACTCATTCTTGTGGGACTGTTCGCGCTGATGCTCTCTACCCGCAAGGATCAGTATGAGAAGCAGGTCAAGCGCGCAAAGAAGCTGAGAAAGAAGGAAATGAGGAACAAGAAGAGGATAGAAAGGAGGAACCGCCGCAATGCCAAACGGATCGAGCGCAGGCGCGCGCAAGGGAAGATCACCACGCATACCACACACAGGGACGAATATTGATAAGCCGTGGTACAAGAGCCTCACCAAAGAGAAGGTACGCCGCTTCATGCTCGGCTCGAAGGACAGGGAGGGCTTCCTCAAGCAGTTCGTCGTGTACGCCCTGCTTATCTGCATCGGTTTCATCTACACCTATCCCATACTCCACATGGTATCGAGCAGCCTTATGACGCTGGACGATCTGCTGGACTCGTCCATCAAGTGGCTGCCGAGCTCGCTGAATTTCAGCAACTTCCGGCAGGCGGCAAAGAGCATGGACTTCTGGAACGCCCTGTGGCAGAGCATAGTCCTCGCGGGAGTTCCCACGATATGCAACCTTATGTCCTGTTCGATCACGGGCTACGCGCTGGCGAGATACAACTTCCCCGGCAAGAAGATAGTCATGGGCATCATAATCCTCAGCTTCGTGCTGCCGAGTCAGATAACGATGATACCGACGTACGTTCTCTACTCGAACATCGGCATACTCAACACGATATGGGCATTCGTGCTTCCCGCGCTGCTGGGGCAGGGCTTCAAGGCTCCGATATTCATTCTGATATTCTGGCAGTTCTTCCGGCAGATACCGAAGGTGCTGATAGAAGCGTCGAGAATAGACGGCGCGGGGCATTTCCGCTCCTTCTTCCGGGTGGCGCTGCCGAGTGCCAAGCCCGCGTTCATCACCGTGGCGCTGTTCTCCTTCGTGTGGTACTGGAACGAGTCGTATCTGACCGAGCTTTATGTGCACGGGGTTTACGGACAGTCCGACTGGACGACGCTGGTGGTACAGCTCGACAACTTTGCCGCAAACTATTCGAGCTACGCGACGACGGCTACAAATGCCGCCACCAATCTGAACGAATCCATAAACATGGCGGGAACTCTGTTGAGTATCCTGCCGCTGATGATACTGTACTTTGTTCTCCAGCGGCACTTTGTGGAGAGCATCGACAGAACCGGAATAACCGGCGAATAAACAATTAAAGTTTTCGCTCAAGCCTTTTTCAAAAGGCTTGCCGCCGGAGGCAAAAAACAAGTCAATTGAACAGGAAAACACCTGTCAAATAATTACAATGGAGGAACAAAATGAAAAAGAAAAAGATACTTTCACTTCTTCTCGCACAGTGTCTTGCTGTCGGCATGATAGCGGGCTGCGATTCGGGAAGCGGCTCTGACGGCGGCTCGGGAGGAGGCTCCGCGGGCGGCGGATATGTCGGCACCGATGTCGTGACCAATGATTTCGACCTCGTCGATGTCGAGGGCAGCAGCCACCAGTACAAGAAGTACAAGGACATGACCACGGAGCCTATCACGCTGACCTACTTCCACTTTGACCAGGACGAGATAGTTCAGATACTCGCGAAGCGCTTCATGGAGATCTACCCCAACATCACCGTAAACGTGCAGTATGAGAACGTGGCTACCTACAACACCACCCTCTCCACGCTTGTCAGCAACGGGCAGGCTCCCGACCTGATAATGCACTCCGACTGCGATTTCGCGCTGTCGAATATGCTCCTCGCCGACGTTTCCTCCTACTGGAACAGCGACGACGAGACAAAGAACCTCGCGGACACCATAAACTCCGCGGGGCTGGGCACCTACCACCTCGAGGGCGGACAGCGCTACAGCGTACCCGTGAAGTTCTTCCCCGGCGCTATGTTCATCGACCGCAATGTTCTCGAAACTCTCAACCTTAAAGTTCCCACACAGAACTGGACATGGTCGGAGATGATACAGCTCATCAAGGACGCGACCGTCCTCAATTCCCCCGACGGAATGGCTTACTACGGGCTCGGCTACTACAACCGTCTCGACTCCTACTACGGCATTGCCGCAAGACAGGATATCATAGGTGAGTTCGGCTTCACCGGCAAGACCTTCGACCTTAGCGAATGGGCTGTGGGCGAGCAGGAATTCTCGAACCTCAAGCTCGGCGGCTACATCGCTCCCCAGACCGAGACACAGGCTATGGAGGACTGGTGCGGCGACTGGGAAGGCTGGGCAGGCAACACCGGTCACGCGGCTATCTTCTCCGAAGCCTTCTGGACCTTCCAGAACACATGGAACACCCCCGCGTACAAGGAAAGCTTCAACCTCGACATCGTTCCTTACGTTATCCCCGCTGTCTCCTCTGCCGACGCAGGCGCAGACCACCACTCCATAGCCACCATAGACTACGGCGGGATCACCACCTCCTGCAAGTACCCGCGTGAAGCGTATGAGCTTCTCAAGTTCATGTCCTTCGGCGTTGACGGCTGGTACACCCGCTGCGAGGCTTATGCGGACGAGACTATCGTGAACGCCTCCGGAACAGCGCTCAAGTACGACGTAATGCCCGTTCCCACCACAAAGGACGAGGGCGTATGGGACGCTTACATCGCAGTTTACTGCGCAGGCATGGACGATGAGCACGTTCAGCTTTGGAGAGACTACTTCAAGTCCTGTATGCAGCCTATCTCCTTCGGCTGGACAAATATCGCCGGCTACTGGAACTTCTGCGATGAGTACTTCAACGCTATCGGCATACATGACCTCGTTGACAACGGCACCGCTCAGGCTGCCGACTACGTCGAGGAAGCCAACCGCAAGGCTAACTACTATCACGCGCAGGCTATGATCGACTACTTCGGACCCACAGGCTACAATGTACTCAGCGAGTCCGAGATCGCGACCTACAATCAGATGATCGCGGACAATCAGTAATTCAATGTTCACTATCCCTTCGGGATAAAAATAGAAAGGAGTTTACCCAATGAAAAAATCTTTATCGGCACTTACCGCTCTTGCAATGGTTCTTTCCGTTGCTGCGTGCGGCAACTCGAACACCGCCTCAGACACCACAACGACAGCCGCTTCCGCGGCTCCCGCTGGTGAAGCTGCCGCAACAACAGCAGCAGACGCCGGCGCAGCGGCTGACACAGAAGCGGCTGAAACAGAAGCTCCCGTCGTAGAGGCTGAACCCATTCCGGGCAGCGCTCTCCTGCACCTCGATTTCGAGACGACCGACGGTCTGCGCGCCGTAACACAGATCGAGAACGACGGCTCCCTCACAGGCGCTACCTTCGGTCTCGGTGACAGCATCCACGATATCCTCATCGCGGAGGGTCAGGGCGCTGTCGGCAACGCTCTTTACCTTGACGGCAAATACGGCGTTGACTTTGACATGGTAGAGGTACCGGACGACAGCTACACAATTTCCTTCTGGTACAACGCGGATCGTGTCGCTACCTTCGGACCGGTAGTACAGGTCGGCAGGAACATCGGCATGAGCAATGCCGACGCTACCGTTACATGGCTCAACATCACAAAGTCCACATGGGGCACAAATTCCGCGGACATCTTCCCGGTAGCATGGAACCGCAACTCCTCTATCGGCACGGAAGTAAGCGCTGACGGCGTATGGCCGTGGATCTACGCTATGGACGACACAGAGCACGGCAAGCGCGAGTGGTGCCTCATCACTATCGTTACCGACGGCGTACGCTATGTCGCTGACGACGGCATGGAGAGAGTTGGCACTAAGTTCTATCTGAACGGCGAGCTCAAGTGGGAAGCAAACGGCGAGAATATGTACTATCAGGGTCTCGCTCCCGAGATCATCGCGGGCGACGGTCTCGAAGGTCATATCGGTATCAACTACTGGGATACCATTTACAAGGGATTTATCGACGAGCTGTATATATTTGACGAGTCTCTGACCGACGGTCAGGTCAAGAGCCTGTTTGAAATGGGCAACCCGCCCGAGAAGCCCGTTGCTCCCGAGTACGAAGCTCCCGAGGAGGGCGTTGAGGTCGCAGAGCCCGAGCCGCTCGCGGCAGCTCCCGTAGCCGAAGGCGCAGTGGCAGTCCTCGGTATTCCCGAAAGAGTTCTCGGCTTCTGGACAGACCACACAGACGGCTACGAGCTGGCTGACGGTGCAACTCTCAAGTTCAGCATCAACAACTACTCCGACGGTGTCAACAACTGGGATAACCTCGTTACGGCATTCACCAACACAGCTGTAAAGGCTGACCTTATCCCGAGCGCTGACAACTACGAGGGCTATGCGGAATACGCGGTACTCCGCGCAGACGCGTTCGGCTGGGGTTATCCCGACGGCGCCGTTTCCTTCGAGTTCTCGTGGGGCGATGACTGGGCTGGCTGGCTGAAGCTCATGACCGCTGCCAACATTCAGATGAACATCACACGCACCGGCACCTCCGCGGTCGTTGAGTACACCTTCACAGGCGAGGACGGCACTGTTCTTTCAGAAACAGCGACTATGACAGATGTATGGGCTGCCGACGCTCCGGTATATGTTCACCTGCTCGGCGAGGCTGCTTACATCGAGCTTCTCAGCGTAGAATAATGACCCACATATCACAGTGCGGGGACACAGCGAAGTGTCCCCCTGCACTTCCGAAGGCGGCGGTGAAAACGCCGCTTTCGGAAGTGCATACGCGCACCCGCGTCACTTCAAATGCGATGAAAGGAAATTTCCCGATATGAGCGAAAAGCTGCTGTTCAACAAGACATGGATCCCGCAGCGCGCCGATCCTTATGTTTACCGCCACACGGACGGGAATTATTATTTCACAGCCTCGGTACCCGCGTACGACCGTATAGTGCTCCGCCGTTCGGACACACTCGGAGGTCTTGCGGAGGCTGAGGAGAAAACGATATGGCTCTGCCATGAGAGCGGACCCATGAGCAAGCATATATGGGCTCCCGAGCTGCACTATGTGTTCGGGAACTGGTACATATACTTCGCTGGCGGCGAGAAGGAGGATATCTGGAAGATACGCCCCTACGTCCTCGAATGCAGGGACGCCGACCCCATGAGCGGCAAGTGGACGGAGCTCGGGAAAATGCGGGCTCACCCCGATGATGAGTTCTCCTTCAACGCCTTTTCGCTGGACGCGACAGTGTTCGAGGACGGCGGCGCGCACTATTATGTGTGGGCGGAGAAGGTCGGTGTGGGAAAGCAGATATCCAACCTGTACATAGCCCGAATGAAGGACGGACACACTCTCGACACGGTGCAGGTGCTCCTGACCACTCCCGACTATGACTGGGAGCGGCACGGCTTCTGGGTGAACGAGGGTCCCGCGGTGATAAAGCACGGAGGGAGGATATTCCTCACCTACTCCGCGAGCGATACGGGACCGGCTTACTGCATGGGAATGCTGACAGCCGACGAGGGCAGCGACCTGCTCGACCCGCTCAGCTGGCGCAAGGAGCGTTATCCGGTGCTGAAAACGGATCCCGACAAGGGCATCTACGGTCCCGGACACAATTCCTTCACCACCGACGCGGACGGGAACGATATCCTCGTATTCCACGCGAGGACGGAGCCCGAGATAGAGGGCGATCCGCTCTACAACCCCAACCGTCACACGATGCTCATGCCGGTGAAATGGTCGGAGAACGCCCCGGTTTTCAGCTATGACAATGAATGAAGATAATAATTTACAGGAGGATCGATCATGGCAAGTCTGTCTCTGAAACATATCTATAAAATATATCCCAACGGCTTTGAGGCGGTGAAGGATTTCAACCTCGAGGTCGAGGACAAGGAATTCATCATCTTCGTAGGACCGTCCGGCTGCGGCAAATCCACCACTCTCCGCATGATAGCGGGACTGGAGGACATTTCCGACGGTGAGTTCCTGATAGACGGGAAGATAATGAACGATGTGGAGCCCAAGGACCGCGATATAGCGATGGTATTCCAGAACTACGCGCTCTACCCGCACATGACCGTCAAGGAGAACATGGCGTTCGGTCTCAAGCTCCGCAAGATACCCAAGCACGAGATAAACAAGTCCGTCAAGGACGCGTCATACATACTCGATCTTCAGGATCTGCTGGAGCGCAAGCCCGCGGCTCTTTCCGGCGGTCAGCGCCAGCGTGTGGCGATGGGGCGCGCGATAGTGCGTGAGCCGAAGGTGTTCCTCATGGACGAGCCGCTTTCCAACCTCGACGCGAAGCTGCGCGTACAGATGCGCGCGGAGATCTCCGCGCTCCACCAGAGGCTCGGAGCCACCATAATCTACGTTACCCACGACCAGACCGAGGCAATGACGCTCGGCACCCGCATCGTCGTCATGAAGGACGGCATCGTGCAGCAGGTAGCCTCCCCTCGCGAGCTGTACAACAATCCCTGCAACCTGTTCGTTGCGGGCTTTATCGGCTCCCCGCAGATGAATTTCGTCAACGCCGAGTGCCGCGAGCAGGGCAGTGACGTATACCTCGACTTCGACCGCTTCAGCATCAAGCTCCCCGGCAAGAAGGCTGCCGCTGTCAGGGAACAGGGCTACATCGGCAAGCAGGTCATCATGGGTATCCGTCCCGAGAGAATATTCGAGAGTGAAATGGAGCTCGCCGTGCATCAGGACAGCCAGATCGAGGTCAAGATAACGGGCTATGAGCTGCTCGGCTCCGAGGTGCTCCTGTACTTCAAGCTGCTCAATGAGAAGCCCGGCGAAGTGGACAGACAGTTCTCCGAGGACGCGTATGAGAACATGAAGAAGGTGCAGTGGACCGCCAAGGTAGACGCCGCTACCACCGCCCGTTACGGCAGTACTATCACCGTCGCCCTCGACCCCAATAAGATCCATATCTTCGATAAGGAAACCGAGCTCGCTATCGTGCACTGATGTGAGCCGCTTGCGCTCGAGACTGGGGGAAAACTTTTGTGCAAGGCAGGATGCCTTGAGTAAGTTTCCAAAACGCCGCACGGAGGCGGCGAACCGAGAAACTTACGAAAAAACAAGTTTTCCCCCA
>CAJOMV010000130.1 GCA_905235805.1 uncultured Ruminiclostridium sp.
CGGTGCAATATGGTTAATAAGGAAAACCACCCTATTTTACATAGATATAGTGGTTGAGCCATTTTCTCATTCATATATCTTGTGGTTACAAGAACTTAGTCAGGTACGCTGTGGTCGTTACATCGCACCCTTCCGTGCATACACAACCCAAATAGTCTTAAAAAGTATCTTTATATCCAAAGCAAAACTCCAGTTAGTTATGTATTCTGTATCGAGCTTCACAACTTGCTCAAAGTTTGTTATCTCAGATCTTCCGCTAACCTGCCACATACCTGTGATACCGGGCTTGCAGGCAAGGCGCGCGCGGTGATGATATGCATATTTTTCCCATTCATCCGGAGTAGGAGGTCTTGTCCCTACAAGGCTCATGGTAGATAGAATACAGCAAAAGAACTGCGGAAGCTCATCTATTGAATATTTACGAATAAACTCACCAATTCCGGTTTTCTTTGTACCGTCTGGTAATATCTTGTTGCCGATAATACGCGGGTCAAAGTCCATTTTGAACATCATACCGTCACTGACGCGATTTTGCGCCATAAGCTCTTTCTTGCGCTCCTCCGCGTCCATGTACATCGAGCGAATTTTGTAAATGTAGAACCTCTTGCCGTTCTGACCAATGCGCTCCTGCTTAAAGATTATCGGATCGGGGGACTGTGCCTTGATTATCGGACCCACAATCGCAATTGCGATAAGGGCGAGAATACTTCCGACAATGCCGCCAAGTATGTCAAGACAGCGTTTTGCAAGGTTCTGCACCGGTGTTGCGTAATTTATAGTTGTCGTCAGAACCGTGGTTCCGCCGATTTTCTCAACGAACTGCTTTTCGCCATAAATTCCTATTCCGGGAACATGATAGTGCAGTGGAATAGCCATTTGCCGGCAATCTTCCATAAGCTTTGCAATCTTCGTATCAGTCGAAGGACAATCTATGTAAATCGAATCTATCCATTCACGACAAATATAGTCCGCAGCTTTATCAAGCGTAGTTACGACCGGCACGCCTTCGACTTCTTTGAGATCTGTGTCACCATTTATAATAACTCCGACAACCTCATAACTTTCAAGTTTACTGCCAAGCAATCTTTTAAGCGTTGTTTCAGCGGTTTCAGGCTGGAGAACAGCGATCATAGTAGCTTTTCTGGCTCCGGGTGTACCAACGCTTATAAGGATATGTTTCCACAAGACCCTTGTGATGTAGCCCGCCATGAAGTGTATAATTAGTGTGTATAACAGCACCAGTCTTGAAAATGTATCACCGATTTGAGCTGCAAACATATAGCCTGTTGCCGCGAGGTACACCATTATGCTGTGTTTCGCCGTTTCGAGCAGCTCGCTCCATAGATTGCGCTTGACAACATTGTGCATGGTGTTGAAAAACATCTGTACAATGGCATCTGCAAGGAACAAGACTATTGCCAGTCCGCGATACTGCGCCTCATCATACGACAATGTTCCGAACCTGACCAGCATAGCACATACATACGCTGCGTGCAGAACTATTTCATCTATGATAAAGAAATCAAGGTGCTTTGACCAGCCCTGCGCATTCCGTTTATACATCTTTAAAGTTTCCCTTCAAAATTAACAATTTTGTGGTATAATATTATTTAAGGATATTCATCAGGCTATCAATCAACTGCTCCCAATCGTTTAAATTTTTCAGCACGATCCGAACGCATATCACCTTTACGGTAGGATAAAGTCTGCCGTGTCAGCCAAACATGAAGGTCACCCCCATATCTGCTTTCGGTCTTTTCGGGAACCACAACGCGTCCGTTTTTTGTGTAATGATCTCTTACTTCCGAATACTTTTGTTCCCACACAATTTCCGACTGCTTTTTCATAGTAAAGCCGATAGATTCAAGTCTTTTTATCTGCTCCGGTGTAAGCGACTTTCCCTTACGCTTTCCTCGAATGATCTGTTTCTGTTCATTCACCCATTTGCTGAGACAAATACCGTTAACGTTGTAAATCCCGGGCATTGAGAGTGTATGGTGCTGTTCATAATAGGCTTTAGCAAGTTTAAAACGTTCCTCCCACGGATCCTCGCGCTCAAGCACTACTCCGAGAGCCCGCAGCTTTTCTTCACGTTCTCTTGGCATTCTTTTTATTTTGTACTTAGCGAACTGATCATTAAGCCACTCACCGAGCTTTACCCCTGTCTCAGTAATATATTTCAGCGGAACTTTAACATCGCCGAAACGCTTTTTGTATTTCACAAGTTCCTCGTATTGAACGCGCCAGATACGATCATATCGCTTTTCCCACATCATACCGATCGAATTCAGTCTTTCGATTTCCTCGGCTGTAAGGTTCGGATTTTTTTCACGATAATATTTTCTGTTTTTATCTATCCATACGCCCAATCGATTTCCGTTTTCATCAACATACTGCGATGGCACATCAAGATTACCATGTTCTTCAAGATATCTGACAGCGGAATAGTAGAACTTCTCGAACATAAAATCATGGATTTCCCAAACCATACCCAGTTCGTCAAGAGCAGCTACACGCTCATCTGTAAGGAAACCGTTCTTTATACCGCTTCTGCGATTAGTACGCAGATTCCCTATCCACGCGCCCAACCGTATGCCGTCATCTGTAACAAATGTCCTTGCGGGGCTGAGATCACCAAATTTTTCCTTGTATTCTACACAAGCATTGTAATATCTTTTCCACAGCGCCTCGGACATACTTTCCCAACGCATTCCAAGCTTATCAAGTTTTGCAATTCTTTCGGGTGTTAGTATTCCGCCAACCAAACCGTTATAAACTTTCCGCTGAACCTGACTCTTACGAGCTACTTTGCTGTTTTCTATCTCCAATTTTGTCGGCACCTTGTCTCCATCTCCCAGTGCTGACTCTATTGCATGTACCGATTCAACCATTGCTTTTAATTCATCAGGTTCTAAACTTGCCTTATGATCGGGGCCTTTCATCGTTCTATCCAATGTAAAATGCTTTTCCAACACCACGGCACCTAAAGCGGCAGCAGCACATGAAACACAGATGCCCTTTGAATGATCGCTGTAACCAACAGGTAATTTAAGACGATCCTTTAAAGTAAGCATCGCCTTGAGATTAATTTGCTCATATGGTGCTGGATATGCAGTAGTACAATGAAGCGCGGTTATATTTCCCGCCCCATTATCTTTCAGCACCTGTATAGCATTTTCAATTTCCTCCATGGTAGCCATTCCAGTAGACATAATAACTTGTTGACCAAACGAAGCTATACGGCGAAGATATGGTAGATTGGTAATCTCACCTGATGGAATCTTCCATAAATCACAACCCATTTCGTGAAGTGTGTCAACGCTCTCCATGTCAAAGGCAGTTGACAGAAATTTAATATTTATTTCTTCACAGTAAATCTTTAATTCAACAAACTCATCTTTAGATAGTGCTAGCTTTTTCAGCATATCTAACTGCGATTGATGACTGCCTGTACTTTCTTTTTGATATTCTGCTTTTTCAGCGGAATGTGTTACAAGCTTTTCGGGAACGAACATCTGATACTTTACAATATCCGCTCCAGCCTCTTTTGCTTTTAAAGCTAGCTTCTTTGCAAGATGCAAATTTCCATTGTGATTAACTCCAGCTTCTGCGATAATCAGAGTCATCGACCATTTCCTCCGCTCCAAACATCAGATTCTATCTTTATTTTTGTAATAACCTTCGCATTATAACAAATAATATTATTAATTGAATAGAGTGTACATAACCCAAATGTTCATTCACATCGCGCCTTTTCGTTTAAATACCACCCAAACAGTCTGTAAAAGGAGCTTTATATCAAGCCCGAAGCTCCAGTTAGTGATGTACTCGGTATCGAGCTTCACGACCTGTTCAAAATCGGTAATCTCCGACCGTCCGCTTACCTGCCACATACCGGTTATGCCAGGTTTGCAGGCAAGACGTGCACGGTGGTGGTACTGATACTTGTCCCACTCATCGGGGGTAGGGGGTCTGGTGCCGACGAGGCTCATCTGACCGGCAAGAACATTGAAGAATTGTGGGAATTCGTCAAGACTTGTTTTCCGGACAAACTCGCCGATACCGGTTTTCCTGGTGCCGTCGGGAAGTATCTTATTGCCGATTATGCGCGGGTCAAAATCCATTTTGAACATCATACCGTCACTCACGCGGTTCTGCGCCATGAGTTCCTTTTTGCGTTCCTCGGCGTCCATATACATCGAGCGTATTTTATATATCTTGAACCGCTTTCCGTTCTGACCTATACGCTCCTGCTTGAACAGGACAGGTCCGGGGGATTTTGCCTTGATGATCGGACCGAGTACAAGGATAATGATGATCGCAAGAACACTGCCCACAAGTCCGCCGACAATGTCGAGGCAGCGCTTGGCGATATTCTGCGCAGGCGTTGCGTAATTTATGGTAGTCGTCAGAACGGTAGTTCCGCCGATCTTCTCAACAAACTGTTTTTCTCCGTAAATACCCATACCGGGGACATGGTAATGAAGCGGAACCGCCATTTCCCGGCAGTCCTCCATGAGCTTAGCTATCTTGGGATCAGTTGAAGGGCTGTCTATGTACACGGCATCCACCCATTCACGGCAGATATAATCCGCTGCGTTATCGAGTGTTGTCACTACCGGTACTCCCTCGACCTCTTTCAACTCAGATTCACCGTTCAGAATAGCTCCGACTATCTCATAGCCCTCGACCTTGCTGGCGAGCAGTCTCTTTAACGTTGTTGAGGCGGTCTCCGGTTGTAAAACCACCAGCATTGTTGCCTTCTTGCTTCCCGGGGTGCCGATATTTATGATGATGTGCTTCCACAGAACTCTTGTGATATAGCCTGCCATGAAGTGTATTATCAGCGTGTAGAACAGCACAAGTCTCGAGTATGTCTCACCGCTCTGTCCCGCGAACATATAACCAGTCGCCGCGAGATAGACCATCAGGCAATGCTTTCCAGTCTCGAGAAACTCGAGCCAAAGACCGCGCTTAACGACATTGTGCATGGTGTTGAACAGCATCTGCACAATAGCGTCCGCAAGCAGCAGGACTATCGCGAGCCCGCGGTACACCGGGTCATCATACGGTGTAGTCCCATGTCTGATAAGCATAGCACACACAAACGCAATATGCAGAACTATTTCATCTATGATAAAGAAATCGAGGTGCTTTGACCAACTTTGTACGTTACGCTTATACATAACTATCGGTTCCCTTCGAACATATTATAAGTATGTCGATCCCAAGTGTCAATATCCGGTGAAAACAGGCAGCAGCCTGTATGTTTTTTACCTATTATAATATACACTGTCCCATTAACGATAATATTCTATCATTTTTATGTGAACTTGTCAAGCTTTAATTCATTTTTACCAATTATTTTGTTTAAATTTCGTCATTTTTTACAATCATATTTTATATTTGGAACTCAACAGACATATTTTGTCTAAAATACAGTTATCCGAACATAAGAAAAACGCTTGTCAGTCTGAACAAACGTTTTGTTATGCGCAGATATGCTGTCAGTCCCTCCCGCCTTTTATCTTCCTTTGCAGGAAAGCCGCTATCTTTCTGCCCCAGTGCTCGTTCTCGATGACCCTGACGGGTACCTCGATGTACCTGAGGCGCTTTGTCTCCACCCACACGTCGAGCAGTCTCTCGCCTATGAAGCCGAACACCCTGCTGTCATAATCGGAGTACCCTGATATATCCAGCCGCTCCTCCACCTTGAACAGAATGCCGAACAGCCACCCGCAATACTCCTCAAACAACGCTTTGGGCATAATGAACATATTGCATATATGCCCGCTGCGGGATCTCAGCATATTCTGCCACGCCGGCAGATATCCGGGGCAGATCTCACGCAGCACAGCCTCAGTCACACGAAGGTCCTGCGCGTGATGTGCGTGGGCATACTGACTCTCACGGGTCTCGATATAGTAATGACGCTTGCGGGGAAGGATAATATCCGCCCTCCTCATCAGCCTGTCGATCTCCTCCGCGCTTATTATGCCCTTTTGCTTCTCTTTAAAGATAAACTGACCCGCAAAATACCGGCGGTAATGGCACAGCCCGTAAAATTCTGTATCTATGTGCTTCCATGCCCAGTACAGTCCCGTCAGCTCGCAGAACGTCCTGTTGCGCTCGCTGATATTGTCACCCTCATCATCACGGAGCCACGACGGCGATATCGGAGCCTTCCCCGCCGCACCGACCTGTATAGGCTGATACAGCGGGTCGTCCGGCATTGGGTACGTCTTATGTGAAACAACTAAGATCAAAGAAGCTCCTCCGCCTTTTCCAGAGCCGACAGTATGACCTGATCCATATCGTAGTATCTGTACTCACCGAGACGACCTCCAAACGTCACCTTCGGCTCACTGTCGGCAAGCTTCCTGTACTGTTCGTACAGCTTGCCGTTCTTCTCGTCATTTACGGGATAGTATGGCTCGTCACCGGGCTTCCACTCGGAAGGATATTCGCGGGTAATGACCGTCTTCGACAGGTCATTGCCCTGCGCGTCCTTCCCGAACTCAAACCACTTATGCTCAATAATGCGTGTCCACGGAGTCTGCGCGTCGGTGTAATTCACCGCGGCATTCCCCTGGAAGTTCGGGATATCGAGCACCTCCGTCTCAAACCGCAGAGAACGGTACTCGAGATTTCCGAGACTGTTCCCGAAGAAAGCGTCGATCGGTCCTGTGTAGATAACACGCTCCACGAGCTTGTCCCATGCTGCTCTGTCCGCGAGATAGTCCTCATTCAGACGGGTCTCGATGCCGTCAAGCATATTCCCGACCATTTTGGTATACCCTCCCACAGGGATACCCTGATACAGAGCGTTGAAGTAGTTGTTGTCAAACGTCAGCCGCACCGGCAGTCGCTTGATGATGAACGCGGGGAGCTTGTCGCAGGGTCTTCCCCACTGCTTCTGCGTATATCCCTTTATGAGCTTTTCGTAAATGTCTGTTCCCACAAGAGAGATAGCCTGTTCCTCAAGATTCGTCGGTTCGGTTATACCCGCGGCACGGCGCTGTTCCTCTATCTTGGCGGCAGCCTCATCGGGCGTCACAACTCCCCACATCTTGTTGAAGGTATACATATTGAATGGCAGCGAATACAGTTCCCCGTTGTAATTTGCAACGGGCGAGTTCGTGAACCTGTTGAACTCCGCGAAACGCTGCACATAATCCCACACCTGTCTGCTGTTCGTGTGAAAGATATGCGCGCCATATCTGTGCACCTGAATACCCTCGGTCTCCTCGGTGTACACATTTCCCGCGATATGCGGGCGTTTGTCGATAACGAGGCACTTCTTCCCCGCATCGGCAAGGCTGCGGGCGGTCACGGCACCGTACAATCCGGCGCCTACTATCAGATAGTCGTACATAACAGTTCTCTCTTCTAAATTCGTGTTTTCTGCCTGTCATTCCGCGTGGAATACCGACAGTATGCTCTTGACAAACCTGTATCTGAGGCTGCCTTTCGGGAAAACGTGAGACATTACCGCGTGGAGCTTTGTACCCTTACGGAACATCCTCCTTGTTACCTGCACAGGCTTTTTCGCGTCGAGCATCGCCACTTTCGTCCTGCGGTCGAGCATTATCTCATAGCATGGCGTTTTCCGCGCCTCTTCCCAGAACCTCACGGTCAGCTCGGTATATATCGGGTCGTAGGGGTCATTCTTCATATAGGCGACGACATAAGGCTCCCGCCTTGCCGCAACAAGCTCCCGGTAAATGTTCATCGGTGCATAGGGCAGCTGATATTCGAGGTAGGGGTTAGAGTCATACCATACGCACCAGTTCTGCTTTACAGTCTTGTAATGCCCGCGGAGACATACATTCATTACCTCGGTGTCATCTCTGATATATCCGTTCGTATTCCCGCAGCTTTCAAGCAGCTTATCATACTGCATGACCTTTCTGTATGCCCGCAGATCAACCTTCATGGCGGAGGTCGAATGGTAATCCCACACATCGCCGACCTGCTTGCTTATATAGTTCAGCTCTGTTTCGGGATAAATATCGTTCGCTCTCGACAGCATGTGAGCGTCGAGCGGAGCGGCGGCGACCTGCTCTTCCCCGAGCTTTTCAGCCCACAGCGCGTCCGGCGCCGCCTGCAATAAAGTGCGGTCGCCTATGACCAACACCTCATCAAGATCGATAAGCGAATCAAGCAGGAAAGGAAGTACAGGGAATTTCAGTTCCTCATCACCCTTTTTCTGCTTTTCGGTCTTATGCTTTATCCTTCGTTCCGCAAAACGCTCGATTATCCTTTTTATAAAAGCTTCTTCCTCGACAAAGCGAACACTTATGTTATCATGTTCAGCCGCCATGCTCACCAATGTATCCTTCAGCGGCTTTTTCATGCCTAAATCGTAGATAATGGCATCATATTTCTGACCGGGGTTCCGATAGGTCAGGAACGACTGCCACGTCGCGGCGAAATACTCGGCTCTGTCAGCGATATGATAGAACAGCACCGGTATCGCGGAGCTGTCGGTCAGCGGGAAGCGCTGCTCCTTGTCGGTATTGTTGAAATACACGAGCGGGACATGAGTGACCTTAGCGCCGCGCTTTTTCAGGTGATAGATAAATCCGCTGCTGATGATCTCGCCCATGAAGCCGTATATCCTCGAAAGCTGGGTGCAGTACCCGGACAGGTCGGTCTCCTGTTCAAGGCGCTCCAGCACCTTGAACTCTGTTTCGCACAGCTCATTGAACAGCTCCTTCTTCATCACGAAGCAGTTGAAGCCCGTGAAGGTCCTGCCGTTCAGGTATTTTTCGGTATCCCTGCCGAGCTCGGGAGATACCTCCTTCAGTATGCGCAGCAGCTTGTCCAGATCCTCCGACATGATAAGAGCACGGTCATGAGCCTTCCAATGCTTCATGGCGGTAGGCTGAGTGCCTCTCGGGGTGAAAAGCCGGGAGACCTTCTGCTCATTGCCGGTCACGACGTCGCTGGCTTCTATCACGCGGCGCATCGCTTCCTCGTCCTCCAGCCCGTACCGCTTGATATTCCAGTCGTCTATCGCTTCTCCCACGAGATGCCCGCGCTCGTTCCTTTTAGCCTTCTCCGGAACGGTAAAGCACATAAATCTCCTGTAATGGCAGAGTCCGTAGTAGTCCGCGTCAACATTCTTCCATTCCCAGTACTGCGCCGTAAGCTCGCAGTATGAGGCATTCTTCGCGCTTATATTGTCCCCGTCGTCGTCATGCGCCATATCCATGCGCACCTTAGCCGCGGCGGAGTTCACCTGAACCGGGACGAGTATATCGTTCGCGGGAAGGCGCGACGGCTTGTGACAAGCGACCGCTATGTGTATTTTTGGACGTTTATCGCTCATAAGGTTATCTCCGATATTATATATAATGGTATATCATTTCTCCGGGTACTCGACCTTCGGGAAGAAGAAGACCCCCTGTATCGCTCCGGCAAAGACCGTCCCGAGGCGCTTCAGCCTGTGATCCTTCGCGCGGGTGATAATATGCCCGATATCTCTCAATCGGCGGTAATCGTACAGCAGCCGCCCCTTGATACCGAGCTTGCGGAGAGCATAGCGCTCGTTCCGGAAGCCGTATCTGTACCGGTCGATCTTCTCCGGGCTGTCAAGGGAGATGTCGCTGCCGACATTCTCCTTCATAGCGTGTATCACCGTGCTCGCGCCGGCGAGGTAGCAGGGCTTGCCGCCTCTTACAGCTATTCTCTGTGTATATTCTATGTCATCGCCCCAGATAAAAAATTCCTTTATCGGGAGCCCGAATTCCCGTATTATATCGGTCGGCACAAGCAGTGAAACGAACGTCGCCTGATCTACCCGCACAACGCCGTATTTCAGCCATTCAACGTGCTCATAGGCATTTTTCACGATGTGCTGACGGTTAATTCTGCACTCGCTCCCGTCCGTCCAAAGCACCGCGCTTGAGATAAAGCCGTATGCTCCCGCGCCGCCGACCAGCTCGCCCGCCTCGAGAAGCTTTTCGAGCGCGTCGGGCTCCGGTAAGCAGTCGTCGTCCATTACCCATGCCGCGTCACACTCCATGCCGCACGCCATATTCATGCCATAGCGGAAGCCGCCCGCCCCGCCGAGGTTCGCGCCTGTGTCGGCATAGCTTATCCGCTCATCGGCAAGCTGCCGGACGTATTCCCCCGTGCCGTCAGTCGAGTGGTTGTCGATGATGAGGATATCGCACGGCACAGTCTGCTTACACAGACAGCCGATGCACTTTTTCAGCATCTCCAGCCTGTTGTATGTCACCACGACAGCAAGGACTTTAATATCCGTTGTCATCAAACCTTCCCCTTGTCAAGCTCTCCGGTCTCCGCCGCGGGCAGGAATTTAACGCCCTCGCGGAACCCCGACCATATTATCCGAAGCGCCGCTCTCCTGTCCGTTCTTCTGCGGGTGAGCACCTTGAAGCTGTGCCAGCAGTCCTTCATTATGAGCCATACCCAGCCGATGATCCCCTCACGGCGGTACAGATACACATCGTTGCGGTACAGATAGCGGTATCTCGGGAGCCTGTCGGGGCTGTCCTCAGCGATATCCGCCACTGTGTTCCGCTTCATCGCGTGGATAACTATGCTGTCAGGCACCATAAAGCATTGCTCATGACGTGACACCCGCCTTGTGTATTCCCAGTCGTCCGACCAGATGAAAAAATCCTTCACCGGGCAGCCGTATTTCCTTACAGTCTCCGCCGGCAGCAGCAGCGACACAAAGCTCGCCATGCAGCAGACCTTCATCTCACCGTCAAACTCTTTCAGATCCTTGTACGGCGTTATCCTCTGCACGTTCATGCGGCAGATGCCGCCGTCCGTCCAAAGCGCCTTGCTGCTGAGCCACCCGTAATTCCCGTTCAGGCTGTTCCCGGCTTCGACAAGCCTTTCGAGAGCGTCATTTTCCGGGAAGGTGTCATCGTCCAGCAGCCACAGCAGCTCATAGCCGTCCTCAAACGCCTTGCGGATACCGGCGTAAAAGCCGCCCGCCCCGCCGGTGTTCTCACTCATGCGCAGGCAGGAGACCCGCCGCTCGCCGAGCCCGGAGAGGTACTCCGCGGTACCGTCGGTGCTCGCGTTATCGACCGCGAGGATATCGCAGGGAACTGTCTGCGCCAGCAGCTTTTCTATGCACTGCTTCAGCATATCACATCTGTTGTATGTCACAACCACCGCCGCGATCTTCATATCCATTCCTTTCAGGGACTCTGCGGCAGGCTTATCTCACCCGTGCGCAGGAAATTCTCATAGGCGTCGCAGACCCCGTTCACATTGTCGGAGAACACGACCTGTCTGCCCTTGTCGAGCCACAGGACCTTATTGCACAGCTCCCTGACCTGCTCCACGGAATGGGTGACCAGTATGCCCGTGACGCCGGACGCGAGTATCTCACGCATTTTGTCTCCGCTCTTCCGGCGGAACGCTCCGTCGCCCACCGACAGCACCTCGTCAAGTATGATTATATCCGGCGAGACAAGGCAGGCGATAGAAAACGCAAGGCGGCTCTGCATACCGCTCGAGAGCTGCTTGAAGGGTCTCTCCTGAAAGTCCTCCAGCTCCGCGAAACGTATTATATGCTCATACTGCTCGTTCATGAACTCCCGCGTGTAGCCGAGCATTGCCCCGCGCAGATAGGTATTCTCCCGCACCGTCAGATCTCCGTCGAAGCCGCTTCCCAGCTCCAGCAAAGCGGCAATAGTGCCGTTTATCCTCATTTTTCCCCGTGTCGGAACCATAATTCCCGACACGGCCTTCAGAAGGGTGGATTTTCCCGCGCCGTTCGCGCCTATCATTCCGAGCATGTCCCCTCTGTAAAGTGTGAAGCTTATATCCCTGTCCGCCCAGAACTCCGTCACCTTGTATTTGCCTTGTATGCGGCGGACGATGTATTCCTTTAGTCCTATATCCTTGAAATCCCCGGTTATGTACCGGATAGAAACGTGTTCAGCTTTCAGCGCGATCTTCATTCCGGCACTCCTTATACATAATACAGGAACTGGTGGTTCTTTTTCTTATAAATAAACGCACCCACAGCTATCGACAGGGCGGCGTACAGGACGCAGAGTCCCGTGACCTCTGTCGGCGGGAAAACTCCGTCTATCACAGCGACGCGGAAAAACTTGATATAGCAGTACACCGGATTGAGCAGAAAAAGCCTCTGCACGTCCTCCGGGAACATCTCCACGGTATAGAATATCGCCGACAGGTACATCAGCAGCGTCAGGAACACGTCATACAGATACGCGATATCCCTGAAAAAGACCTGAAGCGCTGACAGTATCATGCCCATGCCGAGATTGAATATCATCAGGCATACCATAGCGATGAGCACACTGAAAAAGCTCCACGAGAACGGTACGCCGTCAATAAACACGAACAGGAAGAACACCGCCGTCGTGATGCCGAAATTTATCAGAGCGGATACGTTCTTTGTCAGCACAAAGATATATTTCGGCACGTTCACCTTGCTGAAAATATGGGCGTTCGCAAGGAGCGCCTGCATACCGCCCAGTGTGGCTTCGCGGAAATACGAGAACACAACGTTCCCCGCGAACAGATATATCGTGTAGTGCGGCGTCATGTCTCCGAAAAAGCGTGTGAAAACAAGCTTCTGTATCAGAAGCGTGAGAAGCGGATATACAAGGCTCCACCCCATTCCGAGCACGGTACGTTTGTACTTCTGCTTAAAGTCCCTCGCGGTCAGCTCCTCGAACAGAAACCTATGCTTTTTTATTGTTTCCGACAGCTTCATTTACGGTCTCCCCGATAGTTTCCTGATTTTTCATGCCGCCGAACGCGGTCTTAAGCAGTATCCTGATATCCAGACCGAGCGTCCAGTTCTGTATATACCATATATCGCACTCGACTCTCTTCTCAATAGATGTGTCGCCTCTGAAGCCATGCACCTGCGCCCAGCCTGTCATTCCGGGACGCACCTGCTGACGGACGAGATACAGCGGCACCTCCTCCTTGAAGCGCTGCACATAGAACGGTATCTCCGGTCTCGGTCCCACAAGACTCATCTGCCCTATCAGGACGTTGAAAAGCTGCGGAAGCTCGTCCAGGCTGTATTTTCTGATGAAGCTGCCGAATTTTGTTCTCCTCGGGTCAGCTTCCGTTGACCATGCCGTATTTTCCTCGGAATTGACGCGCATACTGCGGAATTTCAGCATATTGAAAGGTCTTTTATCCTTTCCTATACGCTCCTGACGGAAGAATACTGGTCCCGGACCGGAGAGCTTCACGCCTGCCGCTATGATGAGCAGCAGCGGAGACAGTACCACCAGCAGCAGAAAAGAGCAGACTATATCCGCAAGTCTCTTGATCGAAGCCAACAATATATTATCCAGCGGGGTCGCTCTCAGATCAACGAGAGTTGTGTTCCCCAACGACTCGATAGTGGGGTGACGCGGGAAGTACTCATTATAGAAGGGTATCATCTCCACGCGTGTGCCTTCCTTTTCGGCTGCCATAAGCACATCACGCATATAAATGACCTCATGCGCTTCGAGCGCTACTACGAGCTCATCACAGTGCCTGTTTTCGAGGATCGTCCCTATCTCCTCATAGCTGCCGAGGTTCTCGCCGAGCCCTTCCTTCTCAACGGCACTGACGTACCCGTCCACCACGATACCGAGGTTGGGGCTGTTCCGTATGTCATTGACATACAGCGCGGCATTCTTTCCGTTGCCTATCACGATAACGTGGCGCAGGTATTTTCCCTTTGCCCGCAAAGAGCGGAGCACCATTTCTCCCACGATCATTTTGACATCTACGGCAAATGTCGATATCAGCCAGAATATAAACAGTGTGAATCGTGAGACGTCCATTAATTTCAGCACGAAGGACAGGGTCATGGCGATCAGAGTGCCTGCGAGGTTTATCCCCGCAACTATCCATATGTCGCGCCTAAGCTGCCGGCTTCGGAAGGGCATGTACAGCCGGAACATCGCATAGACCAACACGACTATCAGTGAATATACCGCCGCCGCAGTCATGAGACGGGGGTTCTTCATATTTATGCTCACATAACCGTCCAGTATGTCAAAGCGAATGTTTACCGCAGCTATATATGACACAAAGGTCAGGATCATGTCCAGTACCGCGTTAAGTATGCCGATTATCGTCTTGTTTCTTCTTATCATTATGAGGTCCCCCCTTTTCTCTGAAATCTACAGGATTATACTGTGTTATTAGCCGATATTAACAGTTTTTCCTTCATCATCATAGTATTCTTCACTAATCATCTGATTGTCACTGTCATATTCCCTGCGAACCTCTGCATATCCATAGGTACAGCGAACCGGCTGCAAGTTTGCATCAAAATAACGTTCTCCTATTACATTACCGAAATTGTCGTAATCACACTTCCAAGCCACATAACCGTTAGAACATAAAATCAGATTACCTTCGGTGTCGTAGCAACTTTCCTTTACGATCCGCCTGCTATCGCTATAGGAACGATGAAGTTCCACATAACCATCCTTCAGCATTACTGAAACACAAGTGACATTAAGATACCGTCAGAGAATAGTATTACCATCCTCGTCGTACTCATTATTCTACACTTGCCTGATTATTCCCAAGCGCGAGAGGTTCACCGTCAACACCGTAGTACGTTTCCCGTATTACATGGTGTTCATTATCGTATACACGATGAATTTCAGCGTATCCACTGCTCAGAATGACCGGCTCATTGTTTTCATCAAAGTATCTTTCAATAATTCGATTGTTGTCATCATCATACTGCCATTCAGCAACTGCGAAACCGCTGCTATTAAGAATAAGCTTACCCTCTGTGTCATAATAAACAGTAGTCAGCACATTTCCACGAGAATCATAGGTTTGTCTATAACGGGCATATCCGCTCATACATAAGCACAAATCTCCGTTAATATCCAAATACTTTTCTTCTATAACTTGTTTAAGATTATTATATTGTCTCTCTACTTGCGCATAGCCGAAAGTTATTACTTTGGGTGTCTTTCCATCAGAATCAAGATAACGGTATCTCGTCCACAGTTCATTACCGTTTGAGTACTCATACTCGCCACCATAATGCCCCTCTGGTTGTTCAAAAGGTAACCCATCAGCAGTATAATAAAGCACTTTTTTCAGCAAACCTTCTGAAGTGTACTCGCGCCATTCATCGACAGAAGGAGTATTCTTCCATGAAATATTATTTACGTTCATTTCTATACCATCACGACAGAAGACAAGATACTCCACACCTTCGGTGTCAATGGTATAATATACCAAAGACACATCAATATGTCCATTCTCATCAAGATCTTTTACATATATATCGCGCTCAAGCCAGATAAATCTCCCCCAATTCGAACTTACACGCAGAGTGCAGAGCTCCGTGTCGGGATCTGTCATATCACCGCCTGTAACAGTCAAAGAAAAAGTGACAGAATATGTTCCGGAAAGCTGACTAAAGCACGAACCATAGCGAAGAGTATGCGCATCACCCTGCAAGTGCAGACCGCCGTCGTCCGTGACCGGAAGACCATTCAATCCGGCTAATCCCGCCAGATTAACATTCCTTTCGGCGCTGTAATACCCGTGGACGTGGTAGCCGTCATTGCGAAGTCTCTCAATCAGTGTGTCATCATAGGTAAAAAGCCCGGAATAGGGAGATATTTCAGCATACCGCGCACCTGTGCTGATGAGCTGAAAAGCGTCATCATCATGGTCGAGCAGTATGCTTCCGCGACCGCTTCTGGCAATCTCCATATCCGACAGCACACGATCCGATATCCCGTTAAAGCTGCGTTTGTATATATCCTCAGCTTGTCCGACGTAAACAGGCTCCTCTGCGTTGGCAAGAATAAGCTCGACAGCTTCTTTATCGGCTGAGATCTGCGGCTCATACAAATACGCCTTTTCCGAAACGGTCGAATCGACCCATATCAGACCGGCAACGGAAGAAAGAACAACCACAGCCGCACCGGCAGCGCCCATTACAGAGACTTTTTTCTTTTCAACAGCCGCAGCTATAAGCATATAAAGGAATAAGCCAAAAAGCGCGAAAAGAACAAAGCAGATCAGCCAGAAAAACAAAATATATTTAGTTCTCTCTCCGCTACCGCTCCAGCCATTCACAGCAACGAGACCCCTCGCCCAAGATAAAAGCCTCGGCGCAAGCAAAACAAAGAGAGCTACTGTTACAGCGCCTACGCCCCAAGCGGTGACAGCTTTTACCTTGCTCCTTGTTTTACCGTGGCTCTCCGAAAGATCCATTTTATTGCTATACACAGCAAATCCGCACAGCGGCATACTGAGAAGTATATTGATCTCGGTGAAACGCTGTTCGGCGATCGAATGGAAAGCTATGACCGCCATTACGAGCGCTATCCTGCGGTGCCCTGTGCTGACAGCCTTCCATGTCATCCATACCCAGACAGCAGCGATCATAAAAAAAGCTATCGTTCCATATCTGAGGAGAATAACTCCGTATGAACTGTCAATGAATTCATACTGATCATTATATAGAAGCCCGCCGCCTTGCTGCGGCGTCAGCGTTCCGAACCAATGGAGTCCGTATTTTTCGTAGGAATACCAAATAAAATATAATCTGTTGGAAATGATCTGATTAATTCGAACAGCTAAGCCGTTGCCCTTACCGTACAGCCATGACAGAATAAATATTCCAGCCGCGCATATCGGAAAAGCCCCTATTGTAAGCCAGTCAACGACCTTTGTGATTTTCCTTGTAACCTTATAACGCGGAAACACCTTTTCGCTCAAGCCGTCATAAACAATGACGACTGCTATGAGAATGCTGCAAAGAGTGCTGTTCGTACCGTGCGGATATGTATAGATCATATACGCCATAAACAGCGCAAGAGCAGTCGAAAACGCGGTATATCGCCAGTTTTTGAAACGACCGGAGCCCCATGCAGAAAGAAACAGATATATGATATATGCCGCAAAATCCGTAGGATATTTTATACCGTAAGAGCCCCTCAGTATACCTCTGGTCCCTCCTCCCAGGTAAAGATAGTTCTCTATCGCGCCGGACAACGCACTCAGGATAGTCGCGGCAAGAGGTATACTCAGGCACACCGCATACACTCTCATCACACGCTCCGGCTTTGCGCCGTACAGACAGTACGCCATGAAAGGCAGGTAAATAAGCTCCACATACCCGAATCTTTCCGCGGTGCATGAAAAAGGCACAAGGAACGAAAGTGCCGCCGCGAACCTGAACATGACAAAGAAAAGCTGCTTCTTGTTCCCCGCATGTATGATATCGATACAAGTTCCCGCAACAAGCCGAATGAGCCCTGCCACTATCACGGAGTATGTTGCGAACTGTGTATAATGATACTGAAACACAAATCCGAACGTAGTGGAACCCCAATAACGGAGCACACAGAACTGCATGACAACAAACAGCCCTATCCACTCCGACAGGCTGTATAAAACATCAGAAGCTTTTTTATTTATCCCGATCATATCATATCTCCAAAAGCCGTTTCATCAACGAGATCTTTCTGTTTATCAACTTAAGGGAAACGCACTAAATTATGAATACTATTAATTATAGCATATCTAAAAAAAAAAATCAACCCATTTCGCGCAAAATCGCCTTTTTCATATAATTGCCGACTAAAAAGCGAAAACGTTGATACGCGTTAACACAAAACCCTCAGACCGCATACAATAAAACAGCCATACGGCAAAACTACAACGAAAGGAAGAAATACCATGATCTACAACGACTGCGAACACAGCGAGAACAACGACCGGATGAAGGTATCGGTCGGCTATGCCTATGTACCGTTCCAGAAGCTCGGAAAGGTCTACACACCCGAAAAGGCACTCGCCCGCGGGACAGTATTCCCGGAGCTCGACATAAGCATAAACGAATACACAAGGGGGCTTTACGATGGAAAATAACAGACAGATGACTGCCCGCCAGCTCATGCAGAAGGTCAGTGAGGCGATATTCTACGCGGACGACCTGAAGCTCTACCTCGACACCCACCCCGACGACACACGGGCTCTCCGTATGTTCGAGGAGGCTGCCAAAAATGCCAGAGCCTGCGTCGAGGCTTTCGAGAAGCGGTTCTACCCGCTGTACGCGTTCTCCGCGGACTGCGAGAACGACTGGGAATGGCTCGTCGGCACCTGGCCGTCGCAGATAATGTCATAAGGAGGGCAGTAAATTATGTTCGTATTTACTAAAATGACACAGATACCTGTCAAGATAAACAACAGAAATCCTAAGCTGGCGAGTTATATTCTGAGCCAGTACGGCGGTCCCGACGGTGAGCTCGGTGCCTCTCTGCGCTACCTGTCCCAGCGCTTCGCACAGACCGACAAGAGCGGTATAGCCCTGCTCACCGATATCGGCACCGAGGAGCTCGGGCACCTCGAGATGATCGGCAGTATCGTCACCCAGCTCACAAAGGGCGAGGGCGCGAGAAGCTTTGACCGCTACGGCGTGGGGGACTACTACATCGACCACGCGAACGGAGTTTATCCCGCGAGCGCGGCGGGCGTACCGTTCACCGCAGCATACCTCCAGAGCAAGGGCGACCCTATCGCGGACATCATGGAGGATATGGCGGCGGAGCAGAAAGCCCGCGCGACCTACGACAACATACTCCGCATGTGCGACGACCCAGACGTAACGAACGTGATACGTTATCTCCGCGAACGCGAGGTAGTACACTTCCAGCGCTTCGGTGAGCTGCTCGACAAGCTCCAGAGCAAGATAAAATAAGCGGTTCTCCCCGTGCTCCGGTACGGGGAGAAGCTTTAGGCGGGAGGGGATAAGATATGCTGATAAATTACGGACTTGACATCGAAGCGGAGCTGGAATACGCGCAGAAATGGGTATATGTCGGCAACCCCGACTTCTACGATTTTGCGGAGCTGGGCGGGGACTGCACGAACTTCGTCTCACAGTGCCTTTACGCGGGCGGAGCGGTTATGAACTACACCCCCGACCTCGGCTGGTATTATATATCGCTGTCGGACAGGGCTGCGGCATGGACGGGCGTGGAATTCTTCTACAATTTTATGGTGTCAAACAAAAGCGCGGGACCTTACGGAGAGGAGATACCGCTCCGGGAAGCCGCTGTCGGGGACGTCGTGCAGCTCGGGACGGACGACGGGTTCTATCACAGCCTGCTGGTCACGGATATAGCTGACGGGATCCCTTATGTCACGGCGCGGACGAACAACGCGTACAACGTGCCGCTGTACTCCTACGACTACCGCTACGCACGGTGCATACATATCATCGGAGCCCGGAAATGGGCATGAACACATTCCGGCGCGGCGCATATAATGAAGCGTGGAGAAAAAACTCCACGCTTTTATCATCACCCAAAGGAGGAATAAGCAATGGCTGTATTTTATAATCAGGCAACGCTTTCTTATAATAACACCACGGTAAGCTCGAACATCGTCACAGGTACGATAGTTGATGTGCTTTCCGCTTCCAAGACCGCTGTATCGGAGGAATACAGCGCGGGCGAGGTGCTCACCTACGCGGTCTCGCTCGTGAACTCGGGAACAGCTCCCCTTACCGGCATCACCGTGACCGATGACCTCGGCGCGTATACATTCGGCGCCGGAACGCTCGTCCCGCTCACATACAAGACCGGCTCGGTGAAGTATTTCCTTGACGGAGTTCTCCAGCCCGCCCCGACGGTAACCGCGGGCGACACTCTCGTTATCGGCGGCATCACCGTTCCCGCCGAGGGGAATGCCATGATCATTTATCAGGCTTCCGCAAACGAGTACGCTCCCGCAGCCTCCGGCTCCGCGATCACAAATACCGCGACAGTGTCCGGTCAGGGCGTAACGGATATCACCGTTTCCGCGACAGTTCCCACGGCAGATGAGGCTGTGCTGTCCGTCAGCAAGTCCCTCTCACCCGACGAGGTTTCCGCGAACGGTCAGCTCACCTACACCTTCGTTATCCAGAATACCGGCAACACCGCCGAGACCGGAGCAGTCCTCCGTGACACCTTCGATCCCATTCTGAACGATATCACTGTTACAGCGGACGGAACGGTGCTCACAGCGGCGGATTACACCTACGATGAGACCACCGGCGAGTTCGCGACCGCGGAGGGTGCGTTCACGGTGCCTGCCGCGACCTTCACACAGGATACCGCAAAGGGTACATATACCATAACTCCCGGCATGACAGTCCTCACCGTCACCGGAACGATATAAGCATACCCCGGCTCCCCGCTCCACAGCGGGGAGCTGTGCTTTCCGGAGTCTCAGCAGCGCTTACGCGCATGAGGCTCTGCCTCAAACTCCGCCCGGACTTACGCAGCCCGGGACCCGCGGCAGCGCGCGGCGCTGCATCCGAACTCCGTACCACGGAACTTGAAAAGACCCTGCGCATAAAGAAAAATTCGCCTTTTTAACTGAAAAATTTGTGAAAAGTGTTGATATTTTCATTTTTTTGTGATATAATATAGCCGTATAATTATTGGCTGGAATAATGCAGGGAGATGAGAATATGGTAAATGTGGCAATGGACGGACCCGTAGGAGCGGGAAAAAGCAGCGTGGCGCGTGAGTGCGCAAGAAGACTCGGGTTCATATATGTCGATACAGGCGCTCTTTACCGCTCATGTGCTCTCTTCTGCATAAACAAAGGCGTTGAGATAAGCGCGGACAGCGAAGCGGCGATAGCGGAGGTCCTTGAAAAGGAGCTCACCCTTACCATAGACCTCATAGACGGCGAACAGCATGTGTATGTGAACGGCGAGGACGTTTCGGACAAGATACGCACTCTCGAGATAAGCAAGGCAGCAAGCGCGATATCCGCACTTCCGGCTGTCCGCAAGTACCTGCTCGACACGCAGAGAAGTATAGCCGCGAACAACAACGTCATCATGGACGGGCGCGACATCGGCACGGTGATACTCCCGAACGCCGACCTGAAAATATTCATCACCGCAAAGCCCGAGATACGCGCTAAGCGCCGCTTTGACGAGCTGGTGGCTAAGGGCAGCAATGTCACTCTCGGCGAGGTGCTCGTAGAAGTGAACCGCCGCGACTATAACGATACCCACCGCAAGGAAGCCCCGCTGAAGCAGGCGGAGGACGCTATACTGATAGATACCTCGGATATAGATTTCGAGGAGACCGTGAGCGGCATCACCGACCTCATAATGGCAAAATACGAAACTCTCGGATAAGGAAGAGCAGGAATGTACTTATTTTTCAGAAAGCTTCTTGATATCTTCTTTCATATCAAATATAAGATAAACCTCATAGACCCGCAGAATATCCCCGATATGAAGGGCGGCTACATAATCGCGTGCAACCACCAGAAATATGCCGACCCGCCCATGCTCGCGGCGGTGATACGCGGGAAATTCTCCTTCATGGCGAAGGAGGAGCTGTTCAAAAACCCGTTCTTCGCATGGCTGATACGTCGGTGCGGAGCATTCCCGGTAACAAGGGGAGCGGGCGACGACGCGCCGATAAGAATGTCTGTGGAGGCTATACAGAAAAATCGCATACTCGTGATATTCCCCGAAGGGACACGCTCCGCCACGGGCGTCATCGGGAGAATGAAGTCGGGAGTGGTGCTGATAGCGTCGCAGGCAGCGGCTCCGGTGCTTCCGGTGTGCATCAGATACGGCGAGAATAACAGAGTTGATATAGCGTTCGGCGAGATGATACCCGCCGAGCAGGTGAAAATAGACGAGAACGACAGACGAAGCATGAGAGCTGCGGCAAAGCGCATCGGCGACTCGCTGACCGGGCTTCAGAAGAAGATATACACACAGGCGGGACTTCCGCTCCCGACAGCGGAGAAGAAGTCCGCGGACGGTGACGGCGATGAGTGAGATAGTCACCGCGAAAAGCGCAGGCTTCTGCTTCGGCGTGAAGAGGGCTATCGAGATATCCGAGAAGGCTGCCGAAAAATACGGCACCGTATATACGCTCGGACAGCTGATACACAACAACGATGTTATAGGCAGACTGCGGGACAAGGGCATTATCCCGGTCGATACTCCCGAGGAGGCGAGGGGCTGCCTTATCATACGGAGCCACGGCGTCGGACAGGCTGTATATGACAGGATAGCAGAGCTCGGGCTTATATGCGAGGACGCGACCTGCCCGTTTGTGGAGCGTATCCACAAAATAGTCGCGGATAATTCCGCCGACGGCTGCGATGTGCTGGTGGTGGGAGACAGTGATCACCCCGAGGTCATAGGGACAATGGGGTTCGCGCAGGGCGAGGCGAGAGCCGTGAGCTCGGTGGAAGAACTGGAAGAGCTTGTAAAATCGGATAAAAACTTTGGTGCAAAATCACTGATTGCAGTCGTTCAAACAACATTTGATATGTGCAAATGGACGGATTTGCAAAAAAATATAAAAAAACACTATACAAATCCGAAAATTTTTGATACAATATGTAGAGCTACTGCTGACAGACAGGACGAGGCTGCCGCGCTTTCAAAGGAGTGCGGGCTCATGGTCACAGTCGGCGGAGCACACAGCAGCAACTCAAGAAAGCTCGCGGAGATATGCGCCGCAAACTGTCCAACATATTTCGTGGAGAACGGCAGAGAGCTCCGGGAGCACAGAGAGGATATACTGCACCTTTTATCATCTTCAAAGGATGTTAAAATAGGAATTACAGCAGGAGCATCGACCCCTGCATATATAATTAAGGAGGTTCATAATATTATGAGCGAGATCATCAAAGATGAAGCTATGGATCCGGAATTCATGGCTGCCATCGACTCCATGGACAGAGTCAGAGTATATACAGGGAATAGGGTCAAGGCTACTGTGGTCGCTGTGAACAAGACAGAAGCTGTAGTGGACATCGGCACAAAGCATTCCGGCTACATACTCGCGGAGGATCTTTCAAACGATCCCACAAAGTCCCCCGAGGAAGTAGTAAAAGTAGGCGATGTCATTGACTGCGTAGTCAAGAAGATCAACGATGCCGAGGGTTATGTTTACCTGTCCAAGAAGCAGGTTGACGCACAGCAGGGCATGGAGAAGATCCTCGAAGCCAAGGAGAACAACGAAAGCGTTGACGGTACCGTTACAAAGGTAGTCAAGGGCGGCGTTATGGTAACATCGAAGGAGGGCGCAAGCGTATTCGTACCCGCTTCGCAGTCCGGTGTACCGAGAAACGGCAAGCTTGAGGATATCCAGGGCAAGGAGATCAAGTTCAAGGTAATCGAAGTCAACGAGGGCAGAGGCAGAGTAGTAGGCTCCATAAAGGCTGCCGAGAAGGAAGAGAACGATGCTGTAAGAGCTAAGTTCTGGGAAGAGCTTGAGGTCGGCAAGAAGTTTGTCGGCGAAGTCAAGTCCATGGAGAGCTACGGCGTGTTCGTAGACCTCGGCGGAGTTGACGGAATGGTTCACCTTACCGAGCTCACATGGAACAGAGTAAAGCACCCCAAGGAAGTTGTAAATATCGGCGACAAGCTCGAAGTAACAGTAAAGAGCTTCGATCCCGAGAAGAAGAGAGTTTCCCTCACAGCCAAGAAGCCGGAGGACAATCCGTGGACGAAGTTCCTTAACGAGTTTGCAGAGGGCGACGTAGTAAAGGTGCAGGTAGTTTCGATCACACCCTTCGGTGCATTTGCACAGATAATCCCCGGTGTTGACGGACTTATCCACATTTCCCAGATCTCCAGAGAGCGCGTTACAAATGTTGCGCAGGTACTCTCCGTAGGTCAGGTAGTTGAAGCTAAGATCACAGAGATCGACGAAGAAAAGTCGAGAGTAAG
>CAJOMV010000131.1 GCA_905235805.1 uncultured Ruminiclostridium sp.
AACCTTTCTTCAGAAAGGTTTCCTCCCCCGGACCCCCTCCTTCCAAAGACTTTTTATTTGCTTCGCGCTAAGTGAAAGGAACAGTATGTTTATTGTTTGTATTGTGCTCGCTGTCATTATTCCGTATATGCTTTGCGGGATAAATTCAGCTATAATCGTTACTAAAATCAAATGCGGAAAGGATATCAGAGAGCTCGGAAGCGGAAACGCGGGGCTTACAAATACCCTGCGTACACAGGGCAAGCTCGCCGCTCTGTTCGTGCTGATAGGCGATATCCTGAAGGGCGTCCTGTCTATACTGATAGTGCACTTTCTATTCAAGGCAGTGCTCGGGATAGATACCTACTCCCCCGAGGGCGGGTACTGCTGGGTGAATTACCTCGCAGGCGTGTTCGCCGCCGTCGGTCACGTTTTCCCGCTGTACTACGGCTTCAAGGGCGGCAAGGGAATACTCGTCACATTCGCGGCAATGCTCGCGATAAACTGGATAGCGGGAGTGGTGCCGTTCATCATTTTCGTGATAGTCGTGGCTATATCGAGATATGTTTCCCTCGGCTCAATCATCGCGGCAGCTTGCTACCCGTTCTGTGTGCTGATTTTCTCGCTTACGCAGAATGACAGCTCCTCGTGGGTGAACTTTGCCTTTGCCGCTGTGATAGGGATAATGCTGATATTCATGCACAGAGCTAATATCAAGAGACTGATGAACCATACGGAAAAGAAGCTCGGACAGAAGTCCGAAGAAAATGAGGCTGCGAAATGAACAGATATGTCGTGAATGAACAGAATGTCAAGCTCACAGGGCGCGGTATGTGGGACGAGGACGATATATACTGGTGCGCGCTATCCGGCAGCGGGTTTGAATGTCACTTCAAAGGGAAGGAATTTATCATTGCCCTGGCAGGCGACAATGCCGCGGAAATTCCCGCAAACGACGGCAACTGGGCGAGATACGCGGTCTATGTGAACGGCATTCGCACAACAGAGGGACTGCTCGACAGCATAGTGAAAAAAATACCGGTAATAACAGGCAGCAGAGAGATTGAAGCCGATATAAAGTTCATCAAGCTGTCCGAATGTGCTATGTCAACTATCGGTATTTACCCGATAGAATGTGAGGGTGAGGTAACTCCATTGCCGGCTAAGCCGCTGAAGCTGGAGATAATCGGGGACTCCATAACCTGCGGTTACGGCGTGGACGAGTACGACCCGAATATCAATTTCAAGACAGCAACAGAGGATTTCACAAAGGCATACTCATACAAGACGGCAAAGCTGCTGGACGCTGATGTGAGGGCATTTTCCATAAGCGGCTGGGGCATTGTGTCGGGATTTGTGAATTCCCCCGATGAACCGCAGAAGACCGAACAGCTCTTACCGCCGTACTATACGAAGCTCGGCTTCTCCTATCAGAAGTTCGATGACCGCGACGGGCTCGCTCCGCAGGACATAAGCTGGGATTTCTTGAAATATGTTCCCGACCTCATCGTCGTCAATCTCGGTACCAACGACAACAGCTGGTGTACAGGACACGAGGACAGGTACGAACTGTACACCGCCGAGTACGCGAAATTTCTCGGGACTGTGCATGAGTGCAACCCCACCTCGAAGCTGCTCTGTGTTATGGGGATAATGCTGGACGAGATTTATCCCTATGTGGAAAAGGCTGTGGAGATGTTCAGAGCGCAGACGGGCTTCAGAGATATCCATACCCTGAAGCTCACGCCGCACGACGGGACTCTCGGATACGGCGCGGACTGGCACCCCTCCCCCGCAACTCACGACAAGGCTGCGGAGGTGCTTACCGCTTATATTCGTAAAACACTGGGTCTTACTGTGTAATATTCTTCCGGGAGGAAAATATGAATTTTGAGAATGTAAGTGCGTGCGTCGGAAAATTGTACACGGCAGCATTGCTGCAGATCATCTCGGGCGTTTTTATAATACTTGCGGCTATATTTGGCTCCGCAGCTATAGCTTCGGGTGTAACAGCCTTATTGAGCGGGTCTGTCGTGAGCGCCGCAGGTACAGCCTTTTCGGGTATATTGGCTGCACTTCTCGGTATTGCGATCTTCGTTATCAGCATCATTGTTATAATTCTTCAGCTTACCGGTCTGCACAAAGCTTCGGGTGAAGATCCCATGTTCAGATACGCTTTTATCGCCTCTATAGCAGGACTTGCCCTGTCATTTCTGTACAGTATAATTTCAATTATTCCCGGGCTTGAATTTTTTACCGCTGTCCTGAATTTTGTTATTTCCGCCTGCAGCTCAGCTGTGCTTATTTGCTCCGTTCTCGGTATCAGAAACGCGGCTCAGACAGACGGCAGAACAGTGGGCACTTCTCTTGCGGCACCCATTATCGTGATACAGTGCATCGTTTTCGTCCTCACCCGTATCGGTCAATATATAACTGTTTTCAGCCTTATCGGCTCTGTACTCTCTCTTGTGGTATACATAATCTATTTTGTATTCCTCACAAGGGCAAAGAACAATATATGACGGGACACCGTGACAAATACCGCCGGAACAGGCTTCCGGCGGTTATTTTTATGCAAGTCAAGTGAGGGTGACATAGTATGACGGATTTTTAGCCGTCAAAATGGCTATAGGTTGGTTTGAATTTAGTATTATATACCGCGAAAATGTTGCGCTGACCCCTTGACAAACGCACTATACTGTGATATAATATCATGAAAGATAGAGGCGCGGGTTTAAAGAGTAGCATTAACGCCAATATTTCAACATATTGTTAATGTGAAAGGGAAAACCGCCGAGGAATGTACAGGTTGAAATGTATATATCCGGTCGTACATTTAAGAAATGTGCGATTGTCATCGCCGTTTCGTTACGAAGGCAATGGAGAGCTATCGGCAATATCTGCTGTCATCGGCATTTTGTCGTATTTTCCATATTGTAAGCGGACCGGCTGCGTAAGCCGGTTTTTTGTTTAAACAAACATATATAAAGGAAGGAACAACAACTATGAAAGAGTACAGAGTAGGTATCATCGGTGCGACCGGTATGGTGGGACAGCGCTTCGCGGTGCTGCTCGAAAATCACCCGTGGTTCAGGGTAAAGGTCCTCGCAGCGTCCGAGCGCTCCGCAGGTAAGACATACAAAGAGGCTGTCGGCTCCCGCTGGCTCATCGAAAAGCCCATGCCGAAGGCTATGGAGGATATGGTCATACTCGACGCGACAAAGGACATCGACAAGATAGCGGAGCAGGTTGACTTCGTGTTCTGCGCTGTCAATATGAAAAAGGACGAGATAAAGGCTCTCGAGGAGCAGTACGCAAAGCACGAGATACCAGTTATGTCCAACAACTCCGCTCACCGCTTCACTCCCGACGTTCCCATGATAATCCCGGAGGTGAACCCCGAGCACATCGAGATCGTCGCGGCACAGAAAGCGCGTCTCGGCACAAAGCGCGGCTTCATTTCCGTGAAGTCCAACTGCTCTATCCAGAGCTATGTTCCCGCGCTCTCCCCGCTCCGCAGGTTCGGCATCACCAAGGTACTTGCCTGCACATACCAGGCTATATCCGGCGCAGGCAAGACATTTGAGACGTGGCCGGAAATGGTGGATAACCTTATCCCCTTCATCGGCGGCGAGGAAGAGAAGTCAGAGCAGGAGCCCCTCAAGGTTTGGGGCAAGATAGAGGGCAATGAGATAGTAAAGGCATCTGCCCCCAGCATTACGACACAGTGTCTGCGCGTTCCCGTTTCCAATGGACATTTCGCGGCTGCTTTCGTAAGCTTCGACAATAAGCCCACTATGTCTGACATTCTCGATATCTGGAAAAACTTCAAGGGCGTTCCGCAGGAGCTGAACCTGCCCTCCGCGCCGAAGCAGTTCCTCAACTACTTCACGGAGGAGAACTATCCGCAGGCTGCTCTCCACAGAAATCTCGAGAACGGTATGGCAGTATCTATCGGTCGCTTGAGACCCGATACACAGTACGACTACAAGTTCGTATGCCTCTCGCACAACACCCTGAGAGGTGCTGCGGGCGGTGCTGTGCTTATGGCTGAGCTTTACGCGGCAAAGGGATACTTTGATTAAGCTAATTCTTTATAAGGAGAAAGCAATATGAGAAAAACTATCTTCACAGGAACAGGCGTTGCTATCGTGACGCCTATGTTCCCCGACGGAAGTATAAATTATGAGAAGTTCGGTGAGCTGATAGAAGAACAGATAGCATGTGAGACCGACGCCATCGTAGTCGTCGGAACGACCGGCGAGGCCTCCACCATGACCGACGACGAGCACGTTGAGATGATACGATACTGCGTGGAGAAGGTCGCGAAGCGTGTTCCCGTCATAGCGGGAACAGGAAGCAACGACACGGGCTATGCGGTGGAGCTCACCAAGGAAGCCGAGCGCGTGGGCGCGGACGCTACACTTCAGGTGACCCCCTACTACAACAAGACCTCCCAGCGCGGTCTCGTTGCGCATTTCAACACTATCGCGGACGCGGTGAATATCCCCACGATACTGTACAACGTTCCCTCGAGAACGGGTACGGCTATCGCGCTGGATACATACGTCGAGCTTGCTAAGAATGAGAAGATATCCGCAGTGAAGGAAGCAAGCGGGAACCTCTCCCTTGTTGCCGAGATAGCCGCCCACACGGATTTCGATATCTATTCCGGAAACGACGATCAGCTCCTCCCCTTCCTTTCCCTCGGCGCAAAGGGCGTCATCTCCGTTTCCTCGAACATTATCCCGAAGCAGAAGCACGATATGGTGAAGCTCTACCTCGAGGGCAAGCTGAAAGAGTCACTGGAGCTCCAGCTTAAATACCTCGACCTTGAGAACACACTGTTCTGCGATGTGAACCCCATTCCCGTAAAGGAGGCAATGAACCTCCTCGGCAAGAATGTCGGTGAATGCAGACTTCCTCTCATCAGAATGGAGGACGCGAAGATTGAAAAGCTGCGCGGTGAGCTTATCAAGGCAGGACTTTTAAATTAACAGAGAATTGGTGAGAAAATGGTTAAAATTGCAATTACCGGTGCTAACGGTAAAATGGGACGCGTAATTTCAAGACTTATAAGCGAGAGAGATGACTGCGAGGTCATCGCGGGCATCGACCTCAATACAGACAAGAACGAGCTGTTCCCCGTCGTGAGGACGCCTTTTGAGCTGCCGGAGAAGCCTGAAGTGATAATTGACTTCTCCCACCCGAGCGCTCTCGACGACCTGCTGTCGTACTGCACCATGAACGGGGTTCCCGTTGTGGTCGCCACGACAGGCTACACCGATGAGCAGGTCGCGAAAATAAAAAAGACCGCGGAGCAGATACCCGTGTTCTTCACCTTCAATATGTCACTCGGCATCAACCTGCTCGTTGAGCTCGGAAAGCGTGCCGTGAATGTCCTCGGCAGGCAGTTCGACATCGAGATAGTTGAAAAGCACCACAATCTCAAGAAGGACGCTCCCTCGGGCACGGCTCTCATGATAGCCGAAGCTCTCAACAACGAGCTGGACAACAAGCTGCACTACGTCTATGACCGCCACAGCGTCCGTAAGCCCCGTGACCCCGACGAGATAGGACTGCACTCCATACGCGGCGGTACTATTGTGGGCGAACACGACATCATTTTCGCGGGACACGACGAAGTCATTACCCTGTCACATTCCGCGGCATCAAAGGAAGTTTTCGCCAATGGCTCGATAAATGCCGCAGTCTTTCTCTCCCGCAAGGAGAAGGGACTGTACGATATGTCCGACCTGCTGGCTGAAACATAAAGGAGGAGAGCAATATGACCGATATTACCACAAATGAGGGTGTTTCCATAATCACCTTCGGAAATATCCCCTTCGACAGCGAGAGCGAGTTTATCTGCAAGGTCTTTTCCGCTGCCGCACGCGAAAATATCAATATCGATATGATATCAAAGACTCCCGTTTCGGCGGACAGCACTTCCATCGGGTTTACATTCTCCGATGAGGATATGCCGAAAATGCTCAAGGCGGCAAAGGAGGTCAACTCCGAAAAGCCTCCGATGATAAATTCCGGTAATGTCAAGTTCCTTATCAAATCCGAGGAAATGGTCACCGGTGTCGGCTTTGCCGAGAATGTGTTCAAGGCTCTCGCCGCCGCCAAGGCTAACCCCATACTCATTACCACCGCACTCGACGAGATATCTGTGGTCGTGAGAGAGAGCGACAGCGCCGATTTTGAGACGGAGCTGCATAAGCTGTTCGTGTAAGTGGGTGAATCCCTGCAACAGCGCTGACGCGCATGAGGCTCTGCCTCAAACTCCGCCAGCCTACGCGGCTGGACCGCGGCAACGCGCGGCGTTGCATCCGATTACTGTAATACGGGGACACATTAAATGCATAAAAGCCTGTGAGCTAAGAGTTCACAGGCTTATTTTTTGACATACATTATCTCGCAGAGCTTCTTCCCGCCGATATCGAAATACATTCGTTCATCGGTCTGAGCAAATCCGAGCTTCTCATAAAAGCCTCGGGCATTCAGGTTTTCTTCAAGCACCCAGAGTAATATCTGTTCATATCCGAGAGCATTCAGTTCGGTGACCGCTCTTTCGAGAAGCTGCCGTCCGTATCCCCTGCCGGTATATTCCGGGAGCAGATACAGTGATACGACCTCCCCGAAGTCCGAAAACCTCTCCCACCGTGAACGGCAGTAACATGAGGTACCGATGATTTTTCCGCTGTCGGTCATCACAAGATTGTTCGGCTCCGGCTTATATATGCCCGAAGCCCAGCGCCCTGCCGGAATGCTGTCAAGATAATCCTGCGGGACAATTCCTTTATAGGCACATTTCCAGCTTTGTTCATAAACAGCGCTCAGCTTGAACAGGTCGTCGGACTGCTTTAACAGACGTATTTCCATTTTTCCCTCCATTCGACAAAAAAGTCGCATACCTGTCGGCTTTAAGGACGTTACAACACCCGGGTAAACTGCCGTTTCAGTCTGCCGGATATAAAATCCCTGAGTCAACACAGTATTGCGACTATTTTGTCATATCAGTTTCCCCCGCTTCACACGGGGGAATTATTAATGGGGTAAATTATTCGTTGATCTTTGTAACAACGCCCGAACCTACGGTTCTGCCGCCCTCACGGATAGCGAAGCGTAAGCCCTCCTCGATAGCGATAGGAGTGATGAGCTCAACGTCCATTGTTACGTTATCGCCGGGCATGCACATTTCCTTGTCAGCAGGAAGTGTGATAACTCCGGTAACGTCAGTTGTTCTGAAGAAGAACTGAGGTCTGTAGTTGCTGAAGAAAGGTGTATGACGGCCGCCCTCGTCCTTCTTCAGTACGTAAACCTGACCGGAGAACTTGGTGTGGGGGTGAATGGAACCGGGCTTGCAGAGAACCTGACCACGCTCGATCTCGCTTCTCTGGATACCACGGAGAAGAGCACCGATG
>CAJOMV010000132.1 GCA_905235805.1 uncultured Ruminiclostridium sp.
GGGTTGGTACTCATTACCGAAAATAGCATTTTCCCCTTGATTTTTTTGTTCATTTGTAGTATAATTGTCAAGAGGAGCGTTCGGAGACCCTGTTTCGGGTTGTTCGGACTGCCTGATAAGCGAAGGGTCGGTACCCTCCGGAGCAGGGGCTGAGGTCTGCTGTTCCGTTTGGAGAGCCGCTTCACGGGGCTGCCCGACTGCAGTGTCGTCACGGGTGACGAATTCCTGCGGTATCGCTGCCGCGCTGTCCTCGGCAATGTCGTCGCGCAGAGAGCGGGGGATAAGGTCGGGGTCCTTGTTGATAAGCTTGTTCAGAAGCCCCTCGAAGGCGCGTGAAAGCTCGTTGCGCATCTCGTAGTTCGGGACGAGCGTCAGGAGCTGGTTGAAATACTCGCGGAGCATTGAAGTGTTCGTGTTGAATTTTGACAGATTGTGCGTCACTATCGGCAGCAGCGTCTGCGTATGACTGTCATTGAGCAGGCTCTCGGAAAGGTTCTGCATCAGCTCGGAGGTCTGGTCGCGCAGAGCGGCAAAGTTTTGCTGGGAGTCGGGTGAAGCCCACTGCTCCGCAAGCTCGGAAAGCTTTCCCGAAAGCCCTCGGTTCGGGGAGAAGTACTCGGCGAGGAACTTCAGATTTGCGGAGACCGCGGTGGTTATCTCGTTGCGGTTCTGCGAGAAGTTGATAGCCTTGAGCATATTGCCGATAGCTTCCTTCTGGTCGCCGTCAGCTTCCTTGGCAAGCTCCCGAAGCAGGTCGTAGAACTTGTCGCCGGAGAACATGGTGTTCTGCTTCTCCTGCTCGCTTATCTCCGCAAGCAGGTCGCGCGCGGGTATGTAGAGCGATGCGGACAGGTGCTCGAGCTCACCGACGAGCTCGGTGTAGCCGTTCATCTTGGCTGTGTTGAGAAGCCCGGTGTCGATGATATCCTTGACGGTCTCGACCGCGAGCGTCTGGTTCTTGGTACTGGTGACGGCAAGAGGGATCAGATCCTTCTGACCCATTGTCGTGGAGGCGTTATTCCCGGCGTTTTTCTCATTGACCGCCTGGAGCTGCTCCTGCTTGGGTGTTCCGTTGACGGAAAAGGCTTCACCTTCCTGACCGTTATTGCGGTTATTGAGCGCGGTGTTGCTGAAGCCCTTGCCGGCGGAGACATCACGGACGTTAGAGATAGGCACTGTGTATCATTCCTTCCTTGCCGATACATGGCACATATACTTTATTAAATATAACTATAACACATTTTTCTCCATTTTGCAACCAAAAATATTGAAAATGAATAAATTTCGTATGTTTTTACGAAAAAGTTTGTAGGATTTCACGAATTTAACGATACGACAGGCAATAATGCGGTGTCAGGTCCGTTTTCACGCGGGTATTCACCGTTTTGTATATAAATATCCCACTTTATTAAATACACAGTCCCCGCACAGACGCGTATGAGCGGGGCGGAAAGGCAATGGAAAGTTATGGCTAAAGTCGAACCCGGAATGGAAGCAATGGTCGATGTGTACATATTTGAGACCACGGCGCTCCTCGAACAGCTTGACGAGATCCTTCTCAGAACGGAGAAGGCAAACGAATTTACGGAGGAGGATATCAACGAGATATTCCGTATCATGCACACCGTAAAAGGCTCATCGGCGATGATGGGATTTGAAAATCTCCAGCAGCTCGCCCATAAGGGAGAGGATATGTTCTTCATTATCCGCGAAGCTCCCGAAAAAATGACCGACGTAGGCTTCGTCTACGATCTCGTATTCCAGATGTCCGACCTGTTCAAGGCGGAGATCGACATGATCCAGAACAACGACGACTATGAGTCAACGGATTTCTCCGAGATGATCGCAAAGCTTGAGAAGGGCGCCAAGATGCTCAAGGGCGAGCTTGACGCGGAGGAGGCTGCTGCCGGCGGCGCTCCTGCGGCTGACACTGCTGCTGCGGAGGCTCCCGCTGTGGACGCTCCCGCTGACTGCACGACCGTCCGCGTTTTCTTCGAGGACGGCTGCAAGATGGAGAATATCCGCGCCTTTATGCTTATAAATAATGTAAAGGAGTCGGTGGACGAGGTCGAGATAGTAAGCTATATCCCCGAGGACATCGAGTCCAATCAGGATTCCGCTAACGCTATCATCGACAACGGCTTCCTTCTGTCGTTCCGCGCTCCCGACCCGAAGGCTGTGTTCACGGCTATCGAGAACTCCCTGAATGTGCAGTCCTATGAGGTGGTCGATTCCGCTGCGGCTGCCGCTCCGGCGGAGGAGGAGGCAGCTCCGGACGTCAAGGAGGCTGCTCCCGCCGCGGCAGCCGCGGCTCCTGCTGCTAAGGCTGCCGCACCCGCGCCCAAGCCTGCAGCTCCCGCGGAGAAGCCCAAGGCTGCGGCTGCCGCGTCCGAGCAGAAGGCTGCTCCCGCAGGCGGCTCAGGCGGTGGAAAGCAGAGCCTTATCAGCGTAAATCTCCAGAAGCTCGACCAGCTCCATGACATCGTCGGTGAGATCATCACCACCGAGTCCATGGTAATATCCAACCCCGAGCTTGAGGGACTGCGCCTCGAGAGCTTCACAAAGTCCGCCCGCGAGCTCCGCAAGCTCACCGCGGATCTCCAGGACACCGTAATGTCCATACGAATGGTACCGCTGACCGGACCGTTCCAGAAGATGAACAGAATTGTAAGAGATATGAAGGTCAAGCTCGGCAAGGACGTTGAGCTCGTTATCGAGGGCGATACCACCGAGGTGGACAAGTCTATCGTCGATAACCTCAACGACCCGCTCATGCACCTCGTAAGAAATGCCGTTGACCACGGCATCGAGGATACCACCGAGCAGCGTGTCGCTGCCGGCAAGCCCGCAAGAGGCACCGTAAAGCTCTCCGCTATGAGCAGCTCCGGTGAGGTCATAATCACAATTTCCGACGACGGACAGGGCATCGACACCGACAAGGTGATACAGAAGGCGGAGATGAACGGACTGCTGTTCAAGCCCGTCTCCGAGTACACCGAGCGCGAGATACAGAACATGATACTCCTCCCCGGCTTCTCCACGAACGACGTGGTCACCGAGTATTCCGGCAGAGGCGTGGGTATGGATGTCGTGAAGTCCAACATCAGCAAAATGGGCGGCTCCCTCACAGTTGAGTCCAAGAAGGGCGAGGGCACCTCGTTCATCATCAAGATACCGCTCACGCTCGCTATCGTGGACGGCATGGAGATAATGGTAGGCGACGCGGAGTTCACCGTTCCGATCTCCGTCATCAAGGAAAGCTTCATAGTCAACCGCGATCAGATAATCAACGATACCAAGCGCGGCGAGATGATAATGATACGCGGAGTGTGCTACCCGATGCTCAGACTCAACGAGAAGTTCGGTCTGCCCTCCGACGTGAACGACATAGAGGACGGCATAGTGCTGCTGATAGAGTCGGAGAACAGGGGAATATGCCTGTTCGCGGATAAGCTCATAGGTGAGCAGCAGGTCGTTGTAAAGCCGTTCCCGAAGTATCTGTCACAGTACGACATAAAGGGTCAGGGACTCAGCGGCTGTACCATAATGGGCGACGGCAGCATATCCCTCATCATTGATGTCAACAGACTTATCGAGTCACGTTAAGGGAGGCGCAGAAAACCTATGGATATAAAAGAATTATTCGCCAAGCAGGAAGAGATGAAGCAGAAAAATCTCAATGCCAAGAACGAGAAGGAGAGCGAGATAACGAAGGTAATGACCTTCTATATCGGCGACCAGGTCTACGGCATAGAGATACCCTCCGTCATCGAGATAATCGGTGTCCCGCATATCACGGTGGTACCCGGCATACCCTATTATATAAAGGGTATCATAAATGTACGAAGCAAGGTCGTTCCCGTTATCGATATGAGAGCGCGCTTCGGCAAGGAGGAGCGTGAATACACCGACCGCACCAACACTATCATAATCGAGGAGAACGGCGTTTCCGTCGGCGTCATAGTCGATGAGGTCATCGGTGTTATCCCCGTCTACGCGAAGTACATCGCGAACTCCCCCGATCGTATCGGCGTAAACGACAACAAGTTCATAAAGTACCTGCTCGAGATGCAGGACGGCGTCAAGCTCGTACTCGATGTGTCGAAGCTGATATTTGACGGAGAAATGTTCATTCCTGAAGAATAATCGATCTCCGGAGCGGACAAATAAATTAAAAGGACATTCAAAATGCAGGTCAAGATAGACGATACAGAATTTAACAGACTGGTGAACTTCGTTCACGACAACTATGGAATAAATCTATCGCAGAAGCGCGTGCTTATCGAGGGGAGACTGGGAAATGAACTGAAAAACAGAGGATTTTCGGACTATAAGTCCTTCCTCGATATGGTGTTCGCAGACCACAGCGGCACAGAGGTCGTAAATCTTCTGAACAAGCTCACCACAAATCATACATACTTCAGGCGTGAGCCGGAGCACTATGAGTTCATGAAGAACACATGGCTCCCGGAGATAAAGCAGAAGAACGCCCAGAGCAAGACGATCTATATCTGGAGCGCGGCATGCTCCAGCGGCGAGGAGCCGTATACGAACGAGATAGAGATGATGGAATTCTTCGGTGCCGAGGCTGCGAGCTGGGATACCAAGATACTTGCCACCGATATCTCCCGCAAGGTGCTCGCAAAGGCACAGCAGGGCGTTTACCACGCAGACAGTATGAAAAACCTCGACCCCAAGGTGGTCAAGAAGTATTTCATTCCCATGGAGAACAACTGCTACCGCGTCAATGACGAGCTCAAGAAGCGTGTGGTGTTCAAGGTGTTCAACCTCATGGAGGCTATCCCGTACAGAAAGCACCCGTTCGACCTGATATTCTGCCGCAATGTTATGATATATTTCGATCAGGATACCAAGAACGCGCTCGTGAACAGGTTCTACGATGTTATCAAGCCCGGCGGGTATCTGTTCATCGGACACGCGGAGAGTATCCCGCGCGACGCGACAAAGTTCGAGTATGTAAAACCCGCTATTTACAGAAAACCGCAGTAACAAAAACACAGAGCAAAACGAAAGGGAGAACGCAAAATGCCGATAAGAGTCCTGACTGTGGACGATTCCATACTTTTCAGAACAATTATAAAGAAAGAATTCGCGAAGTATAACGATATCGAGATCATTGACACCGCGGCGAACGCCGTTGAGGCGGAGCAGAAGATAATGAGCCTCAACCCCGACGTGGTGACTATGGATGTGGAAATGCCGGGAATGAACGGTATAGATTTCATTCGCTCGTTCCTGCCCAAGAAGCGCGTGCCGTTCATCGTTATCACCTCGTCCCCCACAAGGGCGTTCGACGCTATCAGCGCGGGTGCCGTGGAATTCATGAAGAAGCCGCTCGTGCAGAACAGCGCTGATATGGACGCGTTCTGCGGACGCCTTGCCTCGGTCATTCGCTTCTCGTCAAAGGCGAATATCCGCTCGGCTCCCGCAAGACCCGTCTCCGCACCCACACTGTCTATCACGGGCTCACCCGCGGCTAACAAGATAATCGCGCTCGGTGCTTCCACAGGCGGCACAGAGGCTCTTATCGAGGTGGTCAAGAGACTCCCGAAGAATTCTCCCCCCGTCGTTATCGTGCAGCATATGCCCGCGGGCTTCACAAAGATGTACGCGGAGCGCCTCAACCGTATCTGCCAGATGGACGCCAAGGAAGCCGAGAACGGCGACAGGCTCCGCCCGGGTCTCATAATACTCGGCGCGGGTGAGTTCCACCTGCGTCTCGCTAAGGACGCACGCGGCTACTATGTCACCAGCAAGCCCGGTGAAAAGGTGTCGGGACACTGCCCCTCCGTTGACGTGCTCTTCGAAAGCGTTGCCGAGGTCGCGGGCAACCACGCCGTAGGCGCTATCCTCACGGGAATGGGCGCGGACGGTGCCGAGGGTCTCCTCAAGATGCGCAAGGCGGGCGCCTACACTATCGGACAGAACGAGGCAACCTGCGTTGTTTACGGTATGCCTGGCGTGGCGTTCAAGATCGGTGCGGTGATGAAGCAGCTCCCGCTTGAGAAGATAGCGGAAGAGATCATCTCCAAGGTAAGATAATGACACAAGGCAAGGGCGCGTCCCTTATCCAGTTTATAAAATTCGGACTGGTCGGCGTATCGAATACAGTCGTCAACTATGTAGTTTATCTGATACTCGTTCGGCTCGGGGTGCAGTACCTTCTGGCGAACGCTGTCGGATTTATCGTGAGCGTACTGAATGCCTATTTTTGGGGCAGCAGGTTCGTGTTCAAGGAGGACGAGAGCAAGCAGAAGCGCGTGTGGTGGAAAACGCTCCTCAAGACCTACGCGTCCTATCTGCTCGGCTTCCTGATAAATCAGGTGCTCCTCTGGGTGTGGATAGATCTCACGAACATAGGACAGTATTTCGGATTCGCCGGCGATATCATCAACGGCTGCACCGGGCTTCTCGGCTTGCAGCCGAAATCTTTTTCCGCGAACGACCTCTCGCAGATACTCGCCCCCATAATCAACATCTTCGTCACAGTCCCCATTAACTTCGTCATCAACAAATTCTGGGCGTACCGGCAAAAAGCACTCCCCGAAAAAAATTTTTCCGAAAACGCTAAAGTTTCCGAAAAATCTGACGATATTATATAAAAGCTTCAGATGAGACGTTAGAAGGGGGTGGCTGAATGTTAAGTGTCGGACGGGTAATGGAATTTTCGGCAATGACGAATGCCACCGCGCCGAAGTCAAGTGAGCGGGTGTCGTCCGAGAAAACTTCTACTCTCGCGGCGGACAATACAGACAAGTTTGAGCAGTCGGAGGCTACCTTCACACAGGCTTATACCAAGGCAACAGTCACCGACAACCGAAGCAACAATCTCGATTCCGGCACCAAGCCCGACGGCGCCGATGTGGTGCGGAACGCGAGAGAACTCCGGGAAGCCGAAAGGGAGGCGCAGGAACGTGTCAATGAGGACGGTGCGGTCCCGCAGGCTCCCGGCATCATGAAAACCAAGGAAGATATCATGCTCGATTTCGTGAGGCAGACCCTCAGCCAGCAGGTAGAGGATTCCCGCAAATCCGCTGCGCAAAGGGAGCTTGACGAGATCCTCGGTTCAATGGGTGAGATAGAGGAGCATGAGGAGGATTACTGGACAGCCGAAAAGACAGCCTACCGTATCCTCCGTTTCGCGGAACAGCTCGCCGAGGGAGATGTCTCCGAGTTCGATACACTCCGGGCAGCCTTCGAGGCAGGCTTCCGCGCAACCGAAAAGTCCTCCGGCGGTCGGCTGGCTCTCCCCGATGTGAGCTTTCGGACCTACGAGATAGTGCAGAACGGATTTGATTTTGTAAGTACAAACCCACAATAAAAAGCCATGTTCGGAATACCGAATATGGCTTTTCTCAATTTGAGTTTTTTCGCCAAAAGCGCGTATCTAAGCGAAAAACAAGTGACCGCTCACGACAGATCGGCGCGCATTTTAGCGCGGAAGGCAAGGGCGGCGATGACAGTGAAAACGACGGCGGCGACTGCTGTGACAGCGAGGGGGAGCAGGAAGGTGTCAGCGGCGAAGTCGAGAGCAGTCGCGGAGCGGACACTCTTGGTGCAGTAGTAGAACGGGAAGCACTTGCATATCGTGAGCATGACGCCGCCCGTGCTCTCCGCGTCGAAGAAAATGCAGCCAAGGAAAGAGCCGAGGGATATGATTATCGAGCAAAGACCCGGAGCAGCCTTCTCATTGAACAGCGTACCGAATATCACACCTATCGCCGTGAACATCAGCGCCGAGGGGATAAGGGTGAAAAACGCGGCTATCAGTCCGAGGGGTTCGAGAGTTACGTTCTCTGTCAGGGAGATGATGACCGAGGACACTATGGTTATGAGCGCCTGTCCCGCCGCAATTATCAGCATGGGGAATGTGTAGCCTGTCACAAGGTCGGCGGGGCGCATGGGAGAGGCGTACATTCTCACGAGAAACGAGCCGCTCCTGTCCTGCGAGACCGTGAGGGCGGTGAACAGCATAACGAACGTCTGCCCGAACATCGCTATGCCGCCGCAGAGATTGTCTATGCGAAAAACGGTCATGTGAGCCTCGGGAGGAATGCTCGAATTGAGTATCGACATTATGATGAGCATTATAAGGGGGAAGCCGAGACAGAATATGTAGCTGAGCGGGTCGCGCAGCAGCTCCTTGATATTGCGTTCCGTGAACGCCAGCGCTCTGTTCATTCCTCTTCCCCTCCTTCCGCTATGGCAATGAACGCGTCCTCGAGACCCGTCTTGCCCGTTTGCGCCTCCAGCTCCGCAAGGGAGCCGAGTGCAGCGATCCTGCCGTCTATCATTATCGCTATGCGGTCCGCGAGCTCCTCCGCCTCCTCCATATAGTGGGTGGTAAGTATGACCGTCATGCTGCCCTTTAGCTTGCGCATCACGCGCCACAGCTCGCGCCGCGCGAGGACGTCAAGTCCGAGCGTAGGCTCGTCGAGGAACAGCACCTTCGGTTCGGAAATAAGCGCCATGGCGATACTGAGCCTGCGCTTCCACCCACCCGAGAGCGTCTTTGCGCGCACGTCCGCATACTCCGACAGTCCAAGCTCGGTGAGCATTGCCTCGATGCGTTCCTTCTGCTTTTCGGGACTAAGCCCGTATACCTTCGTCATCAGCGCCAGATTTTCCCGCACGGTCAGCTTCTCCGCCACAGCTGTATCCTGCGGGGATATCCCCGTTACCGCTTTGACCGCGTCACGCTCCGTGAGGACGCTGTGACCGTTCACGAACGCTTCTCCCGCCGTCGGCGCGGACAGGCAGGTGAGCATTCTTGCTGTGGTGGTCTTTCCCGCGCCGTTCACGCCCAGCAGAGCGAAGAATTCCCCCTCATTCACGGTTAGGTCGATGCCCTTGACCGCGGTCTTTTCCTTGTACTTTTTCACAAGCTGTTTTGTTTCGATAGCGTACATTTTCCTGCTCCTGTCGTCATATTATCTTGTTTCCCAGGTTTATCAGCGCGATTCCCTTTTCCTCGTCACCGAGAACGAGTATTGAGTCTCCCGCATTGAGTCCGAAGACCTTGCGGCACTCCGCGGGCAGGGTTATCTGCCCCTTTTCGTTCAGCTTCGTCACGCCGAAGAGGTGCTTTCCGTCCTCGCTCGCCGCGGGGAAGTTCTGCATATTGCGCACCAGCATATCCACCGTCATCCCGAATGTGTCCGCAAGGGCGACGCAGCTCTCGATATCCGGGAGGGATTCGCCCCGCTCCCACTTCGCCACCGACTGCCGGGATACTCCCAGCTTATCCGCGATGTCTTCCTGGGTCATTCCCGCTTTCATACGGTAAATTTTGAGATTGTTGAACTGTATCGGCATTTTCATACCTCCGTTTCTTTGCGTTTACATTATACCACCTTTGTTTCTGTTTGTAAAGAAATTCATAATAACAATCATGTTAATTCCGGTTGCGATTTATGAATAGTTTTTCTTGCCCTCCCTCTTGACCATTCCCGCAATATAGTGTATAATGTATGTAATGATTTGTCCCGTAAAGGGACGGCAAGGAGTACGCTATGATAAGATTTTACAACGAAAATTCAAGCCTGAAGATGAGGCTGCGCGATGAGACTCTCATTATCGAGGGCTGGGGTAAGAATGCCCTGCGCGTGAGAGCTACGCGCCGCGCGGAAATGCCCGCTCACGCCCACGCCCTGACCGAGAGCGTGGAGCATAATGCCACGGTCAGGATAGACACGGAGGCAAAATGCGCCGAGATAGTCAACGGGCGCATAAAGGCTACCGTCAACCATGTAGGCATCATCTGCTTCTACCGTGATGACAAGCTCATTTTACAGGAATATTACAGCTGCTACGGCGGCTCGATACGCAAGGAGAGTATCTGCTACAAGATAATCGCCCGCGAGTATAAGGGCATCTCCTCTGACGATTTCAAAATAACCGTGCGCTTTGAGTCCGACCCGTCCGAGAAGCTCTACGGCATGGGACAGTACCAGATGCCGATACTCGACCTGAAGGGCTGCACTCTCCCGCTTGAGCAGCGCAATTCGCAGGTATCGGTGCCGTTCGTCATCTCCGACAAAGGTTATGGCATGCTTTGGAATAATCCCGCTACCGGCGAGGTGCAGTTCGGTAAAAACATCACCAAGTGGGTATCCACCGAGAGTGATATGGTGGACTACTGGATATGCGCGGACGAAACTCCCGCCGACCTTGTGCGCAATTATACCGAGTGCGTGGGACGCGCTCCCGTGATGAGCAAAGACTACCTCGGCTTATGGCAGTGCAAGCTCCGTTACAGAACACCCGACGAGGTTCTCGAGGTCGCGCGTAAGTACAAGGAGCTGGGCATTCATCTTGACGTCATCGTGATAGACTTCTTCCACTGGACAGTGCAGGGTGACTGGAAGTTCGACACCAAGTACTGGGAGCCTGAAAAGGTCAAGGCAATGCTCGACGAGCTCCACGGCATGGGAACGAAGGTCATGGTATCTGTTTGGCCGTCCGTGGACAAGCGCAGCGAGAACTACTACAAAATGGAACAACAGGGTCTTATCAGCTATACGGACTACGGCTCACAGCAGACCTACGACTATCAGGGCGACTGCGGCACGGTGGACTTCTTCAATCCCGAGGCTCAGCAGTTTGTGTGGGAGACCTGCAAGAAAAACTACCGCGACCTCGGTGTTGACCTGTTCTGGCTGGACAACTCCGAGCCGGACAGCGTCGCATACGATTTCGAGGTATTCCGCTATCATACGGGACGAGGCTCGAAGGTGGGCTGCGAATACCCGAAGCTCTACCTCAAGGCGTTTTACGACGGACAGAACGCCAACGGCGACACCGATGCTGTCAACCTTATCCGCTCCGCTTGGGTAGGCTCCCAGAAGTACCGCGGACTGGTATGGACGGGAGATGTGCAGTCCAACTTCGAGTCCTTCAAGGATCAGGTTATCGCAGGACAGAGCATGGGTCTTGCGGGTATCCCTTGGTGGACTACCGACATCGGCGGCTTCATGACCGAGGACAGCAGTGACCCCGACTTTATCGAGCTGCTTATCCGCTGGTATCAGTTCGGCGTATTCTGCCCGGTATTCCGTATGCACGGCAACCGCGGTCCCGACTGGGATATCCCGGCTCTCGACGACCGCGACTTCGGCGGCGGGTATCTCTACACCGGTCACCCGAACGAGATATGGAGCTACGGCGACGAGTGCTTCAATATAATGAAGAAGTACCTCGACCTGCGCATCTCCCTCAAGGACTACATAGCCTCCCTCATGGAAGAGACCGCAAAGACCGGCGCGCCCCTTATCCGCACGATGTTCTATGAGTTCCCGGACGACAAGCAGTGCTGGGAGCTCCCCGAGCAGTTCATGTTCGGCTCCGATTACCTCGTAGCCCCCATTCTGCAGCTCGGCGCCCGTGAGCGTACCCTATACCTCCCCGCCGGCAAGTGGCAGAGCCTCTCCGATAACAGCATCATCGACGGTGGTCGCTTCGTCACCGTTCCCGCTCCTCTCGACACGATCCCCGTGTTCAGGAAAGCCTGAGCAGCCGCCCGCGTCTCTAGCGGGGGAGAGGGGGAGGAAGTTAAGCTCCTATATAGAAAGCTCCCCTCATTGGTATCAGCAGCGTAATTGCGATTACGCTGCTGTTTTGTTGTACGCTCTTCGAGCGTATTTGCTGATATTTCATGGTAAAATATTGTATATGATCACGAAATTAAAAAAATATTCCGACACTTTGGCATTCTCAATTGTATTATAAGTGAAAGGGGGCAGAGCGAGTTGTCTGAATCTTTGTTGCGTACGGACAAAGAGCTTTCGGAGATCTATGACCGCCATATCGGAACAGTTTATCGCGTCTGCTTTGCTTACATGAAAAATCCTGCCGATACCGAGGACGCGGTTGAAGACACATTTTTGCAGTTTATCAGAAAAGCGCCGGCTTTTGAGAGTGAGGAAAATGAGAAGGCATGGCTTATCAAGACTGCCTCGAATATCTGTAAGAATATGCTTCGCCACTGGTGGCGCAAACGAGAGGACATTGAAGCTCATAATGAACTTATAAGTACCGATGTGATAGAAACAGACGGTGTTTTTCAGGCTGTCATGGAGCTGCCCGTGAAGTATAAAACTGTGGTCTATCTGTACTATTACGAGGGATATACGAGCGCTGAGATCGCGGGAATGCTGAAAAAGCCTCCGTCAACAGTCCGCAATTATCTGCACGATGCCCGTGCTATCCTGAAGGAAAAGTTAGGAGATGATTTTGATGAAGAACGATAAGATCATTGCTTCATGGGACAAAATTGCGCCGAGCGATCCCGCAAGGGAAAGAATGCTTGCCGCGATACTTGAAAAAAATCACTCTGCTGCGGAAAATGGCAGACAGCACCGCAGAAAAAAGGTCATCATTGTTTCTTTGCTCGCGGCTGCAATGCTTATATTCGGCGGATTTGCGATTATTAAAAACATATTCGAGATAGACAATAACAGCGACCCGATCTACATCAAACTTTCTGTTGCCATCAACAGCGACGCTCCCGACACGATAGAGCACTACTATATCATAGAAGCCCCCGAGGGATATCAGGTCAACGGAGCGTATCACTCCGTCGCCGGCAACCGTCACATCGTGAAATACAACAACTACAGAGACTTCAGCAGGGAGTTTTCATTTCACCAGTACACTGTCAGCGCGTTCAATATCGATATCCGCAAGGACGATGACATCATTGATGAGATAATTGACTATCCCGAAAAAAATATGGTGGAGGTCAGATACAAACGCGGCTCGGTGATCGAACGCTTCTGGACGGACGGAGACTATATATACAGACTCGTCGGGCGCCGGGAGCTGCTGGATATGCTTGATATAAATGAGCTTACCGAGATACATCTGAACATCGACGACCCGGAATACTATATATATGATTTCAGAGCCGCCAAACACATAATAATAAAAGATGAAGACGGTAACGATATTTATATAGATATTCCGGAAGATTATTCCCTTGATGACTTCTTACTCAAATATTATATTGAACATTATTTATCAGGAGATGAACCAAATGAGGAAAAAATACCTGACCGCATTTATCACGGCAGCTTGTCTGATTTTGAGCAGCTGCAATAATGCCGACACCGTACCCGAAAGTACGGACAGCATAAGCACCCATACGGTCGTTGACATCACCCCGAATGAGCCGTCGTACCTCGAATACCCCATTGATTCCGGGCAGCCGGAGCGCTTTGCGGTATCGCCCGACGGAAAGGTCATCGTATCAACATACAGAACTTCGTCCTCCGATCTGATAGAGCTTTCCGCTGACGGCACCGGCAGGAAGATCGGCGAGTGCTCAGGCATACCCGAGGGTATCACCTATATGGGCGATGATCTGTATGTGCTTTACAGCTGGAGCGGCAATAAAGAAGGAATAATCATTAAGAAGATAGGACTGAACGGCGAAAAGAATGAGACCTACGCGGAGTTTGAACTGCCGATATCAATGGGGCGTAATATGAGCGGCAATGAAAACGAGCTTTATGTTATTGCCGAGGATAAAAACAAAGGTGACATCACCTGCAATTATCCGAATTTCTGGAATAACAAGTTAAGCGTATTCCGCATAGCGGACGGGAATTGTGAGAAGCTGCCCGTGGATTTCCCGACAGCGGTATGCGCGGAACCGGGCGGAGGTGCATTGATAGCGGGCTGCGATGATAACGGCTATTATGTCATGAAGTACAAGGACGATACTTTTTCGGAGAAAATGCGTTCAGACAACATAAATTCCAGCATTGATTCTATCGCCGATGTTGACGGAGAGCATTTTGTTTTTGGAATGTTTTCATTTACATCACAAGTATCGCTCTACGCTTCGGATATAGGGAATATAACACCGGCGGAGCTTATCCCGGGAACGAATATCAACGGGGAAAAGCTGTACACGAGGAACGGCTACTGCTACTTCGAGCCCGCTGTGTCCCTCGGTATGGACGGAAAGCCGATCAACAAGGACGACAAATATAAGATAGTGCGGATACGCTTTTCAGACTACTACAAATACAACGCGCCGATGAATTTACTCTGCTCGCGGATGCTGCGTTCAACTCCGTTCGGATGCGGATATACAATAAACGCGGTTGAGCTTTCCGACGAGGAGACCGCGCTGAAAATACTCTCGCAGGACAGGGACTACGATCTGTGCTGTACAAAAACGACGGACACTTTTGCATACTCGATAAAAAAACAGGGCAGCTTCTACCCGCTGAATGATGTCCCGGGGGTTTCCGAATACCTCGATAAATGCTTCCCGTCGATAAAGGAGGCATTCACTGACGAAAACGGCAATATATGGGCGCTGCCGCTTTACACGGACACCGATTTCATTTTCAGCAATACCGGGGACACGGACTTTTCGCAGATGAAGCTTGGAGAGTTTCTGGACTATATGGAGGGACTTCCCGAAGAAGAAGCCGACCTTACGAACTGCGATGTATTCATGTTAAGGTATGCGGCTCTCTCGCGCTATGTGACGACCCACGACAGCTTTGATACAGCGGAATTCCGTGCTGCAGCCGAAAGAATGAAAGGCTCGGAAGTGATGAACCACAAAGGGACTTACAGACCGCAGGTATCTGTCCAGAGCGAAAAGGTGCTTATGCTGATGACAGGTATAGATATGGTCAGATCATATTACCCGAAGCTTTATGAGCGCGAATACAGAGTGTCGGGACTGCCGTGCATCTCTGAGCCGGATATGATAATCCCCGATGTGACATTCCTGAGCGTGAACCCCGCTTCGGAGCATTTAAGCGACGCGCTCGACTATATCGAAAGGCTCACAAGTCATCAGCTCACCGAACTGAATACGTTTATCTTTAAGGAAGGTGAGGGGAATTACACCGACAGCGGCACGGTAAAGCAGATGATCGGACTATGCGAAAACGCGCAGGTGTATTTCTCCTACCCGTGGGAGCTTTATTACTGGGATTTCATAGATTATCTTGAAGAAAAGATATCACTTGACGGCTTTATCACCGAAGCTGACAGAAAGCTGAAAACCTACCTGAACGAATGATGAAAAAGCACCTCAAATTCAATACAAAATGCAAGCTCTGTCTGCTGCCGAGCCTTGCGGGAACCGCGGTATTCTTTGTAATCCCATATATCCGCGTGCTGTACTATTCGCTGATAGACAATCAGTTCAGGTGCAATTTCGTGGGACTTGACAATTACATCGAAACGCTGAACAACGAGTATTTCCGGCTGGCGCTTGTGAACTCAATGCTGATAATAGCGATTGCCGTTCCGGTGCTGATCGTGCTTGCGCTTGTGATATCGCTTGTGCTGTCATTTGGGATAAGAAAGCTGAAAAAGCTGCGGACTGCATTTATCCTGCCTATGCTGATACCCACCGCGAGCGTGGTGCTGATATGGCGCACATTGTTCACTGACACAGCGACACCGCTGCCGATATATATGCTGTTTATCTGGAAGAATATCGGTATCTGCATTATCCTGCTGACAGCGGCATTTACGGGCATTGACGAGAATATCTACGAAGCGGCAAGGCTCGACGGCGCGGGAGCATTCACCCTGCACAGAAAAATAACCGTCCCGATGATTATGCCCACGCTGCTGTTTACCGTGCTGCTCTCAATCGTCAACAGCTTTCGGGTATTCAAGGAGAGCTACTTGTTTTACGGTACGAACTACCCACCCGACCACAGCTACACTCTGCAGTATTACATGAACAACAACTTCCTCAAACTCGACTATCAGAGCCTTGCGACGAGCGCGGTGCTGACTTCGCTGCTCGTGTTTCTGATAGTGATCGCGGGAATGGCGCTGCAAAGGCGGTGGGACAGGTGAAGAAGCTCGGGATAGTTCTCTTTATTGCAGCTGCGCTTGTGTTTGCGGCACCCGTGGTGATGACCGCTTACGGCTCGTTCGTTTCCGAAGGTATTCCGACACTTCAGAACTATGCTGACCTCTTGTTCGACTGCTTCATCTTCTACCCGATGTTCTGGAACAGCGTGCTGTACGCGGTAGTGATAACCGCCGTGCAGCTGCTTGTGATCGTCCCATGCGCGTTCGGCTTCTCGCAGGCAAAATTCCGCGGGAAAGGGGCTCTGTTCACGGCGTACATTATACTTATGATGATGCCGCTGCAAGTGACCATTTTGCCGAATTACATAGGTCTGCGGGATATGGGGCTTATCGACACGCGGCTGGGAATAATATTGCCGATGACATTCTCGCCGTTTGGTGTGGTGGTAATGCACCAGTACATGAAAAGCATTGACGGCTCGATCATTGAAGCAACGCGGCTTGAAACAAATTCGATATTACGGATAATTCTGACAAGCGTTATCCCGCAGATACGAGCCTGCATTTTCGCGGTAGCAATATTCGTTTTTGCCGACTGCTGGAATATGCTTGAGCAGCCAATGCTGTTTCTGAAAAGAACTGAACTCAAAACGCTGTCGGTGTTTATAGCCGACGCGGACAAGTACAGCGGGAATGTACTCCTGCCCGCTTCCGTCATATTTATGATACCGATATTCCTGCTGTATCTGTTTTTCAATGAATACTTAGAGAAGGGGCTGACGCTCGGTGAGCTTTCATAAGAAATTATTAACGGCGATAACCGTAATATTTTTTGCGGCAATGCTGTTTCTTACAGTTTCCGCAAGAGCGATACATAATGCCACTCTGCCGCAAGTCACCGCTGAAAGACTGTCATCGGTGCAATTCCCATTTGAATACACGGACGAAAACGGAAATGTGATGACCGGAACAAAAAGTGCTCTTGCTATAAGGTCTGATCTTCTCGGCAGCGATGTTTTCGTTCTGTATCAGAGAGAAAAGAACGGCGATATGAGAGATTATGTCCGGCTTGCTGTGATCGAAACGGGCGAGGAATATAACGGCTTTACCGAGGTGTTGTCGGGTATCGGGTACGGGGATAAGTTCGTAATAAGCACGGACAGCATATTAAGTGACGGAGATGAAGTGTTAGTGGAGGAATGACAGAAAAACAGCCTTGCAGCGATCGCTGCAGGGCTGTTGTGTTACTATTGATAGCTGCCGTCGTGCCCGAGCGCAGGCGACCACTCACACAGCGGCGAATGCCTGCTCAAGGTCGGCAAGAATATCGGAGACATTCTCGAGACCTACGGAGAGACGTATCATGCCGCCGTCGATACCCGCGGCGACGAGCTGCTCCTCTGTGAGCTGGCGGTGTGTGGCGGAGGCGGGGTGAAGTACGCAGGTACGGATATCCGCGACGTGGACTTCGTTGGAGGCGAGCTTAAGGCTGTCCATGAACTTCACGGCTGTAGGTCTGCCGCCCTTTATCGAGAACGAGATGACACCCGAGCAGCCGAGGGGGAGGTACTTCTTGACAAGGGGATAATACTTGTTGCCCTCAAGACCGGGGTAGAACACCGACGCGACCTTGGGATTGCTCTCAAGGTACTTGGCGACAGTTTCGGCGTTCTCGACATACTGCTTCATTCTGACCGCGAGAGTCTCCAGTCCGAGATTGAGCAGGAATGAGGAGTGCGCCGCGGGATAGCAGCCAAAATCGCGCATGAGCTGCATTCTCGCCTTGGTGATGTAGGGCGCGGCGGGGTACTTCTCGGTGTAGACGAGACCGTGGTAGCTCTCGTCGGGCTCGGTCATGCAGGGGAACCTCCCGCTCGCAGCCCAGTCGAACTTTCCCGAGTCTACGATAACACCGCCGACCTGCACCGCGTGACCGTCCATGTACTTCGACGTGGAATGTATGACGATATCCGCGCCCCACTCTATCGGACGGCAGAGTATCGGTGTAGCGAACGTATTGTCCACGATAAGCGGAACGCCGTGCGCGTGGGCAGCCTTCGCGAACTTCTCGATATCGAGGACGGTCAGAGCGGGATTTGCGATAGTTTCGCCGAACACGAGCTTCGTGTTGTCCTTGAATGCCGCGTCGAGCTGCTCGGGAGTGCAGTCGGGGTCAACAAATATGCACTCGATGCCGAGCTTTTTGAGGGTAGTGCCGAACAGGTTTATCGTGCCGCCGTATATCGAGGTCGAGGAGATGATGCTGTCGCCCGCCTCGCAGATATTCAGCACACTAAGGAGTGACGCAGCCTGTCCCGACGACGTGCACATTGCCGCCGCACCGCCCTCGAGAGCCGCTATCTTCTTCTCGACCGCGTCGGTGGTGGGATTCGCGAAACGCGAGTAAATGAGGCTCTTGGTAGGGTCGTCGAACACTGCCGCGACCTCGTCCGTAGAGGTATAGACGTAGGTCGTGCTCTGCACTATCGGTACGACTCTCGGCTCGGAATTCTTCGGGGTATAGCCTTCATGAAGGCACTGTGTCTCAATATTCATGGTCTTTAGATTCCTTTCAGAGAATTTTCTACATTATACCATTTTTGCATAGCCCTGTCAATGCCGAGTAAGTCTATATGATTTCGCAAAATATGAGTAAAAACGGCGATTTCAGAGCAATCGCGGTAAAATGAACGCAAAAAATCGGGGCGTGTAAAAAGTGCGCGTTTTGAGTATAAATAGCAGGTAGCCGAACTTGACAAATTGCGCTTGAATAGGCTATAATAAAGGCGTAAAAGGATTTACGGCTCTTTGGGAGTGAGGCTAAGGATATGGGAGCAAGTTATCTTAATCAGACAGAATACACACCGGTCGGTGACATAGTTGTGACCGTGCTCTGCTACGCGTTCGGCATGTTTCTGTTCGTAAGCAAGGCACAGAAGGACAGCAATTATCGCATGACGATAAGCATGATACTTCTGTCGCTGTTTTCAACAATGGCAAATCTGACGTACCGCGTCCTGCTTGGGGCGCAGGTGCTTATTCCTATTGCGCTGTACTCTACGCGCATAATCAGTCACGCGCTTATAAGCTGTTTACAGGTGCTGTATATTCTGTACCTGCGGGAACCGCTGTGGCTGCGGCGCGAGAAGTTCGGGCGCTTCACGCTCTCGATATGCTCGGTGGCGTTCATACCCGTTATCATTGACCTGCTTGGTATCATCTTCGGCTTCGGTTTCCGCGTGGAGGACAATACTGTCGTATCCTCGCTCAATATGTACATCTTCTCGTATATCGGCTATCTCTGTATAGTGTTCTACCTGCTGATACGCTACCAAGGACGAATGATATACAAGATATTCCTTGTGCTGATGTCGCTGAACTGCTTATCGCTCATGCTCTTCGTCATGCAGGGCTTCTTCCACCAGACCTCCTTTGCTTCTATCGCGAATTTCCTGCCTATCACGGGCATTGTTTACCTGTTCCACTCGAACCCCTACGACACCGATTCGGGTGCCGTAACGGAGAAGTACTTTTATGAGGAACTGAACAGCTCCGTCGAGAAGAACGCACCCCTGCTCATGCTGAGCTGCCATATCCCGGACTGCTATGAGCTGATAAGGAACGACCCCACCTTCCGCAGGGAGTTTTTCCGCTTCTTCCGTCAGACCATGCGTACGGGAGTGCTCTACCGCCTGTCGGACAACAGAATGGTGCTCACTATCAAGAAGCGCAAGAAGAACGTTGACTATACCAAGCTCACATATGAGCTCATTCAGTCCTTCGACAAGAGCCACAGCATCGTGGGCAGGGACTACAAGATCGTGGTGTTCGAGACGGTTCCCGAGCTTAAACGCGCGGACGAGTACATCAGACTCATCTCCTACATTGAAGAGGGAATGGAGCCCAACTCCACCCACCGTATCAGCGCCGACGACATCAACAAATTCCATGGTGACAGCTATATCCTCTCCCAGCTCGAGGACATCTCCAAGCGCGGTGACCTCAACGACGAGCGCGTGCTCGTATTCTGCCAGCCGGTGTTCAATATCATCACCGGTACCTACGACACCGCCGAGGCTCTCATGCGCCTGAAGCTCCCCGAGACAGGCATGGTATTCCCCGACAAGTTTATCCCGCTTGCCGAGAGATCCAACATGATACACACCCTCACGATGATAATACTCAACAAGACCTGCGCGGAGATACGCTCTCTTATCGCGGAAGGCTTTATCCTCAACCGCGTCTCCGTCAATTTCTCCACCATAGACCTGCGCCGCAAGAGCTTCCGCAGCGAGGTGCAGGACGTTATCGAAGCGAATGATATCCCCTACGACAAGATAGCCATAGAGATAACCGAGAGCCGTACAGATCTTGAGTTCAATCAGATGAAGCAGAAGGTCTCCGAGCTCCAGTCCCTCGGCATCAAGTTCTACCTCGACGACTTCGGCACCGGCTATTCAAACTTCGAGAGAATTATGGCGATCCCTTTCGATATCATCAAGTTCGACCGCTCCATGCTCATAGAGTCCGTAAAGAACGATTCGTCCAAATTCATGGTAAGCACGTTCGCAAATATGTTCAACCAGCTCCATTACTCCGTGCTTTTTGAGGGTGTCGAGGACGACCGCGACGAGGAGCACTGCGTCGGTATGCACGCCAGCTACCTCCAGGGCTATAAGTACTCCAAGCCTATCCCTATCGGCGACCTCCGCCGCTTTTTGGCAAAGGTCTCTGCATAATCCCGGGTGCAGAATACCGCTTGCGCTCGAGCCGGCGACTGGCTCCGCGCCGGGGGAAAGAGGAAGAGGGAAGGAAGGAAGCCCCTTTCCGCGAGGAAAGGCGCTCCCTCCCTCCCCCTCTCCCTCTCTCCCCCA
>CAJOMV010000133.1 GCA_905235805.1 uncultured Ruminiclostridium sp.
CTTTATTTATCTGCTGTATCTTTTATACATCTCGGTAAGAATGTTTTCAAAGCGCTCGGTGCAGGAGGGTATCGCTGTTCTGTTCATAGCGGTCACTGTTGCGGGTGCCGCCGTGATCTCGTTCATCGACAGGGGAGAATATGTGGATACCATGATCGCGGTCGCTCTGCTGATGTACTATCTGTATGTGTATTCGCAATATGCGAAGCGTGACGCGAAGATAAATGACGATCTGGTAAAACAGCTGAGCGAACAGACGGAAGCTGCCGTCGCCGCAAACCGGGCGAAATCGGCATTCCTGTCAAATATGTCCCATGAGATACGCACACCTATCAACGCTATCCTCGGCATGAACGAGATGATACTCCGCGAGAGCGAGGACAAGGACATACTCGAATACTCCGAAAATGTGCGCACCGCCGGAAACACCCTGCTCGGCATAGTCAACGATATTCTCGATTTCTCGAAGATAGAAGCCGGGAAAATGGAGATAATCCCCGTCGATTACGACCTGTCGTCGGTGCTGAATGACCTGGTGAACATGGTCCAGACAAGGGCGGACGCCAAGGGACTGCTGATAAAGCCGGACTTTGACAAGGACATACCGAAGCTGCTCCACGGCGACGAGGTGCGTTTAAAACAGGTGATAACCAATATCCTCACCAACGCTGTGAAATATACCGAAAAGGGCAGCGTCACCTTCGGTGTGACCTACGAGAAGCCAGAATACGGCAACGACCTGATAGACCTGAAGGTGTGGGTAAAGGATACCGGTATCGGCATCAAAGCCGATGACATGAACAAGCTTTTCAGCAAGTTTGAGCGTATCGAGGAAGAACGCAACCGCAATGTCGAAGGCACCGGACTCGGCATGAACATCACACGGCGTCTGCTGGAGATGATGGGCTCGTCGCTGAAGGTGGAGAGCGTTTACGGCGAGGGCTCCACATTCTCCTTCAGCCTGATGCAGAAGGTCGTGAAGTGGGATCCTCTCGGAGATTACGAGACAGCGTACAAGGCTTCCCTCGGTAATCATAAAAAATACCGCGAAAGGTTCACGGCTCCCGACGCGGCAGTGCTTATGGTGGACGATACGCCCATGAACCTGACGGTGTTCAAGAGCCTGCTCAAGCTCACGGGCATCAGGATAGATACGGCTGCAAGCGGGGACGAGGGACTTGCGCTTGTACGAGAAAACAAGTACGACATCATCTTCCTCGACCACATGATGCCGGAAAAGGACGGTATCGAAACGCTGCACGAAATGCAGTCGTGGGGAGACTACCCGAACAGGGACACCAAGAAGGTCTGCCTCACAGCGAACGCTATCTCCGGCGCGCGTGAAGAATACCTCGCGGCAGGCTTTGACGACTACCTCACAAAGCCGATAGATTCAGCAAAGCTGGAGGAAATGCTGCTGGAATACCTGCCGAAGGAGAAGATACACGACCCTGCGAATGACATAGACACCGGGGAGGACGAATTATTCGGCAGTGAACCGAAGCTCCCGGATTTTGTGGAGTATATCGGGGAGATCAGCACCGACGCGGGCGTCACGAACTGCGGCTCTGTCGAGGGCTACATCTCCGCGCTGAAAACCTATGCGGAAATGATAGGGAACCACGCTGACGAGACCGAGAAATTCTGGCAGGCGGGCGATCTCGAGAACGCCACCATAAAGATACACGCAATGAAGAGCACCTCCCGCATTATCGGCGCGATAGCGATAGGCGAGCTTGCGCAGAAGCTTGAAACTGCCGGAAAAGAAGGTGACGCGCAAACTGTCGGCGCGGGTATCGGGGAGCTTCTCGAACGGTGCAGAAAGCTGGGAGCACAGCTTTCCCCGCTGCGTGATGATACGGAAGAAGCCGCAGACGATGACGCTCTCCCGCCGATCTCGACCGAAGAGCTGCACGAAGCGTATGAGATGATAAAGGAAGCCAACTCCATGTTCCAGCTCGATAACATAAACGAGATAGCGGAAAGTCTCAGGGGGTACCGTATTCCCGACGAGGAAAAGGAGCGCGTGAAAGCATTGATCAAGGCGGTAGATGATCTTGATTACGACAAATTGACGGAGATACTGCCGTAAATTTCATATTTCAGAGCTTTCCTGACAGATGTGAAGGTCTGTCGGGGGAGTTCTTTTTTTACGGAACAGAAGAACGCCCCGCACATTTTCGTGCAGGGCGTTGCAATATACAAATGAATAGCCGCCGTGATTTGTGGCTGCGCGCTTTTGGGGGGACTCTTCACGACATCATGTCGTGAGAGAAATGGGGTACCCTCCCTATCCCCCTTTCCCCGGGCGGCGTCAGCTCCGGCTCGAGCGCAAGCAAAACACTTCGGCGGGGTTATGTAATGTTGGTGGCGATGCCGACGGAGACGCAATTATCGAAGACGGCGCGCAGGTCGGTACCCTCGGAGGCTTCCCAATTCCTGATACCGTCCACCATATAGCTCATCTTCCCGTCGGGGAGCCTGGTCTCGGAATATCTGTCACGGTAGAAGCCGTCGGTGGATACGAGAGTATCGCGGCGCACTCCGCGGCATTCCCCGAGCCGGCAGCCGGGGAAGTTCACGTTCCATATCCGGTTCTCACCGAGGGGCTTTTCTGTAAGCTCCGCGATGAGCTCGTCGAGATACCTGTCTGTGACCTCGTGGGTGTCGGAGATCCCCTCGGAGAACGCGATAGCGTGTATCTTCAGGAACGAAGCCTCGAAAGCGGCGCCCGCTGTCGCGGAATACTGGATATCCGAGGCGACGTTATAGCCGAAATTTATCCCGGAGAACACATGGTCCGGCTTGCCGGGGACTATGTTCAGCGCTCCTATGCGCACGCAGTCCGCGGGAGTGCCGCTGCACGCGAACGCACGCACTCCCGGTACCGGGAAGGCGGTCTCCCATGCCTCAACACTGTGGCGGAGGGTTATGCTGTGGGAGAGTGCGCTCCGCTGGCTGTCGGGGGCTACCACCCACACCTCGCCGTATTTCAGTGATGCCGCCGCGAGACGCGCTATGCCGTCCGAGCTGATCCCGTCGTCGTTGGTTATCAGTATCTTTTTCATTGCCGTTTACCTCATTTGCTGAGAGTTTCTCTGAGTACCTCGTAATTTTCGCGCATGAGCGATATATATGTCGCGCCCGCGTCCGTCTGCGCACGATTCACGGACTGAAGGGAGTCGAGCTCCGCTATCGTCTGGTCTTTCGCCTGCGTGCTGTTTATGACAGTCTGCGCGACGGACTTGTCGGAGCCCTCTATCGTGTACACCGTCCCGCACCCGAGCTCATCGAGCTTCTGCGAGAGGAATACTATCGTCTCAAAGCTTGCCTCCGTTTCGGCGGAGCAGCCCGCGAACGCCGCGTAATAATCGAGCCCGTAGTCCTCGGTGAAGTAGCGGAAGGGGAACCTGTCACCGAATATGAGCGTTTTTTCGGACACCGCGCCGAGCATCTCCGCAAAGTCGCTGTCGAGCTTGTCAAGCTCGGACAGGTACGCGGCGAGGTTCGCGCTGTAAGCCTCGGCGTTGGCTGGGTCGAGCTTTCTAAGCTCATCGGCGATATCGGAGCATATCAGCTTCGCGTTGCGCACGGAGAGCCAGACGTGCTCGTCGTATTCTTCCTCTTCCTCCTCGCCTTCGTCCTCTTCTTCTTCCTCCTCGGGCATCATACCCTCTTTAATTTCCTCGGTCTTTGCGTTGTCACCGACAGCTTCGAGCATATTGATGACCCGCATATCCTTGTTGACAGCACCCGCGAGCGCGTCCTCCACCCACTTGTCGGATTCTCCGCCCGCGTATATGAACAGGTCACAGTCCGATATCCTGATGATGTCGTCCGCGGTGGGCTGGAAGTTGTGCAGGTCGATACCGCTTTCGAGCAGGTAGGTGATATCGGCGTTGTCCGCGTTGCTGCCCAATATCTGCCGCACCCAGTCGTAACCCGAAAAGACTGTGCAGACTATGCTGAGCTTTCCGCTTTCAGCGGCTTCGCCCGCGGCAGTGCTGCCGCAGCCCGCGAGAAGTGATACAGCCGTGAGTACGGCTGCTATTGATATAGTGTGTTTATTTGTGAACATAAAAACAAGACCTCCGTAATTATAATTATCGCATAACAGGCATAGTGAGCCTGAGCCGTTTTTTGTCGGCTATGCGCTAATCACGAAGCTCTGTTCTGAGTGAAATGAGCGTTACGGCGCGGCATTCCGCCGATACAGCACGGAATGCGGCTGTGAAAGGCATAACAGCCGCAATGAGTACCGACATGGCGGTGAATTCCGCAGCGGTGCCGCGAATGGTGTTTATGCAGCACTCAATGACCCGGCATATACCGCAGTCATCGGTGTGGGTGCAGTCATGGTCGGCATGCTCCGCAATGAAAAGGAACGAGCATAAGAACGAGACACAGATAAGTAAAGCCGCTGTCAGTAATATGCGCTTTCCTGCCTTTGTCATATACGCTCGCTCCTTTCGCCTAATTTCTATCAATTATAGCATAACGGGACGGATATGTCAAGTGAGTTCATCGCGGGAGCTTTCGGAGAGCGGGTCTGCGGGTCCCGAAAAAAATATATGAAAAACTATTGACAAGGGATAGTATGTGTGCTATACTGTATATAGTCAAATATGTACAGTGTGACAGGAGCGCTTCATGAAGATAATTATCAAAAACAAATCGGAGCTGCCGATCTATGAGCAGATCGAACAGCAGATGAAAACGCAGATACTTGAGGGGACTATTCCAGCGGACGAGCAGCTGCCCTCGATACGGCAGCTCGCCAAGGATCTCAGGATAAGCGTCATCACCACCACCCGCGCCTACAACGACCTCGCAGAGGAGGGCTTCATCATCTCCGTCGCGGGAAAGGGCTATTTCGTCGCCCCGCGGGACAATGAGCTGATGCGGGAGCGTATGCTCTTTGAAATGGAGGACGGTCTCGAGAAAGCTGTCACCAATGGGCGCAACGCGGGGCTCACAAACGATGAAATAATGGAAGCTTTGAAGAAATTTCTGGAGGAATGATCATGGAGAATATTCTTGAAATTAAGGGTCTGAACAAGGCGTACGACGGTTTTGCGCTGAGGGACGTGACCTTTGCACTGCCAAAGGGCTACATAATGGGATTTGTCGGACAGAACGGCTCCGGCAAGACCACCACTATCCGCTCCATTCTCAACATGGCAAAGATCGACAGCGGCAGTATAAGTGTGTTCGGACTTGACAGCGTGACCGACACCATAGCCATAAAGGAGCGTCTCGGCGTAGTCTTCGACAGCCTCTATCTCGCGGAGCACCTGAACGTAAAGCTGATAGAAAAGCAGATGAAGCCATTCTACAAGGACTGGAGCAGTGAGGAGTTCTTCCGTCGTATCAAGGAATTCGACTTACCCGACAACAAGCGGGTGGGCGATTTCTCGAAGGGCATGAAGATGAAGCTGATGATAGCCATAGCGCTGTCCCACGGCGCGGAGCTGATGATACTCGACGAGCCCACCAGCGGACTTGACCCTGTGGCGCGGGACGAGCTTCTCGATATCCTCGCGGAGTACATCGAGGACGAGAACAGGGGAGTGCTCTTCTCCACTCATATCACCGCGGACGTTGAACGTATCGCGGATTACGTTACCATACTGCATAACGGAAAGGTCTGGTTCACGGGAGAAAAGGACGATCTCTCGGAGAAATACGCGGTCATCAAGGGTGCCGAGAAGGATATCCCCACAGCTCTCAAGGAAAAGATGATAGGCTTCCACGCGTACCGCAACGGCTTCGAGGCGCTTATACCTACCGACGACTTATCGGGCATACCCTCTTCTCTCGAATACGAGAAGGCAAGCATCGACGAAATTCTCGTCTACATTGCAAAGGAGGATAAAAATGGGCGACATAGTTAAAGTAATGCGCATGGACTTCATTACCTCCGCAGGCAGTGTGACAGCAAACGGCAAGGGTGAGCTTATCCTCGGCATACCGCTGCTTCTGCTGTTTCTCGCAATGCCGCTGTTTTTAAGCCCTTTACTAAGCTTCTACCTGATATTCGCGGCTATGGTGCTGGTTATACCTCTCCAGAACACCGCAAAGGGCGACCTCGGGCACCTGTACGGCATTCTCCCCGTGAAGCGGGGGAACATTACACGGGCGCGGTTCGCGTACATCTTCCTGATATACCTCGTGTCGGAGCTTGTTTCCTTCCTGATAGCGTGGATATCCATTCTTCTGAACCTCAACAGACTTCTCCCCGATGACTCGGCGCTTGTGGAGATAGGGAGAGAATACTACGATTCAGCGAAGCTACCCGAGATAGGAGTGGTGTTCGTCGGGTTCACCATGTTCTTCTGCTTTATGTTCTCATTTATGGAGATGATGGGGCAGATACACGGCAGAGAGAACGAGATGAAGATACTGTTCATCTTCCTTGCGGGGATAGTTGTAGTCGTTCTCGGCTTCACATGGCTCGCAAGTATCGGGATAATACCGTATATGGACTTTTCGGGTATGTCTGAGCCAGAGGCGTTTCCTACCTTCGTTATCATTCACCTCGTCGTCGGAGCGCTGTGTGTACTGTTCAGCGAGATCACCGCCGCGAAAATGGCGGCACGGGAGCTTTGAGGAGGTGCGCCATGCAGAAATACATTGACCTTATGCGCATCGACCTGTTAACCATGAAGGGTGACAAGAACAGTATGCGCTCGATGCTGATACTTCTGTTCGTGGGAAGCATTGCCGGGGAGATATTTGTGTCTCCCATGTTCGGCTTCATCGGTATGCTGATGGTTGGCGGTATGATCGTCGCCACATGGTATCAGAGCCAGTCGAAATGCCACACGGCAAAGCTGTTCGGACTTCTGCCGGTGTCGAGAAAGGATATCGTTGCCGCGAGATTTATGCTGTTCATCGGGCTGTTCCTCGCTATGAGCGTTGTGATGTACGCGTTCATGGAACTGTCGCTGGTGCTGGGTATACACAAGGAGATAGCGGGGGACATGCAGGCTATGCTTGATAAAACGGGCGCCGATATTGATTTCGGCAGCGCGTGCAGATTGGGCTTCTTCGTATTCTTCGATTTCGGTATGTTTTTGGTAGCCGCGTCACTGAAGGGCTATTTTACCGCCCCCGCGGCATATGAGACGGCAGCGGGACTGGGTACCGCCACATCGAAGATGAACGCAAAGGGCGCGCTGACAGCTTTCGTTATTCTCATAACCGCGATAGTGCTGTCCCTGTTTTTCAGCGGAGTGATATACCTCGGAACGGCGGGGGCTGTCATATTGCAGATATTCATACAGCTTTTCACCGCGGGCGGTGGTATCATGTTCGGGCTTGTGATGATAACGCTGGCTGGGTTCTCGGCATACTACAATTATCTCTGCACTGTTATCGCGTATGAAGACGCGGAAATTTAAGGAGGGCTGCGAAATGAAAAAGATCATAGCGACATTCGCTGCGGCACTCTGCGCGGCTTCAATGCTCTGCGTACCTGTCAGCGCCGAGGAAAGCGATGTTATACTCCCCTCCGGTGCCGCGGTCTCGGACTTCGGCAGCGCAATGGAGCAGCTTGCGGCGCAGAACAAAAAGGACGGGCGGGTGTATGCCTCTGCCGCGGTGGGGATATTCCGGGGCGATGAGGTGCTTTACACCGGGTATTTCGGACAGACAGATATCGCGGGCGGTATCGACGCCGCGGACTACTCGGTCTATGAGTGGGGGAGCATTTCCAAGACCTTCGTATGGGTCAGCGCTATGCAGCTGTGGGAGCAGGGAAGGCTCGACCTGAACGCGGATATCCGCACATATCTCCCCGAGGGCTTCTTCCACAACCTCTCATACGACGATCCCATAACTTTTATGAATCTGATGAACCACAACGCGGGCTGGCAGGAAACTGTCCGGCAGATAGAGACGGAGGACAGCGCTGCGATACTTCCACTGAAAGACGCCTTGCAACTCTGTGAGCCTGCGCAGATACACCGCCCCGGGGAGGTGACCGCGTATTCGAACTACGGCGCGGCGCTTGCGGGGTACATTGTCGAGTGCGTGAGCGGCACGGACTACTGCGAGTACGTCCACAGGAACATTCTCGAGCTCCTCGGTATGGAGCACACCTCCGTAAGCCCCGACCACAGCGATAACAACTGGGTCAGGGTCCAGCGTGAGAAGCTGCACTGTTACCGCTTTCAGGTCGGCAAAACCATTGACCTCGGCAACTGCCTGTCTTATATAATGCCTTACCCGGCGGGAGCTGTCACAGGCACTCTCGGGGATATGATGATATACGGTCAGGCGCTGGTGAACGATGACGCGCCCCTTTTCGCAAACAAGGAAACGCAGGAGCTGCTCCTTACCGGCACTGCATTCTTCGGCAGCTCCGATATCCCGAGCTGCTGTCACGGCTTCTGGACGGAGGAATACGCTGTCCGCACCTACGGACACGGAGGCGCTACCAACGCGGGACAGGCGAACCTGATATTCGACCCCGTGTCAAAGGTCGGGCTTGCTGTCATGGTCAATGAGCCTGACGGAAATATGTTCCTGAATGCCACACCGTCCATTGTATTCGGTGCTCTCACACCCGACAGGTTCGTGTCCGCGGATATCAGGGAAACGACCATAAGCGGACATTATCTTATGTCGCGCTCGACATACCGGGGACTTGCAAGATTTCTTCCCTATATCACCGCAGCTTCTCTTGACGAGAAGGCGTACGATATCGGGAACAACGTTCTGCTGCTCGGTGATGAGAGCGGCGGCATGATACTGGGACGAAAGACCTATCCCGACGGCACGGAAGCCCTTGAGCTCGGCTCTATGGAGTACATAAAGGACGATGCCTATATCGCGGAGCTCCTTCTTTTTACGCTGTACATGATCTTTACGATAGCGGCGCTCTATTTTATCCGCATAAAGCGCAAGCTGAAAAAAGCAGGAAGGTACACCGCTTACACCGGCGCGAGGGTCATGGGGGCAGGTGACTGGGCTATAGTTGTGTCGTTTGTGACATGGATCGGGTCGTTCGCGGTTTACAGCGCGTTCAGCAGTCTCCCGACCGCCGCGGGAGCAGCCATAGGCGTGGTGCAGATAATTTGCATGGCGGTGTGCGCTGTGTCGGCTGTCGGTGCGCTGGTGTCTCTTGCCGCGGGCAAACAGAGGACCCGTCCCCATATTTATATGCTCAGCGCAGTGCTGCATACGGTGGCTGTCGTTACCGTGCTGTACTATGAGATGTATGTGTTCTGGGGCTGCTGATAAGTAATATAGAAAGCCTGTCATTTCAATGCGAAATGACAGGCTTTCTGTTTCTCTTCTATCGTCTGGCACAGACCCTATCGGGGCGCACGCGAAGCGATCCGCCTTTCCCGTGTCACGAGTGCAAGCGGCTTACTCGCGCCCGCAAGCGCCCAGCAGCTGGGAACGAAAAGCGGTGTAATTGCGGCTGTCGGGGCTGCCATAAATGGCAAAGCATATCTCGGAGAACGACCTGCCGAAGCCCTCATCTGCTATGACCTGCCGGAAATACGCCGCTACTTTCTGCGGGTCATTCCCGAACGCGCCGCAGCCCCACGCTCCGAGGACAAGCTCCCTGTTTCCGTGGGCGGCGGCAGCCGCAAGTACAATTCTGATACGCCGAAGCATGGTTTCTCTGACCGTTTTCTCCGAAGCGAGCATGGCGGCGCCGAATCTGTTAGGCGCGGGAACGGTGATGACCGACACGATGAAGGGCTCTTCGATGAGCTCGCAGCGCTCGTTCCTGAAAACGCAGACATTCGGGGAATACAGCATATAGTCGGATTCCACTGTGCTGACGTGAGTGTTGTTGAAGCGGTACATTTTTGCGGCTGTCTCCGAGCTTATCGAGGCGTAGAGAGTGCTGCAGCGGCAGAGGGCTTCCTCCTGCGCGTTCGCGCCGAGCAGAAATCCCCCGCCGGGGTGGTGAGCGTTGGCAAAGTTCATGACACAGGGAGACTGATATCTGCGGGCAGCCTGAAAGGAATCCTCGGTCGTGACGGTAACGGCGCACATTGTTCCTTCGGGTATCTCTCGGGCTGTGAGGCGTGTCCCCTCCTCGGGAGATATCACCTCCGCCGCCGTGAAGTCGCCGTCCGGCAGGACGACCTCCCGCCCGTTCAGCGTATAATGCCTGTCGCGGGTTATTTTTATGCTTTCTTTTGCTGTTGCTATGTTGTTCATTTTCGTGATCCCTCCGTTATGATTATAGCATAAACGCACCTTTTATTCAAGTACCCGAGCGTTTGAAAAGTGGTCAAAAATGGGACAATTCGCAATTAATTGATCGTTTGGCTTGTAATCACCGGCGCTTTGTGGTATAATGGAAAAAAATATCAATTTGCAGGAGGAATGTACATGACAGAGTATACCCTGAACTATATCATAAGAACTCCTAAGCTCCACAAAGGAGATCATTACGCCATACAGCAGAACCCGCTTCTCGGGAATATCACCTACGAATTTGACGGGGACGCACTTCGGAGCAATGGGCTGAACAATGTGTCATTCTGCTTCTTTGTCCGGTGGAACGAGGGCTACACTGCCGGTCCCATTGATGAGCATATCTGGATAAAGAAGGAGCTTGTCGTAAATGAAGCGAAAACAGTAAGTACCAAGGATCCGCATTTTGACGAGGCTCTGCTTGCTTCGGAGCCGCTTGAGACTATGCGGAAGCGCACAGAACTGTTTGAGCGCCTCGGGCTTTCGCTGTCCTATACGGTAATGCAAAAGATACCGACCTCCCCCTTGCCGGCAGATACGGCAAAGCTGTTCATTGACATAGAATACAGCGACGGGGAGCTCATAAAAAAGATACTGACCTATGCGGAGCTTAAAGAAAAGCTGGTGGAATATACCGGGCGTTCGCTTGTTATGGGGAAGGAACTGAAGTATTATGAGACCGAGCTTGAGAAGATACTCTCGGTCGACAGGAGCAGAACTTCGGCACCGTTCCCCGGTGACTGCGATATGCTGCTTTACGGCGATGACTTCAGCTGCAAGGCTATAGCGGAGTTCAAGAAGAGAACGTCGTTCGGCGCGTCGGTGGCTATCAAAGATCAGTCGATAATGAGATATCTCGCCCATGACAGGCTTAAATACACGCGTCTGAACATACTGCGCAGCTATATCGAAGAGAAGGTCGGACACAGTATCCCGCTGCTGACGGTGTTCTACTCGACTGCGGATGACAGCGATATCAACAAGATAAAGATAGAGGCTGTCAACCGTGATATCAGCAGCGGTAAGAGCGTGTACTTTGCGCTGCCCTCCGAAAACAGCATAGGTGACAATCACGCGGAGCTACTGCGTCAAGTGCTGGGGTTCACCGAATGATGAGCACGGCGAGGAAAGAGAGGGTCTCCGGCACCGCGGAGCTGATAAGGCTGAATGAATACCCGGTGCGTGACGTGCTGCCGGAGCTGCTTGCGGACAAAACAAACGGCGGGAATATCAGCTTCGGCGCGGGAAACGCGGAGAAGGAACGCGTGAGCGCGGAAATGCTGCCGGGGAAGGAGCCTGTCCCCGATATCCGCCCGAGAGTGCTGAAAGAGCAGGAAAAACAGCTTGAGCGTACCCGGAAGAATGCCGAGGTGTTCACACCGCTCTGGGTCGTGCGCAAAATGACCGAACTTGCGGACGCGGAGCTGCGTAAAACGGAGAAATACCGGGAATGGCAGGGATATGTCGGCGCGAAGGTGCTGGAATTGACCTGCGGTGAAGCGCCGTTCCTTGTGACGCGGTATGACGCCGTAAGCGGAGAGCCCGTGCCGCTGTATGAGCGAACGGGAATGCTTGACCGCAAGCTGCGGGCTATAAAAGCGGGCAGCGCGGGTGAGTGGACAGAGTGGGCATACAGGGCGTATGAGGCGGTCTTCGGGTACGAGCTGTCGGGGGACAATCTGCTGATAGCGCGGGTAAATCTGCTCATCACCTTCTGTGACTGCATGGAGGAGCTGTGGCATCGAAGAGCTTCGGAGAATGAGCTGCTGCGGCTCGCTGATATCATCGTGGGCAATCTGCTCCAGAAGGACGGGCTCGCGAAGACGGGTGAAGCGCATGAGCGTTTCGACCTTGTCATTGGGAACCCGCCGTATCAGGAGGAGACCACAGGCGGCAGCAATACCGCGCCGCCGGTCTATCACCTGTTCATGGAGGAGGCGTACCGCGTTTCCGACCGGGTGGTGCTCATCACTCCGGCGAGGTTCCTGTTCAACGCGGGATACACGCCGAAGACATGGAACGGGAAAATGCTCGGAGATCCTCATTTTAAGGTGGTGAGCTATTATCCCGACCCGCGGGAGGTCTTCGGAGAGGCGGAAATAAAGGGCGGTGTAGCGATAACCTACCGTGATGAGAACAGCGACTTCGGCGCCGTCGGTACCTTCATGCGCTCGGACATCCTCGGGAGCATTCTGTGCAAGGTCACGGAGCGGAAGGATTTCGTGAGCATGAGCGATATTGTCGTGACGAGCTTTGCGTATCATTTCACTCCGCTGATGTATGACGAAAATCCCGCACTTGCGGACAGGGCAAGCAAGGGTCACAGGTACGACCTTCAGTCGAACACGTTTGAGAAATATCCCGAGATATTTTCCGAAAAGCCTCTGAAAGACAGGGAGAATATACGGATACTGGGACGCTCGCGGAATGAGCGCAGGTACAGGTACATAGACAGGCGCTATGTGAATGAGGTCTCCAATCTCGGCAGGTACAAGGTGTTCATGCCGAAGGCGGGGGGCAGGGGAATGTTCGGAGAGCCGCTGCCGGAGCCGGTCATAGGTCTGCCGGGAGACGGCGCGACAGTGACCTTTACGGGCATAGGCAGCTTCGGGACAGCCGCGGAGGCGGAGAACTGCGCCAGATATATACGCACGAAATTTGCGAGGGCTCTGCTGGGTGTGCTGAAGGTAACGCAGGAGCTCACACCGGCAAAATGGCGGTATGTTCCCGTTCAGGATTTCGGCGCGGGCTCGTTTATCGGTCAGTGCGGCACGGACGCGCAGCTCGATGTCATGCTGTACGAAAAGTATGGGCTGACCGCGGAGGAAAGGGAGTTCATCGAACGAAACGTGAAATGAAAGGGCACAGAAAATGTCATCAAATATAAAAAACGGTTCCGTACCGATAGGCGGAACGGAGATGTCGTATGTCTCATTCGGCAGCGGGGAAAGGGCTGTCATATTCATTCCGGGATTGTCGGACGGGCTTGCTGCCGTCCGAGGCAAGGGCGCTCTGCTCGCAGGACCGTACAGACTGTTCTTCGACAAATATACGGTCTATATGTTCAGCAGGAAGGACGAAATGCCGGAGGGGTATTCCATACGCGAAATGGCTGCGGACCAGGCAGAGGCAATGAAGGCTCTCGGCATCGGAAAAGCCTGCGTCGCGGGGGTATCGGAGGGCGGTATGATCTCACAGTACTTAGCCGCTGACTACCCGGAAACGGTGGAGAAGCTCATTCTCGCGGTCACTGCTCCTTACGCGAACGATACGGTCAGGACTGTGGTAAGCTCGTGGATAGAAATAGCGGAGCGAGGCGACCATAAGCGACTCATGACGGACACCGCGGAGAAAAGCTACTCGGACGCGCATCTCGCGAAGTACCGCAGACTGCTGCCGCTGCTCGGGTTTGTCGGAAAACCGAAGGATTACCGCCGGTTCCTGATAAACGCGAGGGCGATCCTTACCTTCGACGCCGGAGATGTGCTGAAGAACATAGCCTGCCACACGCTCATCATCGGCGGGGGACAAGACAAGGTCGTCGGGACTGCCGCGGCGGGGGAGCTGCATGACCGCATACCCGGCAGCGAGCTTCACATCTATTCGGAGCTCGGTCACGCCGCGTATGAGGAGGCGAAGGATTTTAACAGACGTATATTCGATTTTTGTGAGAAATGAATAATATCCTCATTCCGAGGCGCATGATAACGTCCCGGACTGTACCGTACAAGCGGCGCGGTCCGGGACCTTCTTTTTCCGCCGGTACGGAACATAAAACGATTGACTTTTCCGGCAATGTGTTATATAATATAAATAATTATGTATTGATAACGGTATATCCCTGAATAACCTGAGGAATGAGAAAATATGAATAAAAACAACTATCTGAAAACAGCGGCATTCTTTGCTATGTGCATACTGCTGAATATCGGGGGAAAGTATCTGTCGATACTGTTAAGCCTGCCGGTGTGGCTCGACTCCTTCGGTACGGCGCTCACAGCCTACGGCTTCGGTCCGGTATGCGGCGCGGTGGTGGGCTTCGCGGGGAATGTGATATACGGAATGAGCGACGGAGTTTCCCACATTTACAGCATCACGAGCATAGTTATCGGCATCGTGATAGGCTTGTCGGCGCGGAAGGGACGCTTTGAGACCATACTGGGGACTATGACCGCGAGTATGCTGGTCACGCTGTCCTCGATAGTGGTGTCGGTGCCGCTTAATCTGCTGTTCTATGAGGGAATGACGGGAAATGTGTGGGGCGACGGCGTGATAGGCTTTCTCGGCGACCATGGCATACCCCGCCTGCTTTCCGCGGTGGTAGGGGAGTTCTATGTGGATTTCCTCGACAAGGTGACGGCGCTGATGGTGCTGTTCGGTGTGATAAAGCTCCGCAGAAGGCTGAAGAACGGCAGAATGGAGCAGCACAAGGCACAGCATTCCGCCGCCGCGAAGGTGACGGCGCTGTTCGTGTGCGGAGCCTCGGTGCTGGCGGTGCTTAATACCGGCGCGAGCGCTGCCGGAAACGGCGGGAGCGACTACAACGGCTATGTGCGCACGGTGTACAGCAGCGACAACGGGCTCCCGTGCGGCGAGGCGAACGACATAGTGCAGACCAAGGACGGTATACTGTGGGTAGGTACATACGCCGGGCTTTACCGCTATAACGGCAGTGAGTTCAGGTGGACGGACTTTGAGTCTGTCAGGAATGTGAACTGTCTCTTCGTGGACGAAGAGGGAAGGCTCTGGATAGGAACGAACGACAACGGAGTTTCCATAAGCATCAACGAGAGCATCGCGAACGTAATAGACAAGGACGACGGGCTGCCGTCGGACTCCGTGCGCTGCATAACCCAGACGGCGGACGGGAACTACTATATCGGAACCACCGAGAGCATGGCTGTGCTCACACTGAACAACGGTCTGCGCCTTCTCAATGTGATACCGCAGGTACATTACGCGGTAACGCTGACCGCCGACAAGGACGGACACGCCGCAGCTGTCAGCGCCGACGGAATGCTGTTCCTCCTAGGAAACGGCGAGATACTTACCTCCAAGGAGATATCCGGCAGCGACGACATCTACACCTGCTGCACCTTCGGAGAGGACGGCACTCTCTACGCCGGCACCTCGGGAGACAGGATATTCGTGTATGAGCTCTCCGACGGAAGCCTTGTGCAAAAAAAGACGATAACCACCTCAGGTATCAGCAGCATACAGTCCGTAAACTTCATCGGCAGCGGCTTGGGCATTGTCTGCGCCGACAGCGGCGTGGGCGCGATCGATGAAAACGGCGGCTTCACCCGCATTAATACCGACGAATTCAACAACTCCATAGACAATATGACCGTGGATTATCAGGGAAATCTCTGGTTCACCTCGTCCCGTCTCGGGCTTTTAAGGCTGTCGCAGTCGGTGTTCACGGACATTTACCGTAAGTACGGGCTGACCGGCAAGGTCGTCAATTCCACCGAGGAATGGAACGGCTGCCTGTATTTCGGCACCGACAACGGGCTCGATGTTGCTGATATGAGTGCCGTGTCTCCCTTGACGAACGAGCTCACCGAGATGCTCGACGGTGTCCGCATAAGATGTGTCCGCAGGGATTCGAGGAATGACCTGTGGCTCTGCACATACGGAAAGGGTCTTCTGAAGGTCTCTGCCGACGGGAAGGTTGAGATATACGACGGCTCGAACGGTTCCTTCGGCAACCGTGCGAGAACGATAATGGAAATGTCGGACGGCACTATGGTCGCAGCGGGCGATACGGGCATGACCTTTATCGGACAGAGCGGCATCTTACGGACGATAAGCTACGGCGACAAGCTCTCCAATGCCATGATACTCAGCCTGCTGGAGACCGATGCCGGTGCGCTCCTCGCGGGGACCGACGGCGACGGTATCGCGGTCATCAAAAACGGCGAGGTGGTGCGCACGCTTACCCGCTATGACGGGCTCTCGTCGGGAGTTATCCTCCGTATGACAAAATGCACCGACGGTGAGCATATACTCATCGTGACCAGCAACGGGCTCTGCTGCATGGACGGGGACTACAATATCCATACACTCGAGAACTTCCCGTATTTCAACAACTACGATATCTGGACGAGCGAGAGCGGACGGCTCTTCGTATTAAGCAGCGCCGGTATATATGTGGCGGACGAGAAGGACGTCATAAACGACAAGCCCGAAATGCGCTGTGAGATCCTCGACGCGAAGAGCGGTCTCAACGCTTCCCTTACCGCGAACTCATGGAACTACTGCGACAGTGACGGCGACCTCTACCTTTCCGCCGATACGGGCGTATATACGGTAAATACCTCCGATTACGCGGTGCAGAGACGGTCGTACAGAATGCTCGTTACGTCTGTGAAGCTCGACGGCACTGCGTATCCCGTTGAGCGCGGCGAGACCTTCGAGATCGCCAGAGATGTCGGCAGGATAGAGATATTCCCCGAGGTGATAAACTATACTATCGAGGACCCGTATGTGAGCTATTACCTTGAGGGCTTTGATGACGAGCCCACAATAGTCTCCCAGAGCGCTCTCACTTCCGTTACCTATACCAATCTGCCCTCGGGAAGCTATACCTTCCATATAGCGGTGCTAGACAGAGATCTGAACGATACTCTCGAGGAGAGCTCCTATTCCTTTTTAAAGAACAGGGAGATATACGACAACGACTGGTTCATCGTATATATGCTCGTGGTAGCGATGATAGCGGTGGCTTGGCTGACATGGTTCATCGCCAAGTCGCAGATACAGCGCACGCTCCTGATACAGCAGAAGCAGCTCGAGCTTGCCGAGAAGCAGGTGCAGATGGGCAACGAGACTATCCTCGCGATAGCAAGGACCGTCGATGCAAAGGACGAGAATACCAGCCAGCATTCGCAGCGCGTGTCGGAGTACGCTGTCAAGATAGCCGAGCAGCTCGGCTTCAGCAAGGAGGAACGCGAGAATCTCCGCAAGGCTGCTCTCCTCCACGATATCGGAAAGATCGGTATCCCCGACCGTATCCTCAACAAGCCCTCACGGCTTACCGATGAGGAATACGCGATAATGAAAACACACGTTACCCGCGGCGGTGAGATACTCAAGGACTTCACCCTTATAGAAAACGTGGTGGACGGCGCGCTGTATCACCATGAGCGCTATGACGGGACCGGCTATGCCAGCGGGCTCAAGGGCGAGGAAATACCGATATACGGTAGAATAATCGGTGTGGCGGACGCGTTTGACGCTATGACCGCCAACCGTGTATACAGAAAAAAGCTCGACATCGATTTTGTTATGGGTGAGCTTGAGCGATGCAAGGGCACACAGTTCGACCCTGTTATGGCAGATATCATGATAAATCTTGTGAAGAACGGCAAGATCGACATAGAAAGCATTTACGGAAAGGAGACGGAACAGAAATGAATGAAACGAAAAAGACCTATCTGACCGTCGCCTTAACGGCACTGATGCTGATACTGATATTTGCCGTGATACACTTCATACGGCTGAATACAGATACCTCCCGAGATACCATAAAGGTAGGCTTTGTGTACGAGGGAGACGAGAGCACTCCCTATACCGCGAACTTCATAAAGGCGCAGAGAGCTCTTGAAAAGCAGCTCGGTGACAAAGCTGAGATCATCGTCATGAGCAATACCCATGAGACCGCGGGAGGAGGAAAGGCTCTCGAGGATCTCATAGACGCGGGCTGCGATATCATATTCACCACCAGCTTTGGCTATGGCGAGGCGGCAAAGCGCTGCGCCGGTGAGCACCCGGAGGTACAGTTCTGTCAGGCGACCTGCTATAACTCCGGCGATGACCCCGTTTACAGCAACTACCATACCTTCATGGGTGAGATTTATCAGGGCAGATACATCTCCGGCGTGATAGCCGGTATGAAGCTGCGGGAGATGATAGACAGCGGAAAGCTGTTTCCAGAGCAGGCAAAGATAGGCTATGTCGCGGCATACCCATATCCCGAGGTCATCTCGGGATATACAGCGTTCTTCCTCGGAGTGCGATCGGTAGTTCCCGAGACTGTCATGGAGGTCAAGTACACCGATACATGGTCGAGCTACTCCGTAGAAAAGAAATGTGCAGATGAGCTCATCGAGCGCGGCTGCGTCATCATCTCTCAGCACTCCGACACCACAGGTCCCGCTGTGGCATGCGAGGAAGTTTTCGGTAAGAAGGAGGTCTACCATATCGGCTATAACCAGAGTATGATAGATGTGGCTCCGACTACCTCCCTCATCAGCTCCCGCATCAACTGGGCTCCTTATATCCTCGGGGCGTGTCAGGCAGTGCTGGAGAACAGGCGGATAGAGGACCGCGTTCGCGGCAATGTACACGGAAACGATATCGGTGCGGGCTTTGAAATGGGCTGGGTCGAGATGCTCGAGCTCAACTCAATTGCGGCAGCCGACGGCAGCAATGAGACTATCCGTCGCCTAATAAATGAATTCAATTCCGGAAAGGTCGATGTGTTCAGGGGAGATTATATCGGTGTCGACCCCTTCGACGACACCAATACCTACGATCTGAAAAACGGTTATGCCGAGAACGAAAAGACCTCCGCACCTATGTTCGGATATGTGCTGAAGGATGTTATCACAGTAGTCGGATAACCTCGTTTGTCAAGTAAAAATTTCCTTTAATATTCCGGTATCGTCGTCACATAATACTGTTGCGGGAACGAAAGCGTTTCCGCAAAACAAAAACGTGCCGGCATATTCCGGCAGTTAATACGGGACACCGTATAGTGTTTCCCGTCAGGAGGAAAATATCATGGCAAGCAAAAGAAACAGCAACTTAAACAATATCAAGATGCAGGCTGCCAACGAGGTTGGCGTTCCGCTCAAGGATAACGGTTACAACGGTGATCTTACTTCCAGACAGGCCGGCTCCGTAGGTGGTCAGATGGTCAAGAAGATGATCGAAAGCTATCAGAATACCGCTAAGTAAGCGGTATTCAGACAAAGCCCTCATGCTTCACGCGTGGGGGCTTTGTTATATCCGGGTTGAGGGTATAACAAAAGGGAAGGGGGCATTTTTGGTAAAATAGCTGATTTGAAGTCAGCACGCTAAAATTGTGTTGACATATATAAGGCTGTGTGGTATAATTATTGTGTATCTTGACGATAAAGCGGTTACGACCGCGGCAAAGGGGAGTTATAAATGGGAAAATTCTGCGGAAAATGCGGCACGGCAATACCCGAAGGAACGAACAGGTGTCCTTCGTGCGGGTTTGACCCTACAATACCCGAAATATTGAACGATGTCGGGGATATCGGCATCAGATGCTGCAAATACGGCATTTCCGGCGGCAGACTGACTAAGCTGGCTGACGAGGATATCAGAATAACGAACGGCACGGAGTGCTTCAATAAGCTGATATGGACTGCCGACGAGTTCGGTACGGGCGCCGATAAGAGCGGGGAAAGAGACTTCGAGTTCTTCTGCACGGTCGGTGACGGAGAGGGCAGTATGGTGCTGCCCGTTGACTTAAGCGACACGGAAGTACCCTACAGGATAGGCGCTATGATAACCGACGACCTGAAACTGCACTTTTACATAGGTTCTGACGCCGATAATCTGGAATATGTATGTGAATTCCTTCCTTCCGAAACGGATGACGAATGAGGATATTCCGGGACAGTATAGTATGTGAGGTTGATAGTATATGAATTGCTTGAAATGCGGCAGACCACTGAATAACGGAAAAAAATGCCCGTCGTGCGGGTTTGATATCACGGCTCCGGGAGCCGCGGTATGGCTCCCGTTCGAGCTCGGGGAGGACGAGACAGCTGCGCTGAACGCATGGCTGAGCGGCGGGGAAGCCGACGGAAGCGATGACGAGACAGAGCTGGTGGGCGATGATAACACTGTAATTGCAGGCGTGGCGGCAGATGATGAGCTCACAGAGCTCAGCCCGGTGAAGCCCGCGGAATCACCCTTCGGAGAAGCGGTGTACCGCAAGCCCCCGAAGCCCTACAATTCCGCCGAGGTAATGGCGGAGGTGCCGCGCCCGACAAGAGCTCCCCAGAAGAAAAAACAACAGCAGCAGAAGAAGTCCGGCAAGGGAAAGATCATTGCCGCGGGTATAGGCGCTGTGGCGGTCATAGGCATCATCATTGCCGTGGCGAACGGCGGCAAGAGCGATACTCCCGAGGTCTCGGACACTAATAATAATAGTACATCTCAGCAGGCTGCCGCGACGCAGTCCGCGGAGAGCAATGAGCCCGGCGCGGAGCCCGCGGAGAGCGCGGCGACCGACAAGAACTCCGCCGCCGGCAGCTCCGACACAAGCACTCCTCATGTTACCACCCCGGATGCTGCCGAGGAGGAGTTTGAGGACGAGGTGTCCGAGGCTATCGCGCGCGGAGGCAGACTTACCTTCCCAGAGGGCGAGTATACCGGCGAGATCAGCAACGGCAAGCGCGAAGGCTACGGCATGATGACGTGGAACAGTGGAGATGTGTACTCCGGCAAATGGAGCAACGACATCATGGACGGCAGAGGCAGAATGACATGGGCTAACGGGGACGAGTATGTCGGCGACTGGGTCGAGGGTATACGCACAGGCTCCGGCAGATATACATGGGCGGACGGCTCGGTCTATGACGGACATTTCGAGGACGGCGTTCTCTCGGGCGAGGGCGTTGAGTACTACGCGAGCGGCAATGTTTATTCCGGCTCATGGAAGAACGGCAAGCCCGACGGTAAGGGACGTTACAAGTTTTACAGCGGAGCTGTGTATGAAGGCGCGTTTGTCGCGGAGTTCTTCCACGGCTACGGAAAGATGACATACTCCGACGGCAGAGTGTACGACGGAAACTGGGAATACGACAAGCGCAGCGGTGAAGGCACATACACCGACACGAACGGCGAGGTCTATACCGGCAGCTGGTCGGACGACAAGCGCAACGGAAACGGCACGCAGTCCTACCTCAACGGTGATGTGTACTCCGGTAACTGGGTGAACGATATCCGCAGCGGACAGGGCAGACTTACCCGTGACAACCACGAGACCTACAACGGCAACTGGGTCAATGATGTCCGTGCGGGACAGGGTACCTACACCTACGCAAACGGTCAGGTATATACCGGCAACTGGACCAACAACATGAGAAACGGCTCCGGCAAGCTAACCTTCCCGAACGGGGAGACCTATACCGGCACCTTCACGAACGATAAGGTCACCGGCTCGGGTACATACAAGTACACGAACGGCGACTCTTATACCGGCGATATCGTCAACGGCGTCCGTCAGGGCAGCGGCAAGCAGATCTACCACGACGGCGGCGTATACGACGGCGGCTGGAAGAACGATATGCGCAACGGCAAGGGCAAGTACAACTGGTCCGACGGCACCAGCTACGACGGCGACTGGGTAGATGACAGCATGACCGGTCAGGGAACATATATCTGGACGAGCGGCAACCGCTATGTGGGTGCGTTCGTGGACGGCAAGCTCAACGGCAAGGGTACCAAGTACTATGCCGACGGAAGAGTGAGCACGGGTACATGGGTGAACGACGGACTTGAGGGCGAAGGCACCTGCACATGGCCCGACGGCAACAAGTACACCGGAGAGTGGGCTGACGGTCTCCAGAACGGTTACGGTGTTCTGAGCGACAAAAACGGTCACACCATTTACGCAGGTTACTGGGAAAACGGTGAACGCATCAGCGGATAAAATACAAAAAACGGACTGCTTTGCGGCAGTCCGTTTTTTACAACATAGTAAGGAGAGTGTACAGCATGAGCAGGATACCGCTGTTTCATACGGGATATGACAGGATACCGCAGCCCGATATCCGCGACGGGCGGAAAAACGCCGACTTCGGGCAGGGGTTTTATCTGTCGGGCGACAAGGAATTTTCCAAGCGCTGGGCGAGAGAAAGAAAGGGCAGCTCCACATACCTGAATTACTACGAGCTTGAGACTGACGGGCTGAATATAAAGACATTTTCCCGTGACGCCGAATGGTTCGGTTACATATACGCGAATCGCTCCGGCCAGCCCGATGAGCTCGCGGGATATGATGTTATCGTCGGACCGATAGCGAATGATACCATTTATGACACATGGGGCATTACCACGAGCGGACTGCTGAAAGGGAACAGGCGGTGGGGCTGCTGCTTATCGGACCGCAGTATGTGCAGACAGTCATAAAGACAGAAAAAGCTGCTGCCGGGCTGGAGTTCATCTCCGCGGAGATACTGGAGCCTGCGGAAATATCGAGGTACCGGGAGACCGTCCGAAAAGAGGAGTCGGAGTTTCAGGCACTGTTCGCGGAGAAGCTTGCGGAGATCACGGGAATAACAGTTGAATAAAAACAGATCAGGCTTTTCCGTCCTGTATGCCGGGGCTGTCCTCCTTGGGGAGCCGCCGGAAAAAGACGATGCCGAAGGGGATAGTTATGGGCATGGATATCAGCAGAGACAGGGGCTGCGCCTCCTGTATGCCGGAAAGTCCCCGCAGGCTCGCGAGTATCAGCAGCGCCGGGATAAACAGCAGACCGCTTCGCAGGGAGGACAGTATCGACGCGCCGAGCCGCTTTCCAGTGCTCTGGAAAAGCATCTCTATCGCCATACACGGCGGCAGCAGGAGCTGCGAAAGTGCCTGCAGCCGCAGTGCGCGCACGCCTATCTCTATGACCTCGGGGTCGTCGCGGAATATGCCTATCAGGGGCTCCGCGAACACGAACAGCACCGTGCTCCCCACGAGTATGATACATTCTGCGGCTATGGCAGTGAAGCGGAAGGCGTTTCTCAAGCGTCTGTATTTCCCCGCGCCGTAATTGAAGCCTGCCACGGGTTGAAAGCCCTGTCCTATGCCGAGGGCTATGGAGAACGAGAAGAACGCTATGCGCGAGACTATGCTCATTGCCGCGACAGCCGCGTCTCCGTATACCGCGCAGCAGGAGTTGAGCAGGACGGTGGTGATGCTGTTGAGCCCCTGCCGCAGAAGGCTCGGAAAGCCTGTCGCCATGATATTGCCGAGCATGGCGGGGGTGCAGCTTTTAAGGTTCCGCGGTCTTAGCTTTGACTCCGTTTTTCCTCGCAGGAACATTCCGAGGAGTATCGTCCAGCTCACGAGCTGACTTATCGCCGTGGAAAGTCCCGCTCCCGCGATGCCCATACCCAGCAGGAACATGAATATCGGGTCGCACGCGATATTCAGCACAGCGCCCGTCATCAGTCCGATCATTCCGAGGTCGGCTCTGCCCTCATAGCGGAGAATGTTGTTGAGCGTGAAGCTCGAGCACATGAACGGCGCGGCGAACAGTATATATGTGATGTAGGTCTTTGCGTAGGGGGCAATGGTGGGAGTACTGCCGAGGGCGCTCACTATCGGGTCGAGGTTGAACGCGCCGATAAGCAGTATCGCCGCCCCGCAGACAAACGAGGCGGTGAAGCCGAGCGTCGCGTTATATGATGCCCTGTCGCTGTCACGGCAGCCGAGAAGCCGTGCTATCACGCTCCCCGAGCCCTGCCCGAACATGAACCCGAATGCCTGTATTATTGACATGAACCCGAATACCACTCCGACGGCGCCGCTAGCGCTTGTCCCGAGCTGTCCCACGAACGCCGTGTCCGCAAGATTGTATATGTTCGTGACCAGCATCGAGATGATAGTCGGTACCGAGAGCGTCAGCACCAGCCTTGATACGGGCGTTGTTATCATTCTTTCGTATTGTTTCATATAGCTCCTTCCGTACTCATCTGTAGGATATAAAGAGGGCAGAACACTGTAAACCGCAGTGTCCGCCCTTTTTTTATCATGTACGCTTTCTTTGTCATGTTTGGGGAGCGCTTCAGTCTCCCTTCCATATCAGGCTCATTATCGTTACATCGTCGAACGGGTCATTCTCAGGCTGGAATACCTCGACCTCCCGTTTAAGGTCCTTGACGATGCGCTCACAGGAGCTCTTTGCGTTGCGCTCAAGCACCTCCATGAGCCTGTCCATACCGAAACGCTTTCCGTCGGAGGATTTAGCCTCCGGCACACCGTCGGTGTACAGGAACAGCCTGTCGCCCTTTTTAAGCGTTATATTTTCGTTTTCGAACTTTGTATTCTCTTCAGCGGCAAGCGGAGGGCAGTGGTCTTTCTTTATGACCTTGACCATTCCGTTCTGTACGCCTATGATAGGGTACTCATGACCCGCGTTCGCGTACTCGACAATTCCCGTTTTAAGGTCGAGGATACCCAGCCACACGGTGATGAACAGTCCGCCGCCGTTGTTCTGACAGAGGATATTGTTCACTTCATAAAGCACCTGTGCGGGGCTGCCGCCGAGCATTACCTTGTCGCGCAGCACAGCCTTTGCGACTACGCAGAACAGCGCCGCGGGAACGCCCTTGCCCGAAACGTCCGCCATTACGAGAGCAAGGTGGTCGTCGTCGATGAAGAAGAAGTCGTAGAAGTCGCCGCCGACCTCCTTCGCGGGGGTCATAGCCGCGTACAGCTCTATATCGCTGCGCTTCGGGAAATCCGTCGGCAGCATATCCGCCTGTATTTTCGTCGCGACTCCGAGCTCCGCTGTGAAACGCTCCTTCTCGGCTGTTATTGTCCGGATATCGTTTATATGCTGGTCAAGCTCTCGCACCATTTCCGCGGTCTGCCTTGCAAGGGAGGCTATCTCGTGTTTGCCGGCAGCGTTGGCTTCTATTTTTTCCGCCACCGCGGGGTCTTTGTTTGCGGCATATTCGCGGACCTCCGATTCGAGGTCTCCTATACGCTTGATGTATGCCCTGTTGATGAATATGAGCATAAGCAGCATACTCAGTATCAGTATTGCTCCGATCATCACGAACTGCATGAGCGCATTACGCAGTATTGCATCGTTCACAGCGGCTATGCTTATTTCGGCGGCAATGACACCCAGCTTTTCGCCGTTTATATACAGCGGCATATAATAGCCGTAAGTCTTTCCGTATTCATTATCATAGGCATCATAGCCTTCGGGGCTTTCCCCGGTGTTCCATGCCTCCCACATCAGCCGGTGAGACTCTGCGGGCTGAGGATATTCAAAGCAGACATTCAGCAGACTCTCATCGTCTTCGCTCGGCTCTCTTACCCCGTCAAGGAGAAACATCATATAATCCTCACCGAGCTGCGGTCTGGGAACAACATAGTATGTATATTCGATATTGAACGCTTCCTTGGCTTTCTCAAATTCGAGAAGATAATACTCGTGCTTGTATTCCGCGTAAGCGAGCTGTATATCATGGTCGAGCTCGTCAAAGGCTATCGTTTCACCGAGTATCTTATCGGGATAACGCTCTTCAAACATACGTTCAAAATTTGAACGGGCAACGTCCGGGTTCGTAAAATCTATCGGTATCCGCATCTCATGCCCGTATTCAAGACAGAAACGCTGATAAAGGGGAAAGTCATTGCCGTCCGTAACGAGCAGCTTCGACAGATAATCCGCTATATATTTGATGCTGCTCTCACACTGCTGTCTGTACAGCTCATTCTGATTTTCGTATGTGGCGAACGCGCTGAACGCAAGTGCCACAAGCGTAAATATCAGGAATATCGCAGCAAATCTTACCAACAATCCATCTCTTTTTCTTATTTTGCTCATCTGTTTTACCCCGTTATACGGATATCTGTCCGATGACTGCCGCTATCTGCGCCCCGAGCATCCTGCACCGGAACAGCAGATCGTCCATTTCCTTGTTTATGACATCGATATTGCCCTTGTTCCCGGCGTTTTCCAGCCGCCTCGCGTAGCGGCGTATCTGCTCCGCGCCTATGGTGCGGGAGGCGCCCTTCAGGCTGTGCAGCATTACCGTTGTGTTCTCGATATCTCCGCACAGCCAGTAGTGGGTCATCTTGTCGAGATGCACGTTCATCATTTCCGAATAAGCCCGCAGCAGCTCGAGGTAAGCTTCCTCGGAGCCTGCATTGTTGATGCCCTGCACAGCGTCAAGCTCGATGATATTGAATACCGCGTCTGGAATGACAGCCTTCGGGGGCTCCTTCGGCTTTACTGTCACAGCGGCTCTCAGCTTTTCGGGAGGCAGATACTCGCATATCATCTCCTCCAACTTCGCTGACTCTATCGGCTTGGTGAGGTAGTCGGTGAAGCCCGCCTCGATGTACTTTTCCCTCGCGCCGGAAATGGCGTTCGCGGTAAGGCATATCATCGGGGTATCGCGGTTGGGACCGCTTTCGGAGGCTTTTATCTCCCGGAGCGTTTCGATACCGTCCTTCTGCGGCATCATGTGGTCGAGGAAGATGATATCGTACTTGTTTTTAAGGGCGAGCAGTATGCCGTCGTCTCCGCTCTCGGCAGTGTCTATCTTTACCTGTGTGCTTTTGAGCAGGCTTGTGAATACCAGCAGGTTCATGACCGTGTCATCGACCACGAGTATGTGCGCGTCGGGGGCGGTGAACTTCTCGTGATACTTCGTGCGGGAGGCAATGGAGCTGCGGTGAGCCTCCTCATAGTTGCCGAGCTCGTCCCATTTGCGGACCTGCTGCTTCAGCGAGAAGCCGAAGGTGGAGCCCTCTCCGTAAACGCTGCTCACATCGAGTCTGCTGTCCATCATCTCCAGCAGTCTCTGCGTGATGTTCATGCCGAGACCTGTCCCCTCGACGTTGCGGTTGCGTTCCTCTTCAATGCGCTCGAACTTGGAGAACAGCTTAGCCATATCCTCCTGCCTGATGCCGATGCCGGTGTCCTTGACAGCTATCTTGAGCATGATGCAGTCTGGCTCGTCCGGCAGCTTTTCATAGGTCGCGCTGAAGGTGACGCTGCCCTTTTCGGTGTACTTGGCGGCATTGGTGAGGATATTGGTGATGACCTGCTTTATGCGCACCTCATCGCCGTGGAGAAGGTGCGGCATTGTGCTGTCGAAATCGGTTATGAGCATGAGCCCCTTATTGTCGAGACGGGTCTGTATCATGCCCACGAGGTCGCTGAACACGGTGGCGAGGTCATAATCCACCGGGATTATCTCCATTTTGCCGGCTTCTATCTTCGAGAAGTCGAGGATATCGTTTATCAGTCCGAGAAGGGTATTGCCGGCTGTGCGAATGCTCTCGGAGTAGGATAAGACGGCGGGGTCATTGCTCTCACGGAGCACCATTTCGTTCATGCCGAGCACGGCGTTGATAGGCGTGCGTATCTCATGGGACATATTCGAAAGGAACGACGACTTTGCCTCGTTCGCTGCCACCGCGCGCTCGGAGATGTCTATGAGCTTCTCACGGTCCTTCTTTTCGGCGTCGATATCCTCCAGCATCCACAGCACATGTGAGAGCTTTCCGTCCGAAGTACGCTGTGACTCCACAAATCTTGCCCTGACCCATCTGTAGCCGTGCGACTGATATTCGAGGACGAGGTTGCCCTTACCCGCGAGGCGCTCCTCGAGTGTCGAGAGGTCCACGAAATCTATCGCCGCCTGCTTGGAGGGAGTATCGGGCATACTCTCCATTATACGGTTGAAGGTCTCCTGGACGTCGCTCTCGTCTGGTGTGAACTGTGTCAGGAAGCGGGGGTTGAAATTCTTTATCTGTATGAGGCTGTTGTTTATGATGTCGATGTCACTTAAGGAAAGGTAGATGTCCGCGGCGGAGGAAAGCTGGGAATTGAGGCGCTCGGCGAGTATCTCCTTTCTGCCTGTGCGTATGAGGATATAGACCACCGTAGCGAACAGCAGCACCGATATGATGATGCTCACCAGGAACATTATGCGTATTGGCATGTACTCGTCCGAGGTCGCGACAGCGGAAACGCTGACCCAGCCGCCGTGTACGGGAACTATGTACGCGGTATAGGCATGACCGCCGAAGGATACATCGAAGTACTGTTCTTCGAAGCCTGCCATTTTCGCGGCGATAGCCGTGCCGACCGTGCCGGTCTCCTCGAGGTAGGATTTTCCGAGCTCCTCGGTGTCGGAATGAGCAACTACCGAGTAGGTGCTGTCGAGCACCATTTCGGTGAGGTTGGTGCTGCTTGCGGACTGCTGTTCGATGACCTGCTGTATATGCTCGAGGGATACATCGAACATAACGATGCTTTCTCCGTCGGACATGGTTTTTGCGATAGTCATCAGTATATTTCCGGTATGTACGTCCTTGTACGGGTCAACGAGCACGAAGTTTCCCTTGTCCGCCATAGCCTTCTTGTACCACGGGCGCTCTGCAGGTACATAGTCGGGAATGCGTATCTTACACTGCTTTCCATCGAAGATCCTGCCGCCGATGAGGGAGTAGAGCTTTGTAGTCTCCGAGCCTATGGTATTTTTCAGCGAGGCATCCTGCTGTATCATGAAATCGAGTATCTCCTCGTCCGGAGCTCCGCTGACTATCAGATCGTCAAGGGTATATTCCGCTATAGAAAGGGCGTTCGAGCAGTCGGATAGGAAGGAGTCCACTATCTTTGCCGAGCGCTCCGCCGAGATCTGTCCGGTATTTATCATATTCTCATTCATGGAATTAAGGAGCAGGACATTGTACGTCACGATAACAACAGCCACAAAAACGGCTATCACTATCGAGATGATAAGTGTACCCTTGCTTCGGTTTTTTATGATGTCGCGGAAAGATATTTTGTTATTCATAAAATAAATTCTCCCAGGATTACAGACATTCTATTATATTATATACTTATTATATATATTTTGTCAACTATATTTTGGAAAATGACGTGTTTTTTTCGCGAAATGATAGATTTTGCCTTGACAATCCCGGGAAAAGATTATATAATAAATAAAATATCGTGTGAAGGTGATAACGGAATGAATGCCAAGCTCTGCGCCGATAAAAGCGCCTATATAGTCAACGAATACTATAAAAACAACGTGTCGCCGTATCTGGACGCAATGGCTGACAACGTTATCTGGCACGGACCCGCCATAGGACAGCGCCTCGAAAGCCTTGCCGCTATGCGGGAGGCGTGGGGGAATGAGCAGAACGCTCTTACCTTCACCCTCGGCGATACGGAGGTGCAGTACATACAGACTTCCCCCTCGTCGTGCGAGGTAATGATGATGTACGTCGTGACAACGTACTACCCGAACGGAGAGACTCTCCCGCTGTTCCAGCGGATACAGTTCAGCTGGGGCGACGTCGTCTATACCGACGAGAACGGCCGCCGGAAGCGTATACCGAAGATATTCATGGTCCATATATCCAATCCCGGTGAGCAGCATTCCGACGACTTTATCTACCCCATGCACTTCAACGAGGTCTACGACCATTCCGCAAAGCCGTTTCAGGTGCCGCGGATAAGCCTTCGGGGCTCCGACAATGTGTTCTATGTGCTCGCCTTGAGCTCGATATTGTGGATAGAGTCCCAACCCGAGCAGCACAGCATCGTACACCTGACCGACAGAGCCCTCCGGATAAGGGATTCCGTCTCGGTGATAGAGAAGCAGACCGAGGGGAAGCTTATCCGCGTCCATTCGGGCTTCATCGTGAACCCCGGAGAGGTAAGGTCGGTGCAGCGCTTCAGTGTTACCATGTCCGACGGCGCCGTAATACCTATCCCCGAAAGAAAATATACCGTAATAAAGAAGCTTCTGCTCGGTTCCTGACCGCTCATCTCTCACGGTCCCGGGTGAAGCGCCTGTATTGCCCCGATAGCAGGACCCGCTTGACAAATCGGGGCAATAGTTGTATTATTTAGTAGTACGATAATTACGGAAAGAGGAACCGATATGATATCAAAGCACACGAAAATATTTGCGGGACTGACCGCGGCGGCTGTGATGCTGCTCACCTCGCCCCTCGGCGGCGTTACCGCGTCCGCGGTCGGCGGCGGGGCTGCCGTGACGGGCAGGGACGAGAACTCGGGATATGCCGCGAAGCTGTACAACGCCGAGAACGGGCTGCCCACCTCGGACGCTAATGTGATACTCGCCGCGTCTGACGGCTTTATATGGGTAGGCGGCTACGCAGGACTGCTCCGCTATGACGGCACCACCTTCGAGCGGCAGGATCCCTCCACCGGCGTCACCAACGTCAACGCCCTCTACGAGGACAGCAGGCACAGGCTCTGGGTCGGCACCAACGACAACGGTATAGTCGTTCTTGACGAGGGCTTCAGCAGGCACTACACCTACCTCGACGGACTGCGTTCCTCGTCGGTGCGCGCCATTACCGAGGACGCGGCGGGCAATATCCTCGTCGGTACCACGCAAGGTATGTGCTACATAGATACCGACCTCAATTTCCACGACCTCGCGGAGCCGCAGACGGAGAACTCCTATATCCTCCGTCTTGACCGTGACTCCGAGGGCACGGTCTATGGCAACTCGCGCGGGGGAGGCTTCTTCCGCATACGAGACCTGCGCATCACCGACTACTTCAACTCCGAAGACCTCGGGATAGGGACAGTCAACACCATTACCGCCGATCCCGACGCTCCCGGAGCCGTTTATCTCGGCACAGATGACGGCAGGTTCTGCCGCGGGAGCTTCGATGACCGCTTCAGCGGCATCACCTCGGAGGCGCCCGCTTACCTCGGCACTGTCTATGACACCGACGAAGCCGGGAACATTACCGACGTGCGGGAGGAATTCTCCACGCTTGACGTCACGATAAACAAGATAGGCATAGCCGCCGGCACAATATGGCTCATAACAGACGGGAAGATACTCTACAAGGACAGCGGCGGGCAGTTCCGAGCTCTCGAGAATATTCCCCTCACGGGCTCTATCGAGAACTTCACCGAGGATTATGAGGGCAATCTCTGGTTCAGCTCCACCCGGCAGGGCGTCATGAAGGTAGTCGCCAACAAGTTCGAGAATGTCACCGATAAGGCGGAGCTCCCCGAGCGCGTGGTCAATTCCACCTGCCTACACGGGGGACTGCTCTTCGTCGGCACCGACGCGGGGCTTCAGGTCATCGACCCTAAGGACGACACTCAGGTCGACCATGAGCTTGAAGCCTATATGGGAAGCGCCCGTATCCGCTGCATCGACGAGGATGACAACGGGAATATGTGGCTCTCCACCTATACGGGAGACCTCGGGCTGGTGTGCTATACCGCCGACGGGAAGATAGTCTCCTATACCGAGAAGGACGGTCTCGCGAACAACAAGTGCCGCTGCTCTGTCACCGCTCCCGACGGCGCCGAGATAGTCGGCACCAACGGCGGAGTTTCGATTATCCGTGACGGTAAGATAGAGCGCAGCATCACCGCCGAGTCGGGTTTGAGCAACACAGTCGTCCTCACCGTGGCAGCCGCCGGGGACGGTGTGTATTTCCTCGGCACCGACGGTGACGGCATCTACATCAGCGACGGCAACAAGCTCTCCCGCATAGGGCTCGCGGACGGTCTCACCAGCGAGATAATCCTGCGCCTCAAGCGTGACCCCGAGCGCGGAGTTATATGGGTGCTCACCTCCAACTCCGTGCAGTACATACAGGACGGCGTTATCAAGACCGTTCAGAACTTCCCCTATCTCAACAACTACGATATCTACTTTGCCGATGACGGCAACGCTTGGCTGCTCTCCTCCAACGGCATCTATGTCGCCAACGCCTCCGAGCTTCTCACGAGCGAGAAGTACGACTATATGTACTACGGCATTTCCGACGGTCTGCCGACCATACCCACCGGAAATTCCTTCAGCTGCATAAGCGATACCGGCGACCTTTACATCTCCGGGCGCGGCAATGTCACCCGCGTCAACATCGACCGCTATTTCGACAGCACCAGTGACATCATGTTCAGCGTTCCCTACATAGAAGCGAACGACGTCCGCTATTATCCCGATGAGAACGGCACCTTCCGCGTGCCCTCCGACGCGAACACTATCACGGTGTTCGACTACGCTATCACCTACTCCATGCACGACCCCGAGATAATGTACAGCCTCGAGGGTGCCGACGATAAGGGCGTTATCGTCAGCAAGTCGGATATGCAGCCTGTCCGCTACACCAACCTCTCCGGCGGTGAGTACAAATTCACTCTCTCCCTCATCGACAGCGTCAAGCACGACGCGCAGCAGACCATGACTGTCACTATCATCAAGGAGAAGGCATTTTTCGAGGAGCTGTGGTTCTACTTCCTCATAGGTGCCGCGGTCGTGTTCGTAATATCCAACGCCGTCAAGCTCTACATCGACCACAAGACCCGCGTCTATGAACGCCGCGCGCAGGAGCAGAAGATCTTCATACGCGATATGGCAGAGGCATTCGCCAAGACCATAGATATGAAGGACAAATACACCAACGGTCACTCCAACCGCGTCGCGAAATACACCGCAATGCTCACTCGTGAGCTCGGTTATGACGAGGATACGGTCGAGAAATACTACAACATCGCCCTCCTGCACGATATCGGAAAGATAGGCGTACCCATGGAGGTGCTCAACAAGCCGGGCAAGCTCACCGATGAGGAATTCGAGATAATCAAGTCTCACACTACCCTCGGCTATAATGTTCTCAAGGATATCAAGATAATGCCCGAGATAGCCATAGGAGCGGGCTCTCACCATGAGCGCCCCGACGGCAAGGGCTATCCCAACCACCTCAAGGGCGAAGATATACCTCGTGTCGCGCAGATAATCGCAGTCGCGGATACCTTTGACGCCATGTACTCCACC
>CAJOMV010000134.1 GCA_905235805.1 uncultured Ruminiclostridium sp.
GATATTGTATTCCCTGAACCGCTGACAGTGTGACAGTTTCCGTTCACATTATTGTTGTATCCACTTACAGATACCGCATTTGCATTTGTAACGGTGTTTCTCTCTCCCGATATAGACGAGCGCTGCACAAGGGTCGCCGTGTTTCCATAACCGTCAACGTGTACGGCATAACAGCCATTCAGCGTATTGCCGTCACCCTCGGCGTGGTTATAGCTTCCGCCGTCAATAGTGTTATGATTACCACTGTCATCGTAGGCATTGAACCGTTCGTTGTTGTTTCCGAGGTCTTCGCCGACGCCGGCGGAGCCTACGGGAATACTGTCGATACGCTTCTCGGACTGCTTTCTCACGTCGGAGGAAAAATAATTGCTCCCCTGTGAGACAATAGTACCGCAGCACTCCGCCGCAAGGCACTCTATGTCCATACAGCCGCGGTATCTCCACTCAATTCCCGTTACTACGCCTATAATGCCTGTTCTCTGATCGACGTCGCCGCCGCGGAACGCTATGGTGTCCCCCGGATCTATGGACGGGTCGCCGAATATCTCCGCCTCCACGCCGCGCTGCTTGAACGCGTCGATGTACTCCAGCCACTCGGCATTTGCCGTGTCGCATACGGAGGCGCTCTTCCCCGCAAGCAAAGGATTCTTCTCCAGCACATACGCCGCGGGAGAAGCCTGCTCGTCATCGGAAGTGTACGCGGAGGTGTACGACCTGACCTCGTCACCCGAGTACGCGGTCAGGTACTTGATGTACGCTCTCGTGTCGGTCACGGTGATGCTGCGGCGCTCGTCGGCGCGGATAGTGCGGTCGAGTATGATGACGGACATATCGTCGGGCTGCACGGAGTATTTCGCGGGAATGAGCGTAAGCTTCGAGCTCCTGTCCACCGCCGCGTAGCTGCACATCAGAGCCGCGCACCACATCACAAGGTCACGGCAGGTCTGTATCTGCTTCTCGTCAGCTCCGACAGTCATGCCCGAATTTGGCAGATCCGCTATTGACGCTGCGGTGATGTCGGTGCTCACCCCGCAGTGCGTACACGCCGCGGCTATCAGCTCATCGGGAGTCCCCGTCATCTCCCGCAGTGAATCCGGCAGCGGAACATCGAACTTCACGCCCTCGTCGTAGGCAACTATCGAGAGTATGTTCTTCCTCCTCACCGATAGCACCGGGTCGATGAGGAATTTCCCAAGCGGCACTGTCTCGAAGTCCCCTTCCGCAAGCAGCCCGTAGGCAAGCGTAACATACGCTCCCGTAAGGTCGAGCCCAAGCGCGTTGTCGATAAAGAAGCCGAAGCGCAGACACGCGAGATCGAAGGTGCCGATACGGTACTTCCCGCTGCACAGCTCTCTGGTGAGCTTCACCGAATCCCGCACAAGCACGGAGTCGTCTATCGTGATCGTGCTGCCGGAGGAAAGGACGATCGTACCGGTAAGTCTGTCGGTGCGCACCTTGCCGCGTACTGCCGCAAGGTAATCACTGCTCACTGGATACACAGACCCACCCCCTTAATACTCGACGAGCCGGCAGCTTATCTCCCACCAGCTCTCGGTCTCGTCCTCGTTCTGCTGCTGATAGAAGTCGGACTTTACGCTCTCGGCATACATATCGCACTGCACATATCCCGCCGTGGACGGGTCGAGCAGCGTCACCTCCAGCAGCTCTCCTGACAGCGCGTCACTGAGCTCGTCCAGCGAGCTGCCGGGCAGCTTCCACTTCACCTCGCAGGTCTTTACGCTGCTGCGGACCCTGTTGCGGTGAACGAGCCCCGTTTCGTCGTATCTGCCGCTGTCCGTGCCGGTGATGTCCTTCGACGTCACCGAATAATACGAGGGTACGGGCAGCTCGGTATTGTTTATCTTGATAAAATACATTCTTTTCCCCTTCCCGTCAGCCGCTTATCCCGTTTGTTATCTTATTGCGGCGGAGAAAATAGCTGCTCACCGATTCTCCGACCTTGTCCCCGTCAAGCTCAACCGTGGTGGTTATATTGACGGGCTGCACCTCATTCGCGCCGCCTCCCGCGGGAACGTCCGGCATACCTCCGCTATCGGTCTCGGGTATGAGAACTGTCCCCGAGACAGTGTTCAGGGTATCCCTGAAATACTCCGCGAAGCCTGCCGCGGAGGGCTGCTCGTACTCTCTCACGGGCTCCGCGAAGGTGTTGACCGTAGAGAGGCGTTCATATTCCCTCACAGGCTCCGCAGCCGCATTGCCCGATGAAGCCTGCCCCATGCTTCTCATCGTTTCCGCGAAGTCTCTTGCAGCGTCCGCTCTCCCCGATATTTCGACGGGCGCGACAGTCTCCTGCGCAGGCGCTCTGCTCACTCCCACAGCGTTCACCCCGATGAGACCGGAAAACGCTTCGGTGACTTCCCTTCCCGCCTCGGACGCGCGGCTTTTGAAGCTGTCCATTGCGGCATTCGCGTCGGATATGGCTTTCTTGAAATTCTCCGCGTCGGCGGTTATCTTAATGTTTAATTCTTCAACTGTCATTTACGTTCCCCCTGTCGGCAAATCGCCTGTTAAGCTGCTTTGCGATGCTCATGAAATCGGCTTTCCCACCGTCTGAGGCGGGTGAGTGCTTGCGTCCGAAAGCCGCGTCGGGACTGCGGGGATATTTCGACGGCGCGTTGAAGGCTGTCATCACCAGCGCCCCGATATTGTAGGCGAGCAGCTCGTTTTCCCGCGCTCTCGCCGCTTCACGCTTCCTGCCCGCTCTGATGAGCTCCTCCGTCTCATACGCGGTGAGCTCCCACAGCGTCCGTACATCGCTCACATAAGGCGCCGCGTACTCCCGGAGCACCGCCGTCAGCTCAGAGACTCGGGAGAAGCCTGCCCGAAAAAACCGGATATCTCCAGTGCCTCCCCTATCTCCCGGTTCAGCGAGGCGAGAGTTCCGCCGCTTTCGAGATAGTCGTCGATGACCGCGTAGGTATCCTGTCTCGTGAACTCGGGCTTCAGCCCCTCTATCAGAGCGTACAGCAGCTCCGCGATCACCTTCACCTCATCGCTGCGCTCGACCGCCTTGTACACCGACATTCCGAGCCGCTCCTCCAGCCGCACCGCCGAGAGCGCCGTCAGGCGCAGGAGATATGTTCTCCCGCCCGCTTCCAGCTCCCTGTACGGCTTTCTTGCTATATTCTCATTCATATTTCCACCCCATAAAAACGAACAGCCATAAGGAGCAAGCTCCTTATGACTGTTCACTGTTCTGACGCCTTAGCTGCTTATGCTGCTGTCTCCGCTGTATGTGAGCTCGGTATTGGGAACAGAGATGATACTGAACTCCATAACTCCGTCAACGTCCATTTTCTTCACCTTCGTTGATACCTGTCCCGTCCAGGTAAAGTAGGTGCCGTCCGGGAACACTACCTTCTGCTGCACAGACGCACCCGAGAGCTCCACAGCCCTTGCCGCGCGGAATGCCGCGGCTGTCTGCGACGCGGTGACGTTGGAGTTGGTGTCGGTGCTGTTATAGTAGAAGTCAAAGGTGAGGTCGTCGTATTTGTAAAGTCCCGCGATGTAGCGGTGAGCGGTGTCGAGAAGGTTTGTGACCTCCTTCTTCTCACGCGTCCCGCCAAGCTCGGGAGTGGATTTAAGTCCGTAAAGGTTCTGCCCGTTGAGATAATAGGCAGTTCCCGATGTAAGCAGTTCCATAATTTCCTCCTGTGATATATTCAGAGCGATACCGTCCGCCATGTGCGCTCATCTATGCCGAAGCGGTATCTCATGCAGAAGCGCGGGAAGCGCTCATCTGTGATGAGCTGCGCAAAGGCGCGTTTTATGCCTCTCGCTGTAAGCTCCGTGTTCACTCTCGCGGCAAGCTCCGAGCATTCCTCCGCGGTCTTCGCGAAGACGTCGAGCTGGAGAGTGATGATGCTGTATCTGTCCTCGCCGCTGAGCATTACGGAGGAGACGTTGCCGTTTTCGGATATCGTGACGCGCGGCAGCTCCTCCGCACACTGCGGAAACGACAGCTCCGTGTCCGCGATGCCGGACAGCAGCGACGCTATCGTGGGTTTTACATCTATCATTTTCCGTTTCCTCCCAGATAAATCTTAAAGACCGCAGGCACCATGCGCGCAGCCTTCTCCGCGCCGGAGCCGAGATAGTGGCGGGGCTTCCTGTTCCCGTGACCGAGCTCAACGGACGCGGCGTAGGGAACGTCGGTCCATATCTTCACGGAAAGCTGACCGCCCGCGCGTTCGGCGTGATCGGTGTTCGTAATGCTGCGCTTTAGCCTTCCCGTGCGCACCGGGCATACCGTCCGCGCCTCCTCATACGCTATCCTGCCGAGCTCCTTGACAGCGGCGTTTATCTCCGCGGTGTAGTCCTTCATACGCGCTCCGTCCTTACCGTAAGATGACCGGGATATATGGCGGCTTCCGTCACCCGGCTGTCGGGGGATTCGCCGTAGATACCCATATAATCCCCGCATTTTACTCCCGCGTCTCTGCGCAGGACGAGCGTTGCGCCGTATTTTGTCCTTTTTCCGTCACGCTCGTCCGACAGCACGGACTTCTCGGGGAATACCTCCGCGTACACATACCCCACAAGCGTAGGAACGACCTGCCTGCCGACATAGCCGCTGTCCGCTTCCGCGGGCGAGTACACATTTATCTTACGAAGTCTGCCTTGTGTCCGCTGCATTGATCGTCCCCACCTTTCTCGGATAGTTTTTGAGTCTGCGGAGCATATCGTCGGTGACAAGCTCCGAGAACGACACCGAGATGTCGTTCTCCGTGCGCTTCTCCTCACCCTCGTTGCCGAGCCTGTTGTACAGCGTTATCGCTATCTGCACAGTCATGTCGTTCAGGCGCTCCGGGAGCGTATCCCGCCCGAGATAATCGAGCAGGATATTCTCCGCTTTGTCAAGGAGGAGCTGAAGCTTTATGTCGGAGCTGTCATCGTCGGGAGGCAGGAGTATGCGCATTACGTCAATGTTTCTCATTGTTCGTTTCCTCCCTCGGCTTATCGCTTATGAATTTTCGTTCTCTTCCCCGGCCGGCTCTTCAGCGGCAGGCTCCTCGCCGTCGAAGCATACTGCCACAGCCTTTTTCTTCTTGTCGAAAACAAAGATGTCGTGGTAGAGAAGTCCCTCAACGAGAGTTCCGGCAATGCCCGGAGGGTCGCGGTGGATCTTGTAGTCCTGAAGCTTCACGGGAGCGGGCGCGCACATAGGATGTGTGATGATGAAGGCAACGTCCTCGGGAAGTCTGCGCTTCGGTACCGCGATTATCGCAACGCCGTCACAGTCACCGACCATGCCCTTGAACACAACTCTGTCCTGCGCAAGCTCGGTAGCCTTGGTGAAGCCTGTGTCCTTCTTGAGGAGCTCGATGAAGTCGTTGGAGCAGAATGCCACACGTCCCTCGATCGGGAATTCCTCGTCGGTTATCGCTGTGTTCGCGGAGACAAAGGTCTCGTATGCGTTCTCCGAGGTGAGCTCCTCGTATATCTTTGTACCCGCCTTATCGGCAAGAACAGAGAAGCGGTAGGTATCTATCGCGGGAATGATGACCTGCTCGATCTGTCTCTGGAGAGCCTTGCCGGCGTCACGGACACCCTCGGGGGAATCCGTCTCGTAGGTCTTGTCTATCGTGAATGTGAAGGACTTCTGCTGTGTCATCTCAAGAGTCTGCACAGTGTCCTCAAGCTCCACGGGCTCGCCGTATCTGCTCATGCCCGCTGTGGGGTCGTAGTCGTTCAGGGGAGCTGTGTCAAGTGTATAGACCTTGACAGAGCGCGCATTTCCGAACTCTACCTCGTTGTTTACGCCTGCTGTCGAAAGCAGTCCGCGTCTGATGACCTCGTCCACCTGTGTGGAATACTTTTCCGCAAGATTGATCGCCATGATGATTTCTCCTTTTCATTACTTATTGTTTCCGTAAAGTCCGAGTCCGTCCAGAAAAGCGTCATTGACGCCTGTGGGCGCGAACCTCGGTGTTCTTCCGCGAAGGCGCTGGGTCACCGCCTCCGAAAGTGCGTTCTCAAATGCCGCGCTCACCTTGCCGAGACTGAGCTTGCAAGCCTCCTTGCCCGAATAATCCAGACACTCCGCAAGCGCCTTGGGCAGTCCTGCCGCCGTGAGCTTCTCCGCCGCGTCAGCCATAAGCTCCCTTCTCGCCACCGCAGCCTCGCGCTCCGACAGCGACTTCTCAAGCTGTCCGCGCAGATACTCCGCCTTCTTCTCCTCGCTCATCGCCGCGAGCTTCTCGGTCTCCGCAAGCTGCGCCGCGAACTTCTCACGCTCGGCGTTCAGAGCTCCGTCAAGCTCCGCCTGTGTGTAGAGCTTCTCCTCTTCGGTCTCCTTCGCCTCGTTTTCAGCCGTTACCGTGTTCTCGTCTGCCATTCCGTTCACCTCCTGCTATAAAAATAGTGTCCCCCAGCCCTCCGTGCCGTCGCGGCGGTGCTCCGCGGTAAAAACCGCCGTGCGCCGTATCATCAAAGAAGCAGAGCACCCGGGGCAAATGCCCCGCTCCGTCCGCGCGCCTGTCGCTGACCGCCCTCCGGCATTTCGGGCAAAGGACACAAAAAAAGCGCTCCCCGCTCGCTGTGCAGCACAGCAAGCGAAAAACGCTTTTCTTTATTCCGGGAAAGCTGTGTGTTCTCTCACTCAACTTTCCACAATAGCATAATACCACATTTCAGTGTGACATTCAATGACATTTTCGAGGTTTTTTGTGACAAACTATGACATCTTTTCGGCTTTTTCCATTTTTTTAAATTTTTTTCAAAAAACACTTGATTTTTTCGGAAATGTGTGCTATAATATTTTAGCAATGTACAGATATGCGGATGTGGCGGAATTGGCAGACGCGCTGGCTTCAGGTGCCAGTGGCAGCAATGCCGTGTGGGTTCAAGTCCCGTCATCCGC